>NZ_BCAG01000001.1:704612-1056919 GCF_001293685.1 Desulfatitalea tepidiphila | reverse complement strand
TCCTCGCCGACACGGTTGCGGTAAGCGGCCATGAACCCGTCGCGCAGACGGTCCTCGAGCGATACCTTGCGGTCGTCCACATCGTGGGGCCGGACACCGGCGTCGCTGCGCAGCGGCGTTTCCGTCGATGCCTTGGCGGCGGGCTTGCCGCCCGGATCGCTGTCGGCGGCTTTCTCTTCCTTGTCCGCTTTGGCCGATTTAGGCAGGCGTTCGTAAGCGGCCTCGGTGGCGGCGAAGGCTTCGTCGGACAGTTCGGCCAGGCGTTTCAGTTCGGCTTCCCGGTTCTCCTCGGAAGCGAAGGAAAGTCCCTGCTTCTCCAGACGGGTGAGCAGCTTCTTGGCCCGGGAGCGGCAGGCGGCCGCCTTTTGTTCGGCTTCCAGTTCCTGGACACGTTTCTGCAGCTCGGCGACCTGGGCCTTGAGCTGCCGGTTTTCCTTTTCCAGGTCGGTAACGCGGGCAGGATCGTTTTCCTGCTGGGCCGGTTTCTTCTTGGCCGCTTCGACGGCCTGGTCATCGGTGGGTTTGGTTTTGTCTTCCATCGTGGAATCTCCTTCGGGTTGGGATTGGTCGGGCTGGCTCTGAAGTGACGCCACCTGCAGAATCCTGGCGTTCTCGTCCGCGCCCTTGCGGTCGAGCAGTCCCAGTCCGGTGAAAGTGACGCCGTGCAGAATCTCGAAAACGGGTTGGCCGTTGAAATCACGGCCCTTGAATTTGCGCAGGTGGGTGCAGTAGTCGGCCTTGTTCTGGAAGCGCTTGTGGCAGACCGAGCATTCGCCTTCCTGGTAGTCGCACTCCATGGAGACCTGGGAGATGATCCCGCGTTTCATCAGCTTGTAGGCCAGCCGGGCGGCCGGGGTGTCGTGGACGTACAGCTCGCCGACGCATTCCACGCGGCCGCCGTTGTCGTCCTCCAGGTAGTCGGCGGCGACGACGCCACCGACGATGTCGTTGAACTCCTGCGAATGCTGCAGATCGACCTTCTTGTTCACGGCCGTCATGTGCCGACCGGACAACTCCTCGGCGGTGAAGTGGTCGCCGTTCTTGTTGGTCCCTGTGCGGCAGAGAACGAAGGTGAACTGGGGGTCGCCCGCCGAACTGACATCCATGGCCTCGGTCGCGAGGCGTTCACCATCGCCCAGCCGGATGTCCACGGGGATGCTGGTGTGGAAGTTCGCGGCAGCGGCCATCGGAACGGGCTTCTCCTCCCGTTCGGCGCTGGCCTTGGCCCCGGGAGCGCAGACGAACAGACGCTCCTTGGCGTTGGAAGCCTCGCCGTGCTTGGAGGTGATGGCGTAGTGGTGATCCTTGGACTTCATCCGGCTCTGCTTGCCGAATGAGCCGATGATCCGCTTCATCTCCTGCTCGTTGGGATAGGCGTGATCGCGGTAGGAAATCAGCCAGTGCGGAATGTGTTTGGCATTGCCGAGAAAGGTCTGGAAGAATTCGCTGGCGTTGGCCTTGGTGACGGTCTTGTGGTCGGTCTCGTAATACTTGACCTTGGTGTCGGCCTTGATTTCGAGCCCTTCCCAATAGGTCATGAGCCCCTCCACAAAGTGGTAGGCCCGCTCGTAGTTGGTGGTCGAAAACTCGGTGGCGTAGGGCGGATCGAAGTAGGCCAGATCCGCCTTGGCTTTCGGCAGCAGGTCGTTGATGTCCTGCCGGTGCGCCTTGTTCTCCTTGTCGTTGTCGAAGACCAGGGCGTTGATGCGCTGCAGGTTCTTGCGCAGACGATCCTTGAACTCGTCTGGAGTGTCCTGGCGGCGGCCATAGTCCGTGGAGGACGAGAAGTGGCCGAAACCGCCCTTGCCGCTCATGCAGGTCTTGCCAAGGCCGAACAGAGCGATATCTTTCTTGAAGCCGGAGAGCTTGTCGCAGTTGGCGCGGATGGTGTCGATCAGCGCATGGACGCCCTTTGCGAAGAAGATGCCCTTGAAGTTGTCCTGGACGAAGCTGCCCGCCTTGGCGTTGTCGGCCAGAAGCGCTTCGATCTCGTCCTCGCTCAGGCGAACCGAGTTGTTCTCGATGATCGCCTTGGCGGCGTGGTGGCAGTAGCGGAGCCGGTCGTTGGCGATGACCTGGAGGCCCTTGGTCTTGTACATGTAGGCCACGACCGCAGACCCCGAAAATGCGTCGAGCACGGTGCCAACGCCTTCCGGGGTATGCTTCCAGATCCAGTCGACGAGCTTCTGCTTACTGCCGATGTAGTTGGTGATGTACTTGGGGCGTTTCTCGGGAGGGAGCTCTTCAGGAGCGGACTGTTCGGCGGCCTCGGTCCCAAGCACATCGGGATCGAGAGTCAGCGCCGCATCGGCCTCCAGTAGAAACGCCAGCCTTTCCAGGTCTGTGGCGAACAGTTCCATCAACGTCTCCGGTCAGTTTGCTGTGCTCTCCGCGACCTGCGGGGAGCGTTCAGCGGTTACTTACCGGAAGCGTCGGCGATGTGTCGGAGGGTGACGGCGAATTTCAGCGGACGGGGTTCAGCCGGGCCAGAACGGCCTTGCCGCAGGCGTCGAGGGAGGGGTATTCGTCGCTCTCGGTGATCTCGGAAAAGACCCCGTCATAGGGGGATCGGGACAGCCGGTGGTATTCGAGAAAATCTGCCGGAAGCGAGGTGGCCCCGGCCTCGACCAGACGGTTGACCACCCAGGCGGCTTCGTCCTTGCGGTCTGCAAGCCCGCTCGGCCCCCGGTCGAGGTAGTACATCTCCACATCCAGACCGGGACCCGACCCCTGAACCCAGACGCCCACGGGCACGTATTCCGGGACGGTGGCCTCCCGGTCTGCGATTATCGAGTCGATCATATAGCGCAGTTTCATGACCAGTCCTCCGCGATCCGGAGATGCTCTGCCAGAAGCTGGGCGTCGATCCGGTGGAATCTTTCGGCGTTTTTTTGTCGGTAGGCGATCCAGCGTTGCCAGTCCGCCGCGAGCTCGGGCTCCGAGACCGGCTCCATCATTTCGACATGGTGAATCCGGCCCAGATCGTCGGCCAGCTCGACAATCAGCCAGCCTTCGGCCTCCTTGCCGTCATGTTCGGCCATCAGGGTGTCTTCGACCCGGACATCGACCACTTTGATGGTGTGGGCGTGCTGAAAACCCTCGTCGTAACCGAGTGCCTTCCACAACAGCCAGAAATCGGTACGCAGATGGTTGCCAGCGGTGTCGAAATGGGGTGCGATCCGGGTGACGGTAAAACTATCCACCAGGGTATCCAGAAAGAGATCCCCGGATTCCCTTACGGTCATGCGGCTGCCCCGGTTGTTGAACCAGTGCAGCGCTTCCTGCAGCCGCTGTTTCTCTTGTTCGATAAAGTCCTTCATGGTCATTGTTTGCGTTTGCTCCAGCTTTGCGGGGTATGGACGATGTCCTCCACCTTGCGCCCGTCAGGTAGTTTCTTGATGCCGCGCCGGGTGAAACTCTGGATGATCTCCCGGCGTTCGTTGTCGCTTCTGGCGACGATGAATTCGATGTTGTCCAGCAGCGTTACCGAGTATTTGAAGATGGTCTCGTTGCCATGGCGCTGCGAGAACCGCTTCCAGTCGTCGATGCTGGCCCCCCGGTTGCGCTGCACGTAGTCATCAATCACCTTGCCGTAGGCGTCATGGTCATAACTGATAGCGTCCATGCGCCGCAGCATCTGTTTCTTGAAATAGAGGGCCGGTGAGGCGTCGCTGGCCGGTTGCTTCTTGATCCGGGTGAAGAAATAGCTCGCGCCGCCGGTCTGCATATCGGCCACCGGGGACATTCCGCCCGGAGCCACGCCCATGCGCATCTTCTCGACCGTGCTGACCATGGCTCCGTTGTTCTCCATGATCAAGTCGATGAAGCCGGACATACTCTCGCCGTTGGTCAGATCGTGGACCAGCGAATAGCCCTTCATCTGTTTTTCCAGGTCCTCCTCAGTGATGTCGAACCGGAGCTGGTGCCGGTATCCGCCCTTGGCGTCGCGGTCTAGAAAGCCCGCCTGGTATTCGCCCAGCGGGTTGTATCCGGAAAGCTGGGTGATGTCCTGGACGCCCAGTTCCTTTTGCCAATAGCCGCGCAGAGCCTGGACCCGCTCGGTGGTGGTGGCGTTGCGGTCGTCGAGCGATTTCTGCAGTCGTTTGTAGTCGGCGCTCTTGTCGGTCTTGCGGATGTAGGCGAGCTTTTCGAGGTACATCTGCTCCGCGTTTTCCGCCGTGGCCACCCGGGTATCGATCCCAAGCTGTTCGAGCTTTTCCAGCATCGCCTCGACCCGTCCGGGGGTAGCGTCGCCGTCCAGGATCATTTCCAACTCGCCGCGCTGGGCATAGAGGTTGGTGTCCGACCAGGGGCGATAGCGGACCCGGGTGCCGTCCTCGAAGGTGACGGTGTACTGGTGCCCGTCCTGCATGCGGGAGTTTTGATTGAACAGCGTCCGGTTGTCGATGTCGTCGGCCTCGACGGTAATGGTGCCGGAACCGATCCTGCGCTTGGTGTGGGTCACCTTGCCGCGTTCCACCTTGAACGGCGGTTTCTCCTTGGGTTTATGCGCGTCGAGCTTGGGCAGGTACTGCTCGAATACGCCGTTGGTGGCCCGGTCCCAGTCGACGGACTCTTCGATCTCCTTCACCCATTTCAGATAATGGTCCGCCATCTCCTTGACCTTGGGGTCGGTGCTCTTTTGCAGGGTCTCCAGTTTCTTGCGCAGGCGCAGGGCCTTGTCGATCTTGGTCCGGTTGTACTTGCCGTCGCCCACGTGGAAATTGACGTTTTTGACGGCGTCCAGAATCGTCGGAAAGAAGCTGTCTTCGACCAGCGGTTGTCCCTTTTCCCCGACCGCCGTCTGCACATACCTGCGCAGCACCTCGTCGATGCGGCGGTCCGTGTCCGGCCGGATCTTCATCTTGACCACGGTGCGCTTCTTCCCCTTGAAACTCTCGGTGAAGATCAGCGCGTTCTGGTCCTCAACGTCGCCACTGTCGAAGGGCAGTGTCTTGCCCTGCCAGCCTAGTTTGCGGGCCTCCTCGACCAGGGTCTCTTCGGCGGAGGAGAGCAGCTTTTTCTTGCCGGTGGCGGCGCTCAGCTTGTCGAAACGGAAGCCCCGATCCCCCAGCACATCGGCGTAATAGCCCTCGAAGTCACGCCGGAGATTGTGTTTCCGCTCCAGGGCCAGATCGTAGAAATGCCGCAGCCCGGCCGGGTCCTTGGAAAACCGTCCCTCGGCGTAGGGCCGCAGCAGATCGAGGTAATCCTCGTCGGCGATCTTTTCGACTTCCTGGATGTAGCGAAAGGTCGCGTTCGGATCGACCCGTACCTTCCCTTCCTTGGCCGCCCGGAAGACCTTGTTGTAAAACGGCTCTTCCTCGCCGCAGACGCCGTTGGGGTGATAGTCGAGCGAGAGCTTGTCCTGGCCCAGAAACTTGAATGCTTGGCCTTTGTCGATGCCGTAGACGCGACCGTCCCGGGCGCGGATGAACTGCTTGGAATGTCCGTCGTGGTTGGCGATCATCCAGTCGACCACATGCTCGCGCTGGATCTGCTCCAGTTCGATGGTGGTCAGATCCTGGGGCAGAATGTTGCGAAAATCGAAGTCGTCCCGCAGATCGGTACGCCATTTCTGGATGGAGCCGGTGCGGCCGTTCAACTGGATGGTGCGCACCTCGATGGAATGGGGGTCGATCAGGCGACCGATCTTGTAGGCGGCTTCCTCTCCGAAGGCGATGAACTCATCGTCCTTGCGGCCAATGGGCTTGAACAGCCATTTGTCACCGTTTTCGTCGGTCCAGAACTCCTTTTCGTGTGCGCCGCCGACAGCGGCCTTGCCGGTTTTCTTGAATTTTGACGGCAGACCTTTCTGCTGCCACGCGGCATCGACGGTGGCGAACTCCGCGCCTTTCTTGCCGATCTTGGCCTCGGGCGGCTTGACCGGACTCGGTTGTGGAGCTGGTTTCGGCGTGGCGGACTTGGCCGGTGCGGGTTTCTTCTTGCCGCCATGTTTTTCGGCCCATGCGGCGTGCTTGGTGTCGATGCTGGCCTGAACCGCTTTGATTTTCGCGGGATCGGTCTCGGTGAAGAGCGTGGTCAGCTCGTCTTTGTTGGCCCACTGCCAATACTGGACCTTGGTCTCCTTGGCGAGCGTCTTGAGCTCCGTCGATTTCAGCTTGCCGACCTGGTCCTGGAAGAGCTGTTTCTTGAAGGCGATTTCCTTGCTGTGGACCGCCAGCAGATCCTGGGGTAGATCGGTGCCACCGGAAACCGCCTGTTCCGCCTTGGCAATCGCGTCGAGGAAATCCTTGTAGCCGGTCGGCGTGTCGGGAACGACCACGGCCTTGGCGGCGTCTTCGAGGGCCGTTTTCTGTTTCAGGATCAACTTCTGCTTGGCCTCGTCGACCGCCTTTTTTTTGACCGACTCGGCCATGTCGGCACCGGCCTTCTTCTGCAGCGCCTCGACGAGCTGCTGCTTGTTCTTGAGGATGCCGATGCCGTGCTTCTGTTTGGCCGCCGCGAGTTCCTTGCCCATCAGGCCGCTGTGCTCCACGCCGGGTTCCAGCTTGTCCAGCAGCTCAATGGTCTCCTGTTTGGTCATGTTGAGGGAGATGCCGTTCTCCTTCGCCATCTCCTTGAGCTGCTGGGCGGTCATGCCCTCCAGCCCCTCGGCGGGAGGAATCTTCGCCATCTGGGCGGCGAGCAGCTTGGCCTGTTTGAGTTCCGTCTGCTTCAGCCCGAGCAAATCGACCAGTTCTTCCTTGGTCCGCAGCAGGCCGATCTTGTGTTCCTTGAGCTTGGCGCTGAGTGCCGCTCCGGCCAGGTCACCGTGATCGATCCCGGGTTCGGCCAGATCGAGCAGCTTGATGAAATCGGCCTTGGTCCGGGCGATGGCCACGCCGTTCTGTTTCGCTAGGGTCTGGAGCTGTTTGACCGTCAGCGAACCGAGGTCGGCAATGTCGCCGTTTTCAAAGGCGCTCTTGAGCTTGGCGTTCTCCTTGGCCTGGGCGTCGGCCATGCCTTCCAGCACGTGGGGCGGGAGAATGCAGGCGTCCCCCTGCGATGCCTGGGCGGCGGCCTTGGCGGCCATCTCGCTGCCGCAAACGGTCATCGGCCACGCCACGATGTTGGTGCAGCGGCAGTGCGGATGCGCGGGTTGTTGTGGGAATTTGTCGATTAGAAAAGTCTTGCCGTCCAGGCCGCCACAGACCGGACACATGCGCTCATCCTCCATGGCCAGCCATTCCAGCTTCTGGATGCCGACCCGCTCATGGAACTTGAGCCTGCCCATATTGTGGGCGCGGAGGACCTCGGTGCGGGCGATCATCTCCATGCGGTACTGCGCCTTGCTGAACACCCGGCTTCCGGCCTGGCGAAAGGAGTCCTTGTCGATGATCACCTTGCCCATGTCCCGGACGATGTCGTCGGCTCCCTTGCCCGTGGCGACGCCGTTCAGGATGGTGCGCTTGATGCCGTCTGCGAGTTCGCGGTGGACGTCACCGGCGAGTGTGAGGTTGTACTGAGCCATGAAGTCGAGGGCGTTGGTGTCGACGATGGTGAACACCTTGGTGGCCAGCTTATCGATGCCTTCTGGCTTGAGGTCGACGTAGAACGGAAGCGCCGCGTCGGCGAGCTCTCCGATTCCCTGCTGGATGCCGAGCTTGAAGGAGTCCTTGGTCGTCTTGCGAAAGACCAGGGTCTGCTCCCGTTTGAGCCGCTTCATGGTGTCGTCGAGTTCGAGCTGGAGCTTTTCCAGCCCCTTGAGCGCGGCGAGCTTGTTGTCCGGCAGGGAGCCGAGGGAGCGGTACTGGAGAATGGCGCGGGCGACCTCGTCTTCGGCCTGTTTCAGCGCCTGAGTGAGCTGGGCCGTGACCTGGTCGTTGTAGCGGTTGCGGGCCGTCAGGCTTTTCAGGGTGGCGTCCTGGATGCGCTGCTTGAGGTCCGATGGCATCAGCGAGGCTCCCGGCGGTCGATGAAGCGACAGGCCGGGGCGTCGAAGGTGCGCTCGCTGTTGTGGACCCGGCAGTGGTTGGTGTCAGCAATGAAGTGGCTGCACTCGTCGCACACGGCCGCATCGCCGGTGGACTCCAGGTCGCCCGACCAGACCAAAGCCGCCTCCGCCGTGGGTTCATCGTCCTCTGCCGGAATCCCGAGCATCTTCCGGGCGCGAGGCACGCTGAGAATGCCGGAGACGACCATATCCACCACCGGCTTCACCTGCTTCTCGTCCATCAGGTCGATCTGCTTACGTTCGGTCTCGCGGTTGGCGGCCTCGATGTCCGGGTCCAGGTCCATCTTGAGCTGAAGGCTGGAGCGGCTGATGAGCTTGCGGTCGTAGAGTTCGATGAGGAGCTTCTTGAAATCGACCGCGTCGCTGGGGTCGAGGTCGTTGAAGATGAACTGGATGCTTTTGTCGCCGTGGCCGTTCAGCTCCATCCAGTCGTCGAACACCCAGTCGAGGAGCTTGCGTGCGGCCTGTTTGATCTCGCGGATCATGACCATCATCTTCTGCATGCTCACCGAGGCGGTGGCGAAATTCGGACCGTCGCCGGTCACCAGCGAGCGTGACAGACCCAGGGCCACCACGATGTCTTCCTTCACCTCCTTGACCTTGTCCTCGACGTTGAGGACCTGGCCGTCGGTGCCGTGGGTTTCGACATTGACGTAGAACGGGACCACCAGGCCGCTTTTCATGTCCATCTTGTTGACCATGTCGCGAACCTGTTCGAGCATCCGCTGGTCCGGCATCACCATCTTCTGGCCGAACGCGCCGCCCACCTTGAGCAGGCGAAAGGGCGTGGCCCAGCGCTTGGCGATGGCCTGTTCGGCCCGGCGGTAGTCGCGCAGCAGTTCGATGGCCTGAAAGGCGGGAAGCACGAGGGAGTTACCCCGGGGCGAGAAGGCCGGTGCGTCCCATTTGAGGTGGACCACCTGTTCGACGGGTAGCGGGATGGATTCCCCGCCGCCGGGGGTGTCTTCGGGAAATTGGCGGGCCTCGATCAGCTCGCCCTGGGCGTATTTGACTTTGACCGAAACCGGATTGACGCAGACCAGCTCCTCGATATCCTGGCCGGACTTGGTGAAGCGCTTGAAGCCGATGGCGTCGCCTTTCACCAGGAGCTGAAGAACCATGTCCTTGATGAATTGCGTGATGTTCAACCGCCAGGCGGCCTCCAGAGCCTGCTCCTTGAGGTTCTCGTCATCGCTGGTGATCTTGATCTCGTCGCCCACGGCGAAGGTGCGCCAGGAGTTGACGCAGTTCTTCACCAGCGGCTCCTCGACGTAGTATTCCCAGGCCTTGCGGGCGCGTTCTTCCCAGGTGGCCGGAATCGCCTCGGCGGCGTTGACCTTGCTGAAGGCGGCCGAGTCGAGCGCGGCCGCTGCGGCCAGCGGCGCGATGACAAAGCCGGTGGTGTCCAGGCTTTCGGGTTGTTCGTCCTGATGGGCGGTGCTTTCCACGTGATCCTCTCGGTAGTTTCGGCCATGACAGCCGCACATCCGGCCCGTGTGGGCCGAACCCGGCTCGATGCCGGTTACTTACCGGAACGGGGTGGAAAGCGTCGGAGGGTGCGATCAGATGAAGATCGGATTGGTGAGGACCGGTTTGAGCGAAACCACCTCTTCGCCGACCGGGTCGAGGTTTCCTTCCTCCCGGATCAGCATGGCGCAGCGCACCGCGTCGATGATGTGGTCGTTGCCCTTGGAATATATAATCTTGCCGTCCCGCAGGGTGTAGGTGTGGGTGGTGAACTGGTCTTCCACCTCCAGGTCGTCCGAGGGGAAAATGACCTGCTTGCGCTGTAGGGCTCCGTTGATGAGGCTGGTCATCAGCTCCTTGGTTCGCTTCTTGATTTCCTTGCCGTCTCGCACCGCCAGCCGGGTCATGCCGCCGAAGTCGTATCCCTTGAGCCTGCCTTCCAGCTCCAGCCCTTTGTACTTGTCCAGGGTGAGCAATTCCTGAACCACCGCCAGACCGTTCCCGCCGTTGTCCACGCCGATGCCAGCCGGGGTGTAGTAACGCTCCAGCAGCGCGATGATCTGAGCGATGTGCGGATAGGAAACGTGTTCGAGATGGACGCGCAGGATCATCTTCAGCAGCGTCCGCTCGCCGATCTCCGTCTCCTGGAATACGACGATCTCGGTGGGGTCGTTGGTGTAGCCCAGGTCGCCACCGATCCAGAACTGCCCGCTGCGGGGCGTGAGGTTGAGCAGCATCTCCAGCCGGTCGTGGGCCGCTTCCTCGGTGTCGCAGTCGCGCAGCTCGGAATCGGTGATGACGATCTTCTGATACTCCAGCAGATCCTGCCGACAGAGGTTGAACTGCTCGACATTGAAGGCCCCATAGGAGGGCTTGCCGTGTTCACCGGCCACCTCGTGTTGCCAGCCGGAGCTGTCGCGGCCGCCGTAGAACTCCAGCAGTTCGGCCTCGCGCTCCTCGGTCCACAGGGGATTGAGCCAGGACGGCCAGCGGAACACATGGAACTGATCCGACGAGGTGAGCCGGTAATAGGTGGTGTCGCGCAGGCCGTTGGGCGTGGAGTAGATGCGTAGCGTCCCCCCGGCCTTGAGGCACTGGCGGAGCGCCTTCCAGGCCCGTTCGGTCAGCCAGGCTCCTTCATCGACCCAGACGCGGCCCACGTGCAGGGACCGGAAGGCGTCGCCATAAGCCCCGGCCGGGCGGAAATAGAGCACCGAACCGTTGGTGAACTCCAGGCGGAAGTAGGGTTTGCGGTGGATCTTGGGCTTGCCGTACTTGGTCAGGGCGATGCTGTTCATCAGATCCGGGTTGGTGTCGAGCTGGAACTCAATCTCCTCGATGATGGTATCGAGGTGCCCCTGGTGCGGAGCCGCGATGAGGCCCTGGCCGCCTCGGGTGGTGAAGGCGTAATGGAGCGCGTCGGTCGAGAGCACGATGGACTTGCCCACGTCCCGGCCGTCGAGGTGGATGATGTTCTTGGCCGGGCAGCGCAGGTCCTCCACCTGGTGCGGCCAGTAGTCGCGGCCTGAGCCATCCCGGTTGTAGAGGTAGGCTTGCCCCCACAACACGGGATCGCTCAGGGTCGCCGCGAGTTTGCGCTCCTTGTCGGTTACCGCCATCAGTGCATTCCCGTCCTCAAGGCGTTGCCGAGGATGGTGCCCACCAGTTCCGTCAGGATTTGCTGCACGGCCAGGGTGTTCTTCCGGTCGTGGACAGCTTCCTGAATGTCGATGATGGCCTGGTCCAACTCCGTCCAGGCCCGGTACTGCTGCTGGGCCGCTTCCAGACGGCCGAGGGCGTTCTCGATCCGTCCCGCCGCCAGCTCGGTGCCGATTTCGACCAGGGCCTCACCGGCCTGGCGAACGGCATCGCTGTTCTCCTGAAGAATCTCTTTCATTGGCCTGCCTCCTGGTTCGTGCCGTTGGCCCACTGGTCAAGGGCGTCCACGGCGGTCTGCAGGCGCAGGCCGACACCGGTCAGGCGCTCGGCGTCCGGGTGGCCGACCTCGCGCAGCGCCTTGTTGGCCTCGGTCACATACTCGGGTGTGTGGCGGTTGACGGTGGCCACTGCCGACTGGATCTGGGCCGGAGGCCGGTAGGTGGCGCAGCCGGTCATGATCCCGGCCAGGACCAGCGGGATGGTCCATTCGAGTGTCTTCTTCAACATGTTGATCTCCTTTGGTTTATGGGTTTGGGGCACATGCAGAAAGATCTCTGCAAACACTTGATTTCCAACGAAATAGAAGCGTCATTGGATGTGACGCGGGATGGTCCCGCATCCAAGAAAACCGGAACCGGAGGCAGGCCATGACCTACGACAGAAACCGCCAGCAGGCACTCAAGGCGTACCGAGAAAAGCAGGAGAACATCACCCGGCTGATAGAGGGCATTCGCGGCAAGCTCGAAGCGGACGCGAAGCAGCCGGACATCACCTGGGCGAGCGTCGGCTCCCTCGGCCACGTCGAGGAACTGCTGCGGGAGCTGGACGAGTTCCTGTCCTGAACACACCGGGCCACCGACAAAGGAGACATCGACATGACCGAATGCACCGTGCATCAAGCCGCCGAGGCTTTCATCGGCTACCTGCGGGAATCCGGAAAGAAAGAGCGGACCCTCTACACCTACCGGAAGGACCTCGATGTGGTTGAGGCCTTCTTCGGCGCGGATCGCCAGCTCGCCGAGATCCGGCTTCCCCAGGTCGGCAAGTTCTACAAGTCCGACCTGCTGCTCAAACTCCCCGACGGCAAGGAGCGAGCCGAGCGCACCGTCGCCAAGACCGTCCGGGTGTTCCGCATGATGATGGTCTGGGCCAGGGAGTCGGGGCGCATCGAGGAGCTGCCGCTGCCCAAAAGCACGCCCATGGGCCACAGCCGGGTGAAGGAGTCCAGCGATGAGCAACCGAACGGCTGACCTCGGTCTGACGGGCGCGACAGAGGCGTTCTGTGCCCGCCTGTCGGCCGAAGGACGCTCCCCGGCGACCATAGCCGCATACCGCCGGGACCTCGCCCTGGTGGTCCGCGTGGCCGGGGAGCTGGCCCCGGGCATCGTCTGCCGGGAGGTCACGGCCGGGCTCCTCGACCAGGTGTTTTCCGCCGGGGCGGTCACCGAGAGCGGGCGAGGCCCACGCTCGGCGGCCTCGCTCCATCGGATGAAGGCGGCGGTGCGGGCCTTTTTCGCCTGGGCCTCCGAGGCGGGCGTGGTCGGTGAAAACCCGGCCCGGTCCATCCGCATGCATCGGTTGCCGAGAAAGCTGCCGGTCTTCCTGACTACCGCCGAAAAGAAACGTCTGCTCAAGGAGCTCAAGGGGCGGACCGATTTCTCCACGCTGCGCGACCGCGCCATGATCGAGGTGTTGCTGGGCACCGGGATCAGGCTTGGCGAGCTGGCCGCGCTCGACATGGATGACATCGACCTCGACGCCAAGCATCTGCGGGTGCGGGCCAAGGGGAATGTGCCGCAGGTCAAGTTCATCAAGACCGACCTCCGCACATTGCTGCGCCGTTACCTGGCCGAGCGTCGTCGACACGGCCGCCCAGAAATGGAAGCCCTGTTCCTGTCGAACCGGGACTGCAGACTCTGCCAGCGGCAGATAGCCAACCGGCTCGCCCACTGGCTGCGGAAGGCCGGGATCGAAAAGGAACTGACGCCGCACGGGCTGCGGCACACCTTCGCCACCCACCTCTACGGCGCGACCAACGACCTGCTCGTGGTGCAGCGGGCCTTGGGGCATCGCGACGTGTCCACCACCCAAATCTATACCCACCTCGTGGACGGTCAGCTCGAGGAAGCCCTCGAACGCCTCTGATCCTTCCGGACCCGACGATGGGGGCGGCCTCGGCTGCTCCTGTTTTCGTTGGCCGAGGCAGTGTCGAAGACAGTGAATGACAGTGCCCGCAGAAGAACACATCCGCCGATGATGAATGATCATGACGGAGGGTCTCTTCCTCCCGGGCGGAGCGGGAAATATCGATTGACCGGAATTTCTCCTTTTCTGTTTGTCGGCCGCACATGGCTATAACTGCTTGGCTTGTGCGCTCCGGGCGCGGAACACACATGGCAATATCTGCTTGGCATATGCGAGGGCCGCTGCCGAAGGAATGGCTGTTTGCGGGGCTTGGCCGGTTCTGACTGGGGCTCGACATGCCCATATTTACTTGGGTTGTGTGAGAGAGCCCCGGCGTGAACATGCCAATATCTACTTGGGTTATGCGGCTCGGTTTATGCGCACACATGCCAAGCGGATATCGAGGGCTGCAGGAAGAAATCGAGGAGTGGGAATGATGATCGGCCGCCGGAGAATGCCAATTCCGAAAGTGCAAGGAACACGTCTTATCCGCAATTCCCGCTGAAGTCGTTTGCCGCAAGTCGCCGTGTGTCGGGGTCATCGGAAAAGCCCTCCATGGTGTTATCCGCAATTCTTTCCGCGTTTCTTGCGGCCGGAGGTTTTCGAGGCCGGAGCATTGGCGGCCTCGGCCACCTTCTCGAGCAGAGCCGCCGCCCATTCCGCCGGAGAGGTCTGCGGGCCTTTCGGCTCCTCACCCTCACGGGCGATCTTGGTGGTCTTGAGATCCTTCATGTGGCAGCGGATCATCCGGTCGAGCTTCTCGGCGGCGTCGGTGTTCCCCTCGATCTGGGCGCGGACCAGCTTCACCGAGTAGACGCCCACCAGCTCCACCTGCAGGAAGTCGCTGGACTTGTTGAACTCGAAGTCCTGATTGAGGCGGTCGATGATTGCATCGAACATGACCTTCTCTTCCGGGGTCAGGCAGCGGTCGGCAAAGATGCCGTGACGCAGCCGGTTCTGGTTGCCCTCGGGCGCACCAGGCCCGCGCCGGGGCGGTTCGGTCTTGCCCTCGTTGCGGTGCCAGCGGTCCAGCGTCTCTTTGTCCGGTTTGTTCAGTGCCACGTGGAAATCCTGCCGAATATTGTTTTCCCAAGCCGGGATGCGGGGCGGGAGGCCGATTTAGCCTCCAAACGCGCTCCCGCCGGTTCAGGGGTTACTTACCGGAATCGATGGCCAACTGTCGGTCCCGATCCTGTTTTCGTTCGGCGGCGATGATCTGGTTGACCCGGCGGGTGGTCACACCGGCGAGGTTGGAGATCTCCTGGCTGCTGATCCCCTGCAGATGAAGGGCAAGCACAAGGTCACGGCGTTCCTGGTAAAACCGGCTCGGTGCCGGAACCCAGAGAATTCCGGTGTAGTGCTTCTGGATCTGCTCGAAGAGTTCCTCGGGCAGGACATCCTTGGCGTTGGCGTAGCGTTTCTTTTTCTTCACGGCTCAATCCTCCACTTTCTTCATCCACGGCTGCGGCACGTCCGGGTTGTAGAACCGCAGCGTGCTGGGACGCCCGGACTTCGGCCCATGGATAATTTCGATAGAACGCTCGGTGACCTCGCCAATCTCCTGATCGCCATCGACGAAGCAGACCAGGCCGTAGTCCTCGCCGCAAGGAAACCGGAATCGGCCCTGGTTCTGGTAGAGGCGTGCCTCGGACCAGCCCTTGGCCATGGCCTCCTCACGGATGGCGTCGACCTTGGCGACTGCCTGGGAAGTCACCGGCTGCTTACATTTCCAAGCTTGGTTCCCGGGATAAATCCAGTCCTTTCTGGGAGCTTCGACGGGTTTCTCCTGGGGCTCGGGACGAAGCGCGGGTGGCCGGTAGTTCTTCGGGGAAAAGGACTGCAGGACCTCCTGGAGGCTTTCCTTGCCGAATTCCCGGATGGCCAGCTCCTGCAGGGCGTTGAATCGCTGCCGCAGCGTATTCCAGGCATCCTCGGGGAGCTTTCCGGCCTTGTGCGCGGCTTGGGCCGTGACCATGCGGGAACGTAGCCAGGCAAAGTATTCAGGCGACAGACGGCGGCACAGCGTGCCGTTGACCTCCCTGTCTTCAGGCCGGTCGCGGGCGTCCTCGATCTCGTGGACATCGAGTCCGGTGGAGACATAGATGGCGGGCTGCGGTGGTTGCGGTGGTAATGATGGGGTTTCACATCCTGCCGAGGCTTCCTGCCCTCCGGCGGTGTGCTTGATCATGGTTTTCAGAAGGCTCATGGCTTCAGGCTCCAGAAATACGGGTTAATCGCCTTTCCCGTTACTTACCGGAGCTGCCCTGAAACCGTCGGTGACCACCTGCTGCGGTGGATACGTGCGGTGGCCGCGGTGGTCGTGCGGTGGAAGGTTTACTTGTCCCACCGCAGGTGGTAGTTCTTTGTTTGTTATTTGTTTTTAGATAGTTATGAAGAAAGAGAAGAGAGAGTGCGGTGGTTGCGGTGGTATTTGGGGAATGTTTCTCACGCTGGGCCGGAATTTGCCTGGCGTGGGATGTCGGGTTGGTAGGTAGAAAAAATATTTCAACCCATAGGGGGTGAGACCTCTGGATTTACCACCGCAACCACCGCAAAGGCCATGAAAGCCTTGTCTGGCAAGGGTTTGGCGTGCGGTGGTCATCCACCGCAAGGGACAGCGGTGATCACCGCACCACCGCAAAACCGGAGCTGCGAATACTCAATCCGTTGTCTTTCGATTATCTATAGAAATGATAACGTTCGTTTCATGTTGACCCAGGTGCCACCGTTTACTAGTGACCTGTTGGAGGAAATGCAAATCATGGCTGATCAGCAACAGGCCACAGGGGCAATCTTTCAGGGCATTCTCTAAGCACTCGATTGCTGGAAGATCGAGATGATTTGTCGGTTCATCCATAACAATTAAATGCGGCTGACGAATAATTCCAAGCGCCAATAGCACCTTGCGCAATTCACCTGGGCTGATATCAAGGTTATGTAACAGTCGTTCAGGGCGTGACCCAAGAGCACTCACCACTGTCATAATTTTACCAAGTTGTTCATGAGAAAGGTGATTTACATCTGCCATGATTTTTCGGGTTTTCATCATGTCAATCTCTTGCGGTAAATATACCAAATGCTCATTAGGAATATTTATGTGGTTAAGAATATGTCGAATAAAAGTTGTCTTTCCCATTCCATTTGCTCCAGTAATAGCAATGCGATCGTCACGTAGCATTGTAATCTCTGGTATATGCAATTTTCTTGATTCATCGAGAGCGATTATGTCAGCAGGAATAGTAAAGAGGATTCGACGTGGAGAGACGGAACCATCGATCCAGAAATGAGTTGCATAGCGTTTCTTGATTTCTATATCAGAAATTTGTTCCTGCACATGCTTTATACGACCTTTTAATTGCTTAGCAAGACGCCCGGCATGACCATCCTGTCCTGAAACACGAGCCAGGTCGATTTTGGCACGCCCATCGCTGTCACCACGTGCCAAATGACGTTTCGATTTCTTTTTGTTGGCGCGTGAGGCTTTAGCGCAGCGACGTTTCGACTCGTCCTTTAATCGTTCCAGGTTTTGTTGCAAACTATGACGTCTATCCTGCAAACTTGATTCTTCTCGTTTAACATCTGCGGCAGCTTTCGTATAATTGCCAGGTTGTATTATGGCTTGAGGGGGGTCGAGAAAAATACATTGCTGGCAAAGAAGGTCAAGCAAATCTCGGTCATGGCTAACCAGCAGGCCAATACCACGAAATGACGTAAGCGCTTCTATAAGCAGCTCACGGGCCGTAATATCAATATGATTGGTCGGTTCATCAAGAAGAAGGACATCCGGTTGTTGCCAGAGAGCGACAGCAATTTGAGCACGCTTACGCTCGCCATGACTTAGTGTCGGCCAGCGACTTACCCAATCATCGCCAAGCCTTAGCTTTCCACGCAGTACGCATGCCTCTGCTTCAACGGTAGAAATCAAAAGTGATAGCTGTGCCGGAACATCGTCAGTGCGCTGCGGGCAGAAAACTATATGTCCGGACCGTTTGATAGTCCCTTGCTGTACCTGTAGATGTCCTGCCGCAAGTTGCAGAAAAGTCGTTTTCCCTGCACCGTTTGGCCCTACGATTCCTGTCCATCCTTCCGCAAGATGAACTGTGATGTCCTCAAGCAATGAGGATATTGCACTATCATAAGAAAAGGTAACGTTTTGAAAAGATATTGACATTGTTGACCTCCAAGCATGCTGTAACAAAACATACTGGACGTCCCATTCCCATGAAATCAGCTAAAATAAAAAATGCCACGTCTTAAACGTGGCATTCAAATCATAAACGCTGAAGCCACCCAAGATCTACGGAAACAGAACGCCATTTTTTGGATAATTTTAACGATCCAAAATGGGAACACGAAAATTTCGTGAAGGCTCGTTTCCGTTAGATTCTCAAGGGTATACCTCCATATAAATTTGCTTTTAACTTAGCATCACAGGATGATGGCGTCAAGTTTTGCCTTTGATTTTGATAAAGTTCAGTGTCGTCATATCATCCAGTTTGGGCAAAAAAAAATTCCATTTACCTGCTCTTGTGGCAGATCCAATACTCAAAGTTTTTGGTGTGGGCGTTGCGCTGCCGGTCGATGTCGAACCCGGCGTCCCGGATGACATCCAGGTCGTTGCTGATGCGCCGACCGAGCTGGGCGGGTTTCTTGTATTCGAACTCGAGGTTGAATTCCCGGCCGACCCTGCGCAGCGCCGCGAGCAACCGTCCCGCTGACACTGGCTCCATGGTGTTCTCGTTCTCGAACCTCACCTGGTAGCGTTCGATGAACCCCACTACGTGGTTTGCCCGGTCGTCCTCGCCGTAGCGGGCCTTCTCGTCCAGCTCCACCGCGTTTCGGTAGGCATGGAAGAGCGATGCCAGCGCCGTTGCGATGGGGTTCGACTCCCGCGCCATCTCCTGGCTGGTGTCGTTGATGGAATGGATCTGCTCGATGAACAGCGGGCTCAGATCCTCGAGTCCGGTGGTCACCTCGTGTTCCTCGGACCCGGCCAGCATCATCAGATACATCAGGCTCAGGTAGTCGTTGCACCGGCGCTTGCCATGAGTCGGCATGGTTCGGTGCAGCAGGCGCATGACCTGTTTCTGGGCTCCGTCCCGAATCATCGCCAGCACATGGCTGGTCCGCTTCATGATGGCCGAGATGATCAGATCCCGGTTCTGCTGGATGGCGGAGATGACCTCCGATTCCAGAAAACAGTCGCTGGCCTGGTTGGCGAGGTCGAAGTTGATGACGAAGGACCTCGACAGTATCTCCGAAAGCTCCCCGCACAGCGGCTCGATGCCGGTGGTGTTCAGCAGGCATTTGGTTCGTTCGGTGATGGTCTCGCTGTCGGTGCCGCTCTTGCGTTTCTCCTTGGCGATGCCGGTGATGCTGGTCAGCATGAAGGTGGTCAGATCCTCGGTCATCTGCTTGACCTCGATGTTGTCGAGGACGATGAGCGGGTTCTGCGAGCCATCGGTATAGTTCGCCGCGTCGGTGGCCTTCTTGTGCTGGGGCTCGCCGAAGAGCAGCGTCGACGTGATCTTGCTGGCGGTGGTCTTGCCCGATCCGGCCGAGCCCTCGAAGCGGGTCATGGGCCGCGTCCCGGCGAAATCGATCAGCAGGAAGCAGGAGAGCCAGGAAAGGATGAGAAAGCGATCTCCTTGCGGGCAGGTCATGTTGCCCACCAGCAGATCGACCAGGAGCCGGTCCGCCTCTTCGAGGTCGGCGTCGGGCAGGAATTTCAGCGGCTTCATCTTGCGCGAGCCGTCCAGGATGATGCCGTCCTCGTTACCGCCGTTCTTCATGATCTGAATCTCGTCCGGGGTGATCTTGGCGATCTCGTGCTCCGGATTATTCAGATTGAAATAGACGGTGTAGGAAGCCACATCGGTGTGCAGCCAGGAAAAATGGTCGCGCACCTGGCCACGGATCATCGCCAGGCTGGGCAGTACCTCGAAAAATGTCCGTCCGCCGCCCGTGGTCGGCACCATGCCCGTGTGTTTGTAGAGCATGGCCGCATAATGGCGCTTGCGGCCCCGGTCCGGTGAATCCATCCAGTAGATGGCGTTGTCGAAATACATGAACGGCTCGCCCTGCAGGGTGTGAAAGAACTGGGCACCGTTGGAGGTGAACCAGTCGTAGGCGGCCTCGGCGGCCAGGGTGTAATCGGGAGCGCCGTTCTCCAGTTCCGTGTCGATCAGCACCTCGTCGACCCGGGTGCGGCACGATCCGGGCATCGCGCCGGACATCCGCTTGGCCTTTTTCTTTTCGTTACGGAACTCGACCTTGCGGTCCTTCTGGATGGCGCGGATCTGCTCTTTCAGGGTGGCCATGGAGACGCCACCGCCGATGCGCTCCTGCACCAGCTTCAGCAGACGGGCCTGTTCCAACGGCGACTGCTCGGAAATCTCTCCCAGGATCGGCTCGAGTAGGCGGTTGCGCTCCTCTTCTTCAGCGCCCTCGGGCAGCGAGTGCACGCCGAACTCGATGGGCGTGCTGGCTTCGGCGAGCAGGCGTTCGAAATCCTCCCGGGTATGCCCGGCGGCAATGTAATCGTTGACGTCGATCTTGGCGGTGGCCAGAAGCGCCTCGGCCGCCTGGATTTCTTCGGCTGGACGTCCCGCCAGCAGCTTGGCCAGTTCCTTCGGCCCCACGCTCGCCGTCAGGCTGAACCGTTCGGTCAGCTCCTGCCGGGCCGAGATCTGTGTCTCCGATAAGGGCAGCGTTACCAGACGGGTGTCGATCTTGTGTTCGGCCAGGGTGCGGGCGGTTTGCAGCGCCCCTTTGAGACCGGCCTGGGAGAGTTCGTTGTCCTGGCAGATGTATACGGTTTCGACGCCGCGCAGCTTGGGGATCAGGCGCTCCCAATCGGCGGCCCGGATGCGGACGGTGACCGGAGATACGGTGGGCAGGCCCAGTTGCATCAGCGCCAGACAATCGGTCACCCCCTCCGTGATGATCACCTTGCCGGGCCTGGCCAGCAGACAGTCCTCGTTGAACAGCAGCGCGTTGTTGATGAAATCGGCGACGTAGGGTCGCTGGTGCTCGTCGTGAACCGGCAACTTCTTGTTTTTCCCTTGCTCCCAGCCCACGTCCGGGGTCCACGGCGTCTTGCGGCCGATCATGAATACCACCCGGCCACGGCTCCAGTAGGGGAAAACGATCCGGCGCTCGAAAAATGGCGTCAGGCCGTCCTGGCTGGTGGGCCGGAAAGCGCCGGTGGCGGCAAGCTCCCGTTTGGAGAAACCGTCTTCACCTCCGGTCAGTTGAGCGACCGCTCCGGAGGCGTTGTCCGCATAGCCGATCAGCAGATCGTCGATGGTCTCCTCGCTCAAGGCGTATTTGGATTTCAGCCAGTCGAGGACCTCCGGCGACTCCTTGAGCTTGGCGTGGTAAAGCTTGGCCAGCGCCGTCAGCGCGTCCTTGACCCGCAGTTCGAAGGCGCGGTCGGCCTCTGTCTGGGCCAGACGCTCCTGGCTGAGGCCATAGCGCGACAGCGGCGGCAAACCCGCCTTCTTGGCGAGATAGTCCCGGGCCTGGCGGTGGCTGTCCGGCATCGGACCGGATTGCCCGGCGGTGACAGAGCCCGTCTGAATGAACTCCACGAGCTGCAGCACGTCACCGCCAACCCCGCAGCCGAAGCAGTACCAGCCCTGCTTGTCGAGCATCACATGCAACGACAGGCGCGACTGGCTCTGATGGTTGGGACAGTCGCACATCAGGCGCTGGCCGGTCTCCTGGGTGATCCGTCTCGGCAGGAGTTCCCGGGCCACCTCACCGATGTCCATCTCGGTGACGAGCCGGTAATACTCCCTGACGTTATCCGTTCCGCCCATACTCATTCGGCCTCCGCGACACGGGCGAAGTCGTCTTCCGCGTGCTGGGCGGCGTCCAGGAACAGGGGCATGAAGGTCCGGCGGTCATCCACCTGGCACCGCTTGGCGCAGTTCTGGATGCCCCAATGGTCGCCCAGGACAATGGCTGTGCGCCGGGCGCGGGTCACCCCGGTGTAGAGCAGATTGCGGTGGTGCATGAAGGAATGCGCCTTGTGGACCACCACCACGGCGCAGGGGAACTCGGAACCCTGGGTTTTGTGAATGGTGAGCGCATAGGCGAGCTGCAGATCCTGCAGGTCGGGCGAACCCTTTTCCAGCTCCACCGGCATGCCGTCGAAATCGATGACCAGAGTGCCGTTCGCGAGAACATCGACCACATAGCCGATGGCACCGTTCATCACGTTCAGGTCGTAATTGTTCCGGGTCTGGATGACCTTGTCGTGCTTGAGAAACGGGGCGCGGCGTCCCATGGCGACCGGCGGCACCTCGGTGTTCCAGAGTTTGCGCTGGATGAGCCGCTGCAGTTCCTCGTTCAATTCCTTGGTGCCGAGCGGCCCCTTGTGGGTCGGCGTCAGCACCTGCACGTCCTTGATGATGTCGAAACCCAGGGCGTCAAGCCGCTCCTGAAACAGCTCCAGCAGGAACGAGCGTGCAGCCATCGGGTCGGTGAACTGATCCACCAGATACCAATCCCGACATCCGCCCACCGACGCCTCGCTGGTCTTGCGCACCTCGCCCTTGAGAACGGAGGTGCAGTTCTCTTTGAGGACGCCAGCCTGGCGCACGACCTTGTCGAGGATGACCGTGGGAATGGCACGTGTCTGAATCAGATCGCGCAGGATGTTTCCGGGTCCCACCGGCGGAAGTTGGTTGTGATCGCCGACCAGCAGCACCGTGGTCCGCGACAAATCGACCGCCTCGAACAGGTGCCAGGCCAGCGGCACGTCGACCATCGAACACTCGTCGACCACCAAGACGTCGGCATCGATGGGATTCTCCTTGCTGCGCGAGAAACCCTTGCCGTCATAGCCGAGCAGGCGGTGAATGGTGGTGCCGCTGCGACCGCTGACTTCCTCCAGGCGCTTGGCGGCCTTACCGGTCGGCGCGGCGAGCACGACCTCCAGATCGCTCTCCTCGCAGATGGTGTTGATGACCGAGATGGTGTAGCTCTTGCCCGAACCGGCTCCACCCGAGATCAGGCTGATGCTGTGATTGAGTGCCGAGCGCACTGCGTCGAGCTGCTTCTCGTTCAGCGTCGCCGCGCAGCGCCGAATCAGAGCATCGAGTTTCTTGACGGACTGAAAATGAGGGTTGGGTGTTTCGGCCTGGCCGAACAGCGCGGCCAGCTCCCGCTCCATGCGGACGATCTCCGGCAGAGCGACCACGAAACGCCCGCCGTGGGAATCGCAGGAAAGCGCCTGTTCTTCGATGAGCGCGTCGAGGGCGCTCTCGATACGAACCCGGCTATCCAGGGCATCCATGACCAGCAGTAGATTGGCCTGGTCGACCAGATCCTCGTATTCGATCCAGCAGTGGCCATTGTCCAGGGCTTCACGGACGCAGAAATTCAACCCGGCCCGGATACGAGGGGTATGGTCCTTGGGGGTTCCCAGCTTGCGGGCAATCTTGTCGACCTTCTTGAAGCCGAATCCCCGGATCTCCCGAATGAGGATGTACGGGTCTTCCTTCAGGATATCGAGGCAGTTGCCGCCGAGTCTTTCGACCAGGGTGGTGACCTGATGATGGGTCAGGCCGAATGCCGACAGCCAGGCCATGATGGTGTTGACGCTACGGTTCTTCAACCATTCGTCACGCAGCCGCTTGGCCGCGTCCAGCGGCAGTCGGGCCTTGAGCGCAATGCGCTCGGGGTCGTTCAGAAGGGTTTCTTCAAAGGCGTCTCCGAAACTCTCGACGATCAATCTGGCCTTGGCCGGACCAATGCCCTTGATCTCCGGATGGTTGGCCAGATAGTGGATCAGCCCCTCCGGATCGAGTTCGAGGTCGTGCTCCATCCCGTCGACCTTGAACTGACGGCCGTATTTGGGATGGGTGGCCCACGACCCGAGCAGGACCACAGGCTGATTTTCCCGGGCGAACAAATTGCCCGCGAACTGGACTTCCTCACCGGTCGGGGTGAGCAGTCGGCCTGCGGAGAACTTGGGTCCGGCATAGTAAACGCGCTCTATTCTTCCCCGGAGTCGCGCCGGGTTACTCTCATTTCTTTTTGGCATCTCGCGATCCTCCGGTGAAAACGTGTCAGGTACTCCTCGACAAAACGGCAGGCGGCCTGCCGGTCCGAGCAGAAGTAGACGGGGACACCGAAGTCGACGACGATGGAGGCGACCGTTCCAATCAGCGCATGCGGGTGGGCATCGCTGCGGTAGCGGCCATCGACCAGATCGCGAAAGTTGCACTCGACAACCACGCAGGCGGATTCGTAGGCGGAGAGCTTTTCCAGCTCGCGGTGAAACCGCTTTCGCCCCCGGATGACGGTGGAGACGAAATCCGTCAGAGATTTGCGCTCCACCGCCACCCGTTCCTCAAGGCCGACCAGTGAGTAATCACCGGCGGGCAGCGCCTTGCGAACCGCCGAAACCTTGTCACTATCGAAGCTGTAGGGCTCCTGTTCGCGGGTGTCGACGACAACGGTGATCCGGTCCATCATCAGAACGGGATCATGTCGTCCATCGCCGCGCCGGGAGCCCCGGCATCGTCGGCCATGACAATGCGACGGTTGAAGTAGATGTTCTCGTTTTCACCGCGAGTGCGCTTGGTCACCTCCAGCTTGATGTTGAGAAGCTGCTCGAGGTGGCCCGGCAGGTCGGAGAGCTTCTGGAGCTGCAGCCCGCAGGTGTAGAGGTCCTGCTTGAGCCACTTGATGTTCTCGTTGCTGGCCATGACGTTGTTGCGCCAGAGCAGACGACCCTTGTGGGTCGGCGCGAGAATGCGCAGGGTCCACTTGAGCATGGGGTTGCCCGAGGTCTGGGCGCGGGTCAGTTCGACCCGGTCGACGTTGACCTGGTACTTGCCGTCGGGGACGGCCTCGAACTCGCGTTCCTCGACTTCGGCGGTTTCAAAGGCGTCGTCGAACTGCGCCAGGTCGAGGTTGCTGCTGGATTGGTTTTCGTAGTGTTCCATGGTCGGATCTCCTTACTGTTGGGGTTTCGCCGCCGCACTCGCGGTCGGCTCCGGCTTCGGCCGGGCGGCACTCGCCGCAGCTCCGGCTGCCGTGTTGTTGAACGCTTTCATGAAGCTCGAAAAATCGAGGGGGATGACTTCGGGGAGTCGGCCGGTGCGGTCACCGGCGTCGTAGTTGGGACTGGGCTTGGTGCGCATCACGCGCTGCCAGACCGGCTTGCCGTCCTCGCCGGTTTTCATGTCCAGGTCGCAGAACAGAATCAGGTCCACCAGACCGGTGACCAGCTTCCGCGCCTTTTCCGGCAGCGTCGGCACGATGCGGGTGTGTTTGCCGGTCCGGGTCTCGATGTCCCGTTCCTGGGAGTGGGAGATCAGGATCAACCCATAGGGCAGGAAGGCGAGCTTGTTGATGACGCGCTGGAACTCGTTGTTGATCAGCGCGTAGCCCTTGCCGTAGCCCAGGTCGGACTCGTGCTCGATCTTGAATTTCTTGCAGACGTAGTCCGAGCACATCTTGTAGGCGTTATCCACCGTGTCGACGACGATGGTCTTGAACTCGTGCTTGCCCTCGGCGATTTCCGCGCAGGCCTGCAGAAGATCGTCCCAGCAGGTGATCGGGGTCTGAAACACCTCCAGGGCGTTCAGGCCCGGCTCGGTCGCCAGGAACAGTGCATCATCGGCCTTGGAGCACCAGGTGCTCTTGCCGATCTTGCTCGGGCCGTACACCAGAGCGGTGAGGTCCGAGAGCGTGTGTTTGGGTTTGCTTTTGGTCTTGGGAAGCATGGCTTCGTCTCCTTATGGTTGGGATTTCAAAACACCGGAGCGGCGTCTTCACCGGCTCCGTCCCGCAGCTCTTCGTGCGGGGCGATCCGTTGGAAATGGTTTTCGATGACGTTGGGGTTGCCGCCCGAGCGGCAGAGCTGGAAGTAGGCGCAGGGCCTTCCGTACTGGAAGCAGTAGCTGGTGTTGCGGTAGAAGGTGTCGCGCCGACGGGCGTCGAGCATGGCCTTGGAGAGTTCCCACAGCTCCGCCCGCAGTTCCTCGAACTGGTCGCGGGAGATGTAGAGCACCTCGCGGTGGAACATGCCCGGCTCGAGGTATTTCTCCTGGAGCCGCTGCTGAAAGGTGTCGTCGTCCTCGGGCAGCTTGCGCTTGGCGCTGCTCTTGCCGGTTTTCGACTTGGCGATCAGCTCCGCCCGGCGGGCCTCGAATTCGACTTCGGTCTCACCCTTGCCCTGGCGCAGCTTGGCCTTGACCAGGACGTTGTAGATGATGCCGCTGACCGTGATGCCGTGGGTCTGCTCCAGGTACCAGGCGTAGAGGATGATCTGGAAGTCGGTCCACAGCCGTTCCAGGTAACTGGCGTCGATCTGTGAAGCGGTTTTGTGTTCCAGCAGGAAATACTGACCATCTTGACGGACGATGCCGTCCACCTTTCCGGCGAGAATGAAACTGCGCGAGGTCGCGCCTGTCGCCGGGTTGACGATGGGACCTTCGAAGGTCTTTTCGAGCGCGACGACCTCGAATTCTTCGGCCGGGTAGTGTTCCGCATAGGCGCTCATCATGGCTCGGGCGAGATGCCAGTCGGCCTGTTGATGATCGTCCTGCGCCCGGTTCGGATATGTCCGGTCGATGTGGTCGAGGACCTTGGCCAGATCCCGCTCGCCGTGCCAGCACTCCAGGCAGTCGTGAATGACCGAGCCGAAGGCCAGATTGGGGTCGCGCTCGAGCGGCACCAGCTCGTCGATGTAGCGCCACTTGCAGGCCATGCGGCAGTTGCGGAACAGACGCCACATGGAATAGGTGGTGGTCATCAGCTCGCTCATACCGCCACCCCCGCTTCGGCGGCGGGCGCTGCGCGATGCTTGGAGGCACAGGCGCAACCCGACGGCTGGGTACGTTCGATCAGGACCGAGCGTTCGCCGTATTCCTTGGTGGCGAAGCCGGTGAAAATGCGGGCGAGGTCGCTGCCGACATCGGTGGAGGCGTCGATCACGCAGGTGCGTCGGGCCTTGTCCAGATTGAACCGGCTCTCCATCCGCACACGGGAACGGCCATGCAGGCTTTCGACGGCCAGCATCGCCAGCATGAAAGTGTCTTCCAGTTCCTGGGCCGGGACCGACTCGTCAAAACGGTACTTGTAAGTGTCGTGAGTCATGGTTGAACTCCTCTTTTGTTCAGGTTCTGATTTCCGAGGCCCCGGATAGCCGCACCATGCGGCACGGTGCTTACTTACCGGAGGCGGAGCCGATGCGTCGGAGATCACAGGTAGTCCTCGAGCCCGGCCTCGCGGAACGCGTCCCGGAGCTTGCTCAGCCGGTCGTAGAGGGTGGTTCTGGGAATGCCCATCTCCCGGGCGACTTCGGCCATGGTGCTGTCGTGCAGGCGCACGCACAGATCCCGGAGCTCTTCCGGCAGCGAGGCGATGGCCTGGCCGAGATCCATGCGGATCTCATGGGCGAGGCGCTCCCTTGTCTCGCGGGTGCCGCCTCCCAGAGAACCTTCGCTGTCCAGGAACTCGATCCGCTCGGTGGTGTCGCCTTCGCCGTTGTCGAGGGGTTCGTTGAGTGAGGTTTGGCAGAGCCGCCAGTCCCGGCATTGGGCGAACCGGGCCTCCAGGATGGTGGAGATGTGACGTTCGACGATCCGGGCCATGAAGGTGGTCTTCTTGGCCTTGGCGGGATTGAAATGCCGCATCCGCTGCAGCAGATCGATCATCAGTTCCTGTTCGAGGTCGGGTCTGTCGTCCTCGGTGAATCCGGCCTTGCCTACGAGTTGACGTGCTTTGTGCCGAATGAGGTCGGCGGCATACTTGTCGATGCCGTCGTAAGAATTTTGTGAAACCATCGGGGCCTCCTCGGAGCGAGGAGGAGGTCCGCGTGGGTGTCGGCACGGGCCAGATCACAGGACAAAGCTGTCGCGTGGGCGAAGGGGTCGCAGGTACGCCGCCAATTGCCGTATTCGGCTCGGCGACACCCACAACAGCCTCCGCCATGCGTCCAGCTTGTTGTCCAGTGTCTAAGGGTTCAGGTCGTTACGTGTTCAGGCTGCCCGTTCCTCGATGCGCAGCAGGAACGGGAGACCGTGTTTGATCTCGAGCAGGCAGACTTTTCCGCTGCCCATCTGCGCGAGGTGCTCCAGCAGCGCCACGACCTCTTGCTTGAGGATGAAGTCATCTTGGTCGCGCTCGGGCCGGGGACCGCTTTGTCCGCCCAGCTTGATCTCGCGCTCGATGACTGTGTCAGGGGTGAGTTCCGGCTCGCCGTCGCGGACCGGAATGTTGGTGATGCGGCCGAAGTTGATGTCCTGCATCAGCTCGATGAGTCGCCGCTTCGGTGGGGTGAGATGTGCTTTACTTGTCTGGTTCATGCCGAACCTCCTTCATTTCTGGACCGACCGGGAGACAGGTCCGGCATGAATTTCCCGGGTGGCGGTCGTGAGCTCTTTGTGTTCACCAGACCTGTCACCCTGCTTTGGCGAATTTTCGTTGCGACCCCGAAAAACGCCCTGGCTCAAGGAGGAGGAAAGCCCGTAAGGCTCTGATTGGTGGTGGGTTTACAGAGGAAAAATTTTTTAACTTTTTTTGCCCGGCCCCAGTGAAATTTCACCGGGCGGGCCTCCAAGACGCAAAAAGCCCCGATCCAGAATCCTGAATCGGGGCTTTAATTTCGCTTGGATATTAAGGGTGGTCAGTAGACCTCGGCACCTTCCGGGAAGATGCGGAACTTGCATCGGTAGGTTTTTGTATCCTTGACCCATTCGATGGGATCATCATCGAGCCGGAAGAATTCACGCAGATGCTTCGACAACTCTTGCTTTTGTTTCTTTAGTTTGTCCGAGGCGTATCGGCTGTGCCAGTCGATCTCGCCACTGGAGTTGGCAAACCCCTCAAGCAATTTCCATTGCTCGGTTGGATTGCCATTCTTCCTGCTCGCCATTCCCATTTGCGTATAGGTGTATCGACCGCTCTGGTCTCCCGCCCATATTGTGACGGTATGGCCATCGCGGAACTGAATCTTGATTTGTGGCCATGTGGTGCCCGGCGGTGTCATGAAAAACACTGTGCCGCCTGAATCCGGCCCAGGCACCTGATCGATAAGGGGAGCGAATATCTCAGTCTTGTCCCGACAGGTCAGGAGTCGTGGCGCATCACCCAGGTACAGATCTTCGTTCAGCGCGACGAAAAGGCTGTCTTTCTGCGCCAGCAGTGTTTCAACTGCAGGACTCAGATGAAGGCGCGTGGGCGCTATTACAACAAAGGGTTTGGGGGTCGAAAGGCATAATGATCGGACGACCTCTACCAGCGTGTCCTTGCTGTCCTGCATTGTCAGCACAACAGGGAAGTCCATCCCGGCCGTGGGTATGAAATCGCCCAGTCTCCATGTGTGGGGCAGGCCATCGAGTTTTGCCTCTCGGTGTTCAATTCCCATGGCCGTGCAGATAGCGCCATTGATGGCTGACTGCTTGAGCCGGTAGATCAGCGTCTGCCGTGGAGAGAGTTGGATGGCCGCGTGTTCTTTTTCGATGCAGACGGCTCGGATGTCGGTCTTCGCATGGGTGATCACACTACGTGGGCATCCCAGGCCACATTCCGTCGGGCAATCCACAGCGGTCGCGTGATTCTTGGTCAGTTGAAGAAAATTGTCCCGAAACAATGGATACCGGTCCCAACCGGAGAGCGCCTTATCCCAATCGAACAGCGCCGCCGACTTTCCAGGCAATGTCTCCAGGTATGCCCAGAAGGGGTCACTCATCCGAGGCCCCTCCGGCTCCGACAATAAAGCCCCTGAGTCCGAGCCAGCGCTCGATAACCTCGGCATCACCATCCCGCTTGAATTGCGCTCGGTTACCTGAACTCAAGGTGACCGACCTGGGCGTCTTGGAACCGTCGAATTTGATCTGGAAGCTCGCCTTGACGATCTTGCCTCCAGCGGGAAGGGTCTTATCCCGATCTCGGAGAGAAGCGAACATGTCCTCGGATCGCCGGATTTCTATATCCTTGTGTGCGCCACCCCAAAAAAACTGAACCTCTTTCAGTCTGACGTATTCAATGCCTTCCACGTCGTCACAAAGAAGCGCTTCTTCCCCGATCTGCCGTAGTGGCTCGAGGTCGAATCGGCTACGCTCGCTAAAGAACTCTTCGTTGCCGAACAGATGCAGCCCGAATTTCTTCCGGTAGAGCTCCTTCTCGCCCTTGGTTTCGGCGTTCATGCGGATCTCCCCAATGACGGGGTTGTAGGCAAGCACGTCGAATTTTTCAGGGCGGAAGTACTGACTGGTGGACTCACCGGCCTCAATGACCGCCTCACGAGCATAGGGCTTCCCGTGGCGCACGAGGAACCATGTGTGGCCTTCTTTCGGATAAACGAACACCTTGGAATACTTGCCCCGACGCTTCTTAGAAAACCATTCGTCAAGATCGGCTTCAAGGGCCGCGAGGGTTTCCTCCGATGGCAGCACGAAATCTGGCAGCGGGTTTTTCTTGGTCTTGAAATACTCGAAGGACCTGACGTTCATGAAGAACTGTTCGGCGTGTACCTTCTCGATGATTTCCCGATCAGCCATCCAGACCTGTATAGCCAAGTCTGCCGGTGCGGCGTTCTCCCCTATTTCCACGTCGATGTCCGTTCCAGCGATCTCATCCTGAATGGAGTCGAATCCTTCAGGAGTCGAAACTTCATTTACATAGAACAAGGCCTCTGCAAGGTCGTCTGGAGTTGAGCCGTCCGGGGTCAGCAAAATGTGACTGAGCGCGTTGTAGTCCAGGCCATTTTCCTGCTGGACTGGTGGCAACTCTACGCCGCGAGCTGAAAAATAGGCGGCATGAGGCTCCAGAAAGGCAATGAGATGCTTCCTGTCGATTCGCCGGAGCATTTCCGGCTTCGAAAAGCGGCGTAGGTTGAAAGTTGCCATTAGTTACTCCTCTCGTTTTGTCGTTACTTTTCCATATCTGTCTCGATCAATTCCGTTTCCACCCAACGACCTTGCCCAACACGCGAAGGTCATCCTCCGGCCTGATTCGGATCTTCCGTACCTCCGGGTTCTCGGGCACCAATTCGATGAGCTCGTCTTTGATTCTCAACCGCTTAACGGTCGCTTCGTCGTTGAACAGCGCCACAACGATGTCACCGTCCTCGGCGATGGGCTGCTGCCGCACAATGATCAAATCGCCATCGTTGATACCGGCACCGACCATGCTGTCCCCCACCGCACGGAGTGCGAAGTGCTGTCCGGAACGAACGACGTCCGACTCGACCAGCACCTGGCCTGTGATGTTCTCTTCGGCCAGGATGGGGCGGCCAGCGGCCACCATACCCACAACAGGAACTGAAACCAGAGAGGCAGCCATCTCACTGGGGCGGCGGGCAACAGCTATGCCTCGCGACTTTCCGTCCTCTCGCTTCAGGTATCCCTTGCGCACCAGTTGATTGATTCGGTCGTGGGCGCTGGCCGGGCTGATTTCAAAGATCTCACTCAGTTCTTTCACCGTTGGAGGAAAACCCTTGGCATCGACGAAACGACATATCTCTTCGAGCGTTTTTCGCTGCAACGGCGTTATCTCATCCGTTTTCGCTTTGCCCATGGAGTCTCCATTTCTGTTGAAAGACAAAAAGGCGCAATGCGCCAACAAACCCTAATAATATAAACCTGATGCACATCAGGTCAAGAAATAATCTCACACCTGATTTCCGACACTTCCATGAGCCCCTCGGTAGGTAATGCCTGAAGAAAGCCGGTTTGAAACCGGACGAACAGTTAGAAACCAGATAACCGACCAGAGGCGGAGCTGAGGCGGTTGTGGGTGCCATCGAACGCGCATCCCGACCGCCGCCGTTTTCTGGCATCCACGCCATCCAGCCCCCCGGTCCAACCGGAGGTGTTCGATGTTGGATGTACAGGAAATGAATGATGTGCCGGGGACGGATGACCTTGGCGAAAACGGCAAACCCGGCCGCCTGTCAGGTGAGGCGAGGCTCCAGTCAGCCGCCTCCATTCTGGCCACGGCGGTCCTACGCCGAAAGGCAAAAAACGCATGTGTGGGCAATGAGTTAGAGGTTTTCGAAGATTCTTCCCCTGTGCTCGGAGAAGGACTTGATTCATTGCCGGAACAGAGCATTCATTCATGACAACTCGTCCGGAAACCAAAATAAGGAGTTGAAAATGAATGAGTTACACAACGCCGCCACGGGCGGCAAGAATCAGGACCGAACCCGAAACTCGGTCCTTCGGCAGATGGCTCTGCTGCAATCCATGTCCCTGGAGCAGCTCCGGGAAAAATGGCTCGATCTCTACGGAGAAGAGCCGCCCCAGTACAAAAAGCAATTCCTCATCAAGCGGCTGGCTTATCGCATCCAGGAGCTTTTCTACGGCGGGCTGTCCGAGCAGGCCAAGGTCCATCTTCAGCAGGCCGCCAAGGAGGACCCGGTCGCCACTGTCAATCGACGCATCCCAGAAGAGCGGAAATCGAACGAGGCCATCCTGCCCGGGACCAGACTGGTGCGGGTATGGAACGACCGGCGCTATGAGGTGATCGTCCTTGCCGATGGCTACGAGTTTGAAGGCCGCACCTTCCGGTCGCTCAGCGCGGTGGCCAGAGAGATCACCGGGACGCGCTGGAACGGGAAAGTCTTTTTCGGACTGAAGAAGGTTTACGGCAGAAAAGCCGAGGGAGGTTCGGATGCTTGATAACAGCAATGTCGCGCCGGGCAAAAACAAGACCCTGCGCTGCGCCATTTACACCCGCAAGAGTCATGAGGAAGGGCTCGAACAGGAGTTCAACTCGTTGGATGCGCAACGGGAGTCGGCGGAACACTATATCGAAGCTCAGAGGATGCGGGGCTGGACGGCTCTGCCGGATCGCTATGACGATGGTGGTTTCTCGGGCGGGAACATGGAGCGTCCGGGGCTGCGCCGCCTGCTGGCAGACATCGACGCCGGGAAGATCGATGTGATCGTCGTCTACAAGGTCGACCGGCTGTCCCGCTCGCTGCTGGACTTCATGAAGATGATCGACCTCTTCAACGAGAAGGGTGTCAGCTTCGTCTCGGTCACCCAGCACTTCAGCACCACCGATCCCACCGGCCGGATGTTTCTCGGCATCCTGATCACATTCGCCCAGTACGAGCGGGAAGTCATCGCCGAGCGCATCCGGGACAAGGTGGCGGCAGCAAAGCGCCGGGGGAAATACTGCGGCGGCGTACCCATCCTCGGATACGACGTCGACCGGGAGAACAAGAAACTGATGGTCAACCCGGATGAAGCCAGGACGGTGCAGTACATCTTCCGCCGCTTCATCCAGATCGGCTCGGCCAAGAAGCTAGGCCAGGAATTGAACGAACAGGGATACCACACCAAGGCCTGGACCACCAAGAAAGGCAAGGTTCGCGAGGGCTCCGAATGGAACACCGCCCATATCTACCGGCTTCTCAACAATCGGATCTATATCGGTGAGATCGCCCACAAGGACCGCAGCTACCCCGGCGAGCACGAAGGAATCATCGACCGGACAACCTGGGACAAGGTGCAGGCCATCCTGGAGGACAACAAGCCGGTCAAGGTTTCCATGGCCAGAACCAAAATGGTTGCCCCGCTGAAGGGCGTTATCCGCTGCGGCCACTGCGGATGCGCGATGGGACCGACCTACGCCCGCAAGAACGGCCGCCACTACACCTATTACATCTGCCAGAAGGACAGCAAGCGGACCGTGAGCCGGTGTCCGCTCAAACGGATTCCCGCCGGGGACATCGAGCAGGCCGTGATTGAGCAGTTGAGCGCGGTGTTTCGCACGCCGACGCTGGTGGCCAAAACCTTCTTCGCGGCCCGGGACATCGAGCAGGCGGAGCGGGAGCGGCTGTTCAAGCAGAAAGCCCAGCTCGAGATGGAGCTGTCGCAGGCGAGGGAGCAGGCACTCGAACTGATGAAACCCGGCAGCGATCAGCCGGGCAAGGCCGAGATGCTCACGACCGTCAACCGCCAGGCGGTCGAGCTCTCGAAACAACTGACGCACGTGAGCGAGCGATGCAGAGCCTACCGGGGGAACAGCATCACGGAGCAGGATGTCTCGGAGGCCTTCCAGAATGTCGAGGGCTTCTGGGAAGACCTTTTCCCGGTGGAGCGAAACAGGCTCATCCGCCTCCTGGTGGATAAGGTGGAGATCCGGGAGACCGGAATCGATATGGAGCTGCGCACCAACGGGCTGACAACACTCATCGCCGAGCTGGCTGGTCTGGCATGCGAAGTCACCGAACGGAGGGTAAGCCGATGAAAATGAAGCCGACCATTACCGTAGCCGACAACGGCAACCTGCAGATCCACATCCCGATGCTGATCCGGCGCATGCGCGGCCGCAAGACGGTCATCGCTCCCCAGGCCCTGGATGGAGATATCCCCGGAGCGCAGGAACCGGTGCAGTCCGCCGTCCTTCAGGCGCTGGGAAGGGCCTTTTCCTGGGCCGACATCCTCGAATCCGGCCAGATCAAGTCCATCAGCGAGCTTGCCCGTACCCTCGACGTCGATGGCTCGTATGTGGCCCGCATCCTCAAACTGACGACCCTGGCCCCCGACATCGTGGAAGCCCTGATCAACGGCGAGGAACCCAACGGGCTCTCGCTGGCCAAACTGACCCAGACCTTCCCGGAGGACTGGGCCGAGCAGCGCCGCCAGTTCGGCTTTGCCACCGACTGACGACCGGACCGGAGACCGCCCCAGAGAGCCGACCATCAGCGTCGGCTTTTCTTCTTTAGGGGGCAGGAAACCGGAGTTGACCGCGCTTCTTTTCATGGCCGAGGCGGGCGATTTCGAAAAAAACGTCCGGTTGCGACATCGAACGATGACATAAGACAACCGCCCAAAATGGCAACCAGCCGCAAACCCATATCAATCAAGGATGTAGCTTTCCGGACGAGCTTCGGACTTGGTCCGGAGAAAACAGAGAATCAGGGGCCAAACAGAGAAAAAAAGGCGGGAGGATGGGGAAAATCGATGGTGCGGAGAGGTGCTTTGGAAAGATGTGAAACGGGCGCAAACCCTTTAGAAACAAGGGGAAAAAGAAAACCCGTCACCCCGGAGAATAACCCCAGAGAGACGGGTTTGTCTTTTCTAAATGGTGGAGGTGGCGCGAGTCTAACCCGAGTCCTGATTAATAATATCCCATTCAAACGTAGCACCCATTTTCGCATAGTGGTAGAGACCCTTCAAAGGAATGTTGGCCATATTCGCCATTGTTCATCCAATTGCGGCCGTCGAGGAATGATATAAACATTCAGCACCCCGGCCTCTGTCTGGACCATACCATATATTGTGGTTGCTTTAGATAATGGATTGAGAATTCCCGGGAACCTTAAGGCTATCGAATCCTGTTGTTAAATACCAGTACCTGCAGAATTGCCCAAGTTGTGATTATAAACGGCTATACGTAACAATCAACGTACCCTAAATCCGAGTGATTACCAAACGGTACAGCTATAAATCTTGGCGACAGGTTACTACCATGAATTTCAGGTATGTTCGAGCCTATGATGCGAGAATAATAATCCAACAGCCGAAATCGCCCTAAACACCTTAACACCTAAATAATCGAATCAAATCTTCATAAATAAAACAATGCAATAGCCCACTTATTAGGTGTTAACCCTCCAGCTAAACACCTCAAAACACCCTAAACACCTAATTGGTTGTCGTTTCTGTCAACATTCTGCGAATTGCCTGAGGATTCCAAACGTTTGCAATCCCTGTTGAGCAGATATTTTTATGGTTGCCAAGTACAATCAACAATAAAAAATCATTGGGTGTGGCGGATGCCGTCTGTTTTGATAAACTCGATGGTATTTGCAATGAGCTGGATCGATGTGCGGGTGGCGCCTTCATCGGTTTCCCATTTATTCTGGTCCAGGATGCCGACTACAGTGATGCGGGCGCCTTTATGCAAAAGCAGGTGATCTTGATCCAGCCGGTCTTTTTCTTGGATGACCGGAAGGCCAGGTTAAATGTGGCTACCGGGTCGCCCTCGCTGGAATAGAAAATCTCGGGGTCGGCGCCCAGGTTGCCGGTTAAAATGCAGGAATTGAGCATGGATTTGCCTCCTTGGTTGGGTTGATGGATTTAGGTGGGATGGGTTTGGTGGTCTATTGGGGATTAATATATATAGATGGGGAAGCGGTACGGGATCCACATTAGGAACCGGTAGGGAGATGGCAGTCCAAGGAGAAGACCCAAGAAAACCAGCAAGGCGATCCAGGTCACGATGGATGCCTTGATCATGAAGGCTCTTTCGAGTGGGCCTTGGGCGTTCCTGATGCTACAATAGGTGCCGAAAGCGCCCCCTGCAAAACCGAGTACGGAGAACGAGGCTTTGCTTGACCATTCAGGCACTTCCGAGTATGTTGCTGCTATCATCTCCTTTAAGTAGTGGATAGGACTGGGGATACAGAATCATGCTATCGAGCGTATGCCTTTGTCCTGAAAATGACGGTGCTGGGATGCCAGATGAATAATGAGGTGCTCAAGTTTTATATAGGACATCGAATCAGCCTTCCTGGACATTTTGATGACTTGGTAACCTTGGAGGGTGCTCGATCTCTCGGTGCTGATGATTCAGCGGGATATGAGTGTCGGGTGCGTCTTACTGACGGATCGTTGGAAGAGGCTGTTATCTCCGCCGAAGAGGTTGTAGCCGTGCTTGCAAGGGGGCTTGGCGAAGCGAAAACAGAAAAGCCCGTGGACGCCGAGAAACTTCGGCTTCTGGTTGAATCCGCCCGAGTGCGATTGGCCTATGCGCACGATCAGCAGTTTGCTGTAAGCCTTTCTGGAATACGAACCCTGCCGCACCAGATCGAAGCAGTCTACAAGGCAATGCTCCCTCAGCCCAGGTTGCGCTTCCTTCTGGCAGATGATCCGGGAGCCGGCAAGACGATCATGGCAGGTCTCCTGGTAAAGGAACTGAAGCTTCGGGAGGCAATTGAGCGAATTCTTATATTATGCCCCGCCCCACTCACCATACAATGGCAAGACGAGATGCTCCGCTGGTTCGGTGAGCCTTTCGACATTATCTTTGCGGCTGTGGACCAGCAGCAATTGACCAATCCATGGCAGAGATCTTCACAAATTATCGCTTCCATTGACTATGCCAAGCAGGAAGACGTTCGTGAGCGTGTCTGGCAACAGAGATGGGACTTGGTCATCATCGACGAGGCCCACAAGTGTTCGGCCCGGACAGCATCAGGTGGACAGAATCGCGAATCCAAGGTTACGACAACAAAGCGCTACGACCTGGCATCGCGTCTCACCTCCCAGGCCGATCATGTCCTCTTGCTGACCGCCACCCCTCATCACGGGGATGAAGATAAGTTCGCTCATTTCCTCCGGCTTATTGATCCTGACCTGTTCCCGGAACCGCACCGTCTCGGTAAACAGGCCGCCGCAATCCGCAAAGACGTTTTCCGTCTCGGAAAAGATTCCCCATGGTCTCTCCGGCGGCTTAAAGAAGACCTCAAGGACGCCAATGGGAAACGGCTCTTCCCTGACCGTCACACCAACACAGTCACATTCTGTCTGAACAGTGACGAGTACGCCCTTTACAAGAGTGTCACTGCTTACATCAACGAATTCATCCCGCAACAGACAGGCCAGCGGCGTTCGTCCGCGGCATTGACCCGAACCGTCCTGCAGCGCCGATTGGTAAGCTCTACCTGCGCCATTCACGAATCGATCAAGCGGCGGCAAAAAAAACAGGAAGATCTACTGGAGGAGCTCGAGGGGCTTACTCCGGCCCAGCGCGCCAAGCGGCTTGCCGTTCTGCAGGGCCGCCTGCCTGATGCCGAGCAGGAAGAAGACGATCTCGACGATACGGTCCGCGATCAGTTGGTAGATGAATATACGGCTGCGCTGGAACTCGAGCAGTTACGCTCCGAAATCTCCTCCCTAAAGGAACTGGTGGAGCAAGCCCGACGGGTTCGCGAAAACGCAAACGATTCCAAGCTGGCCGCATTAAGACAGTGCCTCGGCGAGGCGCAGTTTCTTGAACTGAAGGACGGCCGGGGAAAGCTCCTTATTTTTACCGAGCATCGGGATACCCTGGGATACGTCCGCGATTACCTTGAAAGATGGGGGTTTAGTACATGCGAAATCCACGGCGGCATGAACCCTCATGAGCGCAAACGCGCGCAGGAGGTTTTCAGGACCGGGGCACAGGTGTGTATCGCAACGGAAGCCGCCGGCGAAGGTATCAATCTCCAATTTTGCCACCTAATGATCAACTATGACATGCCCTGGAACCCGACTCGGCTGGAACAACGACTGGGCCGTATCCACCGCATCGGCCAAGACCGGGATGTTTATGCTTTCAACTTCGTGGCTACGGAATCCGAGGATGGCCAGCCTATCGTTGAAGGCCGGATTCTTCATCGCCTACTGGAAAAGCTCGATCAGATGAACGAGGCACTTGAAGGCCGCGTGTTCGATGTGATCGGTGAGGTGCTGTCTCTGAACGACGTGAACCTCCCGGACATGCTCCGAGATGCGGCCTACGATCCCAGACGTCTCGATGAGTACCTCGACCAGATTGACCGGATTGATCCGGCCAAGCTCAAGGAATACGAGGAAGCCACGGGCATTGCGCTTGCGCGCAGCCACGTTGATTTTTCTGCATTTCAACACCGCAACCTTGAGGTCGAAGAGCGTCGGCTTATGCCTCGATATGTTGAAGCGCAGTTCGTTGCCGCAGCGAAGGAGGTTGGCCTCCGGGTCGAACCAAGGGCCGACGGGCTGTGGCGCGTCGAACACGTTCTTGCGAATCTGCGCTCGGAAAGGCTCCGCTCTGTACAGAGGATCGGCAAACCGGAATCGAGCTATCGCAAGATCACCTTCCACAAGCACCATCTCGAACAAGACGCCCATCTGGACGCAGTGTTGATGGGACCGGGGCATCCTCTTTACGCAGCGGTGGACGAGAAACTTAATGAGCGGTTGACAGGGTTGATCGGAGGCATCGGGTTCTTAGTTGATCCCCTATGCAGTGCGACCTATAGTATCCACCTTTTCGAGATATCCATCCGTGGCAAGGATTCAAAGGGAAACGATGTGCCGCTTTATGGCGAGCTTGTGGCCGTTCGCGAAGAACAAGGGCATTATGAGGTGATACCGAGCGACATCCTTCTTAACTTGGCAGCGCATCCGCATCCACCGCAGGAAATCGATCCTAAACCCACGCAGGGGGCTACCGATTTCCTGAAACGGACCTATCAGCTCGAATGCCGCGCCCGTTGTCAGAGTGAGCGGCAGCATTTCGCACGGGTATGCCGGGAATACCTGGAAAAATCTTTTAAGGCCCGGATCGACCGGGCTCAAGAGCGGGCCATGCTGCTTGCCGCCGAGGTCTTCTCGAAACCGGAATACAAGTTGCCTGCGGATGAGGCCAGGAAGTATGTGGATGAACTCCAGCGCGCACGACAGGAGCGTCTCGACGGCTTAAAACGACTTGAGATTGCCAGGACCGGGCCGGTCAAACATGTTGGAACAGCCTTTGTCATCCCCCCTGATGCCGATATCCAGGCCCAGCTTGCCGACCTGGCCGATGAACTTGATCCAAATGTTCGCCGGCAGAGCGAGATCGCCGCAGAGAACAAGGTGATTGAGGCTTTGATCGCCGAGGGCTTTTCCAAGGAGTGCATCGAACGCGTTGGCCATCTGAAGTTGGGTTTCGACATTCGCGCGCACAGAATCGCTGACGAAGCCACCGGTGAAGTGTTCGTCAAGAGAATCGAGGTCAAGGGACGTCTACGAGGGCAACCAGTTAGACTAACCACCAACGAGTGGTATAAGGCCCAACAGTTGGCCGGGACTTACTGGTTGTATGTGGTTTGGAACCCATTGGGCGATTCCACTGAGCTTGTGCGTATCCATAATCCTGCTGCCAAGCTCGACCACGCCAAAAAAGAGATCGTGGCGGCAAGGTTCTATGAAATTTCTGCAGAGGCAATTGATCTATCAGGTAATGAGGAATGAATATGAGCTATTCCGATAAAGAGCTTGAAACCTTTCTTGACGATATAGAATCCGATCTTGCCGAGCGAAAGGAGTCATGGAAAGGAGACGCCCCAGACAAAGGGCGGCAGGCGGTGTGCGCTTTCGCTAACGATTTGCCCGATCATCAAAAAGCCGGGATTTTATTTGTAGGGGCTAAAGATGATGGAACCCCATCGGCATTGCCAATAACCGACGAACTGCTCCTTGCGCTCTCCGATATGAAGACCGATGGCAATATCCTTCCACTGCCTTCCATTATTGTGGAAAAGCGCATCCTAAAGGGTGTTGAGATGGCGGTGGTCAAGGTGCAACCATCCGATACGCCTCCGGTCCGTTATAAAGGAAGGATATGGGTCAGGACCGGTCCCCGCGGCGCAATCGCAACCCCGCAAGAAGAACGGATTCTAAACGAGAAACGTCGTTATAGAGATCTCCCATTCGATGTCCAACCCTTACCGACCTGCGATTTGTCCGCGCTCAGCCGTCTTTTGTTTGAACAGACTTACCTGCCGAACGCCTTTGCTGCTGACGTCATTGCATCCAACGAACGATCCTATGAGCAGAAGCTGGCTTCATGTCGCATGATAGCTTCGGTTGGCGATCCGGCGCCAACAATATTGGGAATCTTGACAATCGGAGTAACTCCAAGAGACTGGATACCCGGTGCATATATTCAGTTCCTGCGAATTGAAGGTACGGATTTGAGCGATCCCATTCAAGATGAAGCCCTCATCGACGGCGATTTGGCACAAGTACTGCGAAGAATCGACGAAAAGATGGATTCCCATAACCGCATACATGTCGATATCACTTCAGAGGATCGAGAATCCAGGATGATGCCCTATCCTCGGGCAGCATTACAGCAATTGATCCGCAATGCCGTCATGCACCGGGTGTATGAAAATACCAATACACCGGTGCGTGCCACATGGTTTGACGACCGTATCGAGATCAGCAATCCCGGCGGTCCCTTCGGCATTGTAAACCGAGAAAATTTTGGTCGGCCAGGCATCACGGATTACCGCAATCCAAACCTGGCCGATGCTATGAAAGTTTTGGGATTTGTACAGCGGTTCGGCATTGGCATTCAGACAGCCAGAGCAGAATTGAAAAAGAACGGCAACCCGGATCTTGAATTCCAAATCGAACCGATGACCGTGCTGGCCACGGTCAGGAGGCGACCATGAGTGTTCCAGTCCTCACGTTTTTCAACAACAAGGGCGGAGTTGGCAAAACCTCGCTCGTCTATCATCTGGGCTGGATGTTTTCCGAGCTTGGCCATACGGTTGTTGCCGTTGATCTTGATGCCCAAGCCAATCTGACCGCAGCGTTTCTCGATGAAGATGAACTCGAAAGCATATGGGAGGAGGAAGGAAAAAAGCCCTCAACGATTTATCAGGCCATCAAACCACTTACCCAGGTAGGGGATATCATCAAGCCAAGTATAGAAAAAATAACGCAAGGGCTGTATTTGATCCCCGGAGATGTGGCTTTGGCATCATTTGAAGATCTGTTATCCGAATCTTGGCCGAAGAGTATGGGCGACCCCAATTTGTATCGCTACTTTCGCATTCTGACAGCGTTTTGGCAAGTTGCACAAATGGCGGCCCAACAAGTGAGTGCCGATATTGTCCTTGTGGATGTCGGCCCCAATCTTGGTGCAATCAATCGTTCGGCTCTTATTGGTTCCGATTTTGTTGCCATTCCATTGGGCGCTGACCTTTTTTCTCTTCAGGGTTTGAAGAATTTAGGCCCGACACTTCGCTCATGGCGAGAGGGTTGGAAAAAGCGCGTAGATAATTGGCAATCACCCCAATTTGAAATTCCTGAAGGACGAATGAAACCATTGGGCTACATCGTTCAGCAACACAGCGTTCGACTCAGCCGTCCGGTCAAAGCCTATGATAAATGGGTCAATCGGATGCCGAGGGTCTATCACGAAGCCGTGCTTCAACAATCTACTTCCGCCACGAAACCGTCACAGGATGAAGAATGTCTGGCCACATTGAAACATTATCGAAGTTTGATACCCATGGGGCAAGAGGCACGTAAACCGATCTTTCATCTTACCTCTGCCGACGGTGCAATCGGTAGCCACGCCCAGGCAGCTCATGAGGCATACGGCGATTTCAAAGCTCTTGCTGAAAAACTGATGGAACGGATGAAAAAAATGAGCATCCGCCGGAGAAATGCATGACCAACGACCGTAGATTGATTGAAGACTTCCTGCCGATAAAGGCCATCAGCGCCGAAGCGTCGAGGGAGAAATCCATTCGCAAGGGGCACATCTCGACTCTCCACCTTTGGTGGGCAAGACGACCGTTGGTGGCTTGCCGGGCTGCAGTATATGGCGCGTTGGTGCCGGCATTGAAGTTCGTTCCGGAAAACGGGCCAGACAACAAGAAGCAGAGCCTTGGCCGGGCCAGTGCGTCCAAGTTTATTCAACGCCTATGCCGCTATCCGTCAGACTCTAAAAAGCAGCAAAAAGCAGACATAGAACGTGCAATAAGGGAAGCCCAGAAACACATTCTCGAAGCCCACGCCGAGCGGTTGACCAAAGAGACCGGCAAGAAAGTCACAGTCGAGGATATCGAAGAAGGCCGGGCCCCACGTCCCAAGGTGCTGGACATGTTCGCAGGCGGCGGCGCCATCCCCTTGGAAGCCCTGCGTCTCGGCTGCGAGGCCTACGCTCTCGATCTCAACCCGGTGGCGCACATCATTGAGCTTTGTACCCTGGTCTATCCACAGAAATACGGAAAACCCGACCCGAATACCCATGGCATGACTGGCCCAAAAAACACGAAGGGTGAAACTACCTGGGGCGGATTGGCCAATGAGGTCCGTTACTGGGGTGAGTGGGTACTCAAGAAGGTCAAGGTCCAAATCGGCGACCTTTACCCGCTCATACCCGATCCCTACTACAAAGTGAACAAACCTGCTATACAGCCCGAAATGTGGCAGTCATCTCAAAAGGAAACAGTCCCGCCGGGCTACCTTGTGCCAGTTGCCTATATCTGGACGCGGACTGTTCGCTGCAAAAACCCTTTGTGCGGGGCTGCTGTTCCGCTGGTAAGGCAGACTTGGCTGTGCAAGAAAAGTGGCGGAAAAAGAAGTGACCCCAAGTACGTAGCCGTGAAAATCTGCGTTGATCCCAAAAACAAGGACAGTCGTTTCGAGGTTGTTGAAGCAAGGTCTGAGGCCGGGTTGGGATTCAACCCTTCAGCAGGTTCAAAGAGAGGTGACGCAACCTGTTCGCTTTGTGGGACTGTTGCTGACAGCGACTATGTGAAGGCCGAAGGTTGTGCAAAGCGGTATGGGCACCGTCTCATGGCCGTCGTCGCTACCAGCACAAGATCTGCCGGAAAGAAATATCTCCCAACGTCAGACGCTCCCAATCAAGCCTTGGATGAAAGCAGCCTCGATAAGCGTGCAGAAGAAGCTGCTGCGGCATACGGGGTGACCATACCCAACGAACCTCTTGAACCGAATCCCCGATCTTTCGATGTTCAGCATTACGGCTTCACTCACTGGCGCGACATCCTTACACCACGTCAGCTTCTTGCGATGACTTGTTTCGCCGGGCAAATCCGAAAAGCCTATGACGAATTGGTCAAAGCGATGGGGGACCCTGATGTTGCTAAGGCTATGGCAACCTGCCTCAGCATGGCGCTCGGTCGGCTGGCAGACTATTGTACTTCTTTCTGTACTTGGCAGCCTGAATTCGTAGCTCACACATTCGACAGCCCTGGCCTGCCTATGATTATGGATTTCGCCGAAGCCAATCCCATTGTCGACACCTCTGGAAGTTGGCCAAGCGCTATTGATTATGTTGCTGCGGCACTCGAGGAATTCACCGTGGCTGGTTACCCCGGTATCATTGCACGTGGCTCAGCTCTGAAATCGCCTTGGCAACAGAACACTTTTGACGCAATTATCACTGACCCGCCCTATTACGACAGCCGGTCCTACTCCAACTTGGCGGACCATTTCTTTGTATGGCACAAACGATCCCTTGGACACATCCACTCGGAACATTTCGCTTCTGAACTGACGCCGAAAAAGAACGAAGCCATTGCGGCGAAGTACCGGCACCAAGGATCGAAAGACACCGCCGACCGAGCATACGAAAAGATGATGGAGGAAGCATTTATCGAATGCAACCGTGTCCTTCGTCCTGGTATGCCGCTGATTTGCGTGTACGCTCACAAGACAACTGCAGGTTGGTCTACACTGATCAATGCCTTGATGAAAGCTGGGTTTTTGGTTGTGGAGGCTTGGCCGGTCGATATGGAACGAAAAGTGCGTCAGAATGCGCAAAAAACAGCGGCGCTTGCGTCCAGCATCTTTTTGGTTGCCCGCAAACGTGAAGGTGCATTAACCGGGTCATATGAGGACGAAATACGCTCCGAACTTGACAAAATCGTCCGTGAGCGCGTGGATTCACTCTGGAAAATGGGCATCACAGGAGCGGATCTGGTCATTGCTGCCGTGGGTGCAGGTCTTCGCGCCTTCACCCGGTTTTCAAAGGTGGAGTACGCAAACGGCGAGGAGGTCCCGGCCGAGAAGTTTCTGGCCGAGGTGGAAGGAGTCGTGCTGGAGACACTTCTCGAGAAGATCTTCGGGGTCCCCGGAAGCGGGGTAGCCGGAGTGGACGGGCCAAGCCGGTTTTACGTGCTCTGGCGGTACACATATAAAGCAGCCGAGATAGACGCGGGCGAGGCTATTGTCTTTACCTATGGCCAGAACGTTGAGCTGGACGGCCCGAACGGTCTCGCATCAGGTAGCCGCGTGCTGGTCGAAAAGAAGAAAGGTAAATACCGGTTGCGCGATTTCACCGAACGTGGTGATGACGAAAAGCTGGGGATGCCAAAGGATGACGGTAAGTCCGCCACTCTGATCGACACCCTGCACCGCATCCTCTGGCTGCTGGAAAACGAGCCCCGCAAGCTGAATGATTTCCTCGGCGAGGCGAGGCCGGACAGGGAGCGATTGCGTCTGGTAGCCCAAACCCTGGCTGGAACGGCGTTGGCCGGCAGGAAGGACGACGGACCGGAACACACACTGGCGACTACCCCGGCGGAAGTGGCTGCGCTAAAGAAACTCGTTGCCAACTGGCGGCAATTGGTTGAGGCCGGCCTTTCTAATGTAGATCCGAAATCTAAACAACTGAGAATGCCATTTTCGGAGGCCAAAAAGTGAACACACACGCACTTCGTCCTTGGACCGACTTGGTCAAACTTCATCCAGACGTAGAAGCAGGTGCGCTGACCGAGGCAGTGTTCGCCATTGATCTCGGAGCCATTGCTGCCGGTGATCCCAACGTGCCCGTGGTCAACCGCGATCCCGGGGCCTTTTTTCAGGCAACCTACCTGACCTCGGATCTGCGAAAGCTCCTTGAAGAAGTGCTGGCGTCCCTTTCCGGCAAATCTGGATACAATCGGGTTCTGAAGCTACGGGTACCCTTCGGCGGAGGAAAGTCTCACACGTTGGCGTCGCTTTTCCATGCCGCACGAAACCGAGAAGCGCTGGACGGAATGCCGGAGGCTAAGGAATTCACCCGACCCGGCAATGTGGCCGTGGCCGTTTTCGACGGCGAGAAATTCGACGCCCGTAATGGCAAGACGCTGGATGACGGACGGACCATTCAAACCATGTGGGGTTGGATTGCCTGGCAAATCGATCCTGAAAATGCCTATCCCATCGTTGCCAATCACGACAAGGACCGCGTGGCCCCAGGAGGGGATGTAATTCGTGATCTGCTTACCAAGGGGTCAAAAGGTCGTCCGGTTCTGATCCTCCTTGATGAGGTACTCAAATACATGGAGCGGTCCGCTGCGGTCAGTGTCCTGGATTCCACCCTGCAGCGCCAGGCAAAAGATTTCTTTCAGAACCTGACCGTCGAGGTGGCCGGCAGTGAGAAGGCGGCGCTCGTCTATTCCCTTACCTGGAGTGCCAGGGAGGCCCTGGGCAATGTCGGGTTGCTTGCCGAGATCGACAAGCTCGCTTCAAGGGTGGACCAGCTCAGAGAACCAGTCTCGGGGGACGAGGTCCTGCCAATTCTTCAGCGGCGTCTTCTTGGCGAAGCTCCCGACGCTTCCTCTGCCACCGAGGTATCCATGGCATATCAGGACGTTATAACCGGCATGCAACGTGCCTATGCCGAAACGCCGTCGGAGCGTCGGCAGGCTGATGAGGAAGGCCAGCTGTTGAGGAATCGGATGCGGGGGGCGTATCCATTCCATCCAGCGCTCATCGATATCATGAGGGAACGCTGGACGGCTGTGGATGCCTTTCAGCGGACACGGGGTGCCCTCCGTTTTCTCGCCTCATGCATGCATTCCCTGAAGAAGAACGGCGGGGCCAAGGCGCTTCTTGGGCCCGGAGACGTGCCTGTGAAGGACGTGAATGTCAGGGTGAAGATGCTCAAAGAGCTTGGGGTCCAGAACGACTACGACCCTGTCATCACGGCAGATATCGATGGGCCGAACGCGCGGGCGAAACGCATTGATGAAAGGATGGCGCGTGAGACGCCTGCGCTTGCCAGCGTGAAACCCGCCACGCGCATTGCCACGTCCATCCTTCTATACTCGTTTGGTGGATTGCGACGCGAGGGCTCGGGCAGCGAGGAGACGCTGCCACCTGGCGTAACGGAGAACGAACTGCTTGCGGCAAGCGTCGGTCCCGAGCTGGACAACATCACGGCCACCGCCGTCTTGTCCGAGCTTCGCAACACATGCTTGTACCTCCATTATGACGGGGTCCGGTACTGCTTTAAGAAGGACCCGAATGTCACCAAGCTGATCGAGGACGCGGAACAGACCGTTGCCCGTGAGGATTCCCAGGCGCGCGGCCACGGCCCGGTCCGAAGTCAAATCATGGAAATGCTGGACGCCCAGCTGGCCGGCCATCACACGACCATCGTCTGGCCAGCTAAGAGCCAGGACATCCCCGACGAGGACCCCCGTTTTCTCGTTGCCTACCTGCCCCTTGAGTTCGCCGCCGAGGGCAAGTCGGAGCAGGAACGCCAGGCCAAGGAGTACCTGACCAAATACGGAGATCGTCCCCGACGATTCCGGAACGGGCTGGGACTCGCCATTCCGCAAAAAAAACAGATCGAAGCCTTACGGCGCGCCGTCCGGTATCTTTTGGCCATCGACCGTGTTGAAGGCAAGAAGCAGCAACTTCGGCTTACCAAGGACCAGCTTGAACAGCTTCGGGAACGGAAGCGTACGGAGCAGTCTGCCGTTGAGTCGTGCTTCCGGGAGCTTTACACAGCCGTCTGGTTGCCTCGGGTTCAGGGTGGCGAATTGGAGATCGAAAAAGTGGAACGAGGTGGACGGCCGCTTCAGGCGACCGGCGTCCACGAGCGCATTATGGAACTGCTTACCAGTATTGGGACGCCGCGCATTCACGGAAAGGTAAACCCGCAGAAAATCGTCGAGCGAGTGCGGCTTGGCAAATCCTTAGTCGAGGGAGAACTGCTGCTCATGGGCATCAAGGCATCCGATGTCCTCGAGTCGTTTTTCCGGGATATTGTGCCTCCCAGGTTGGAGTCCGGATTGGTCCTGCGCAAGGGGATCGCTCGCGGGGTATTGGAAAACGTCTTCGCCTACGCAATGGGAGGCAACCTTGTTCTCGGTTCTGACGGAAAATACAAGGTGAACCGCGACAAGGTGATCATCGGTTGCTCTATTGCTGATGACGAGATCGATTTCGATTCTGGCTTCATCATGATGCCGGAGGCAGTCCCAGAGGTCCCGGCAGCACAACCCTTCGGAGCGTTTCCGGTCGATACAGGCACAGTTCTTCCCACACCAAGTGTGGATGAAGACCCAACCAGCACCGGTATTGGAAGCACTACGGGACCATTAACTACAGGTGCGGAGTCTGCCGGTCGAAGGAAAACGATCGCCATGACATTCGAAGCCACCAGGGAACAGGTCTTCAAAGCGTTCCCGGCTATTGCGAACCTCGCCGACAAGTCCGACGGCGCCAAGGTGCGAATCCGCATCGAGGGTTCATCTGCTGACGGTTTCGATCCATCTTGGCTGCGTAATGCTGTGGACGAGCCTCTTGATGAGGCCGATATTTTATGGACCGAAGAATAGTAGAAGGGAGGGACAACAAACGAATCCCGCGTTGAGCCCTCGTTTTCCTGAGTGAGTAGCGTTTTTTTGAACGATCTCCCGAAACCCATACCTTACCCTTGGCCCGCCGTTTTGTCGAAAAAATCGGGAGCCAGCTCGGTGTTTTTGGCACTGGAGGGGAATTCTGGTGGCAGGGCACCGGCACATACCAGGCGCTTACCTTAATATAGGCAGGGTCGGCCGGTACATATCCGACTCCGGGATGATGGTGATGAACTGGGCACCACCCCTGTGACTGTGCTGTTTCAACACAGTCATTTTTTGTGCGTGCTTACAGTGCCTTGCAATGGCATCACGGGAATTCAAATACCCCAGCACGTCACACACGTCCTTGGCGAGGAGCACTTTGGGTGCAACTCACTCTGTGGGCCTTTGAACAAGGGGGTGGTGAGTTTTTTCTTGAGTAAGTCGCTGGTTAGGATCTATGGTGACGATAGTGATCCTTCCTCATGCTCAGGGTGAGCATACCATGATACGACTTGATTCATCGCAGGTCGCGGAAGCCAAGCGGCAACTTGAGAGCCGGCGAAGCATTCTGGTGAGGCTGGCAAATGATCCGTCCGTGGAGATGGATGATCTTGATCGCACAGAAATCATAAAGTATCTGGCCAACGGCCTGCGGCCAGAGCAGCCCAGCGACATCCCCTCACTCATGAGATCCTTCATTAAAAGCTGCTACACTTACTCGGTCCTGCGAAAGTATGGCACTCGGGTCCTCGGCCAAATCCCTACACCAGGTACTATTGGCCTGCTCCTTGAGATGGTGTTTGCCGAGAGCTCATTTCTGGATGATGAGACGTGGTATCCCAAAAACTTGTACGCCGTTGCCATGAACATCCAGCGACAAATGCAGTTCGATTTGACGTCCAACCAACCTATGCCCCGCATGCTACGAGTGATGTTGGACGGCTCAAAAGAGATGGCAAAGCGCCTTGCGAGTGGGCTGCAGCCTTTCTATGAATTAATCGAGCAGGTATCGGCCTCCAGCCCTGAGGCAATGTGGAAATTTGTCGTTAACTTTGCCAAGCCCATCTACAATGTGGGTCCGGCGTTGATCTGCGATTTCATAAAGGAGATCGGATTCGTCCGCTTCGTCAAGGTCGATCACCATTTTCTTGGGCAGTTCAAGGGGCTGTTCGGAGGGTATGAGGACTGCAGGCACCTGAGCAACAAGAGGCATTTCCTGCTATCGCAGTGGCTGGCAGATGCCGTCGAGATCGAACCGTACTACCTCGACAGGATTCTATACGAGTGGGGCAGGTACGGTTTTCAGTTATCAAATTACGGCCGTTCATCCCGCCAACAACTCGCACTCACATGTCAACCGGCGGCCGATCTTTTCCTCGATTAGATCCTGTGCCTCCATGTCGTCGTAGCCCCAACTACGACAATATTGCTCGAGATACTGAAATGGCCGCCAGTTTGGATTTCGAGAGTTGTGTTCCTGACCGCATGAATATCGGATCTCTTTCAATACGCAATTTTCGTCCATCACCTTATATGATTGGAGATTTTCCCGAAGTAGCTGGAAATATCCCTCTATAAAACGCTTGTAAATTTCTGGCTGGTCAAGCTCGATGTACGTTTGGCTGGGCAACTTGAATGTGTTACGCATACATAAGGTCCTCCTTGGAAAAACGCAGCAACTGCGTATTATGTGTATTTTGTTCTCGAGACTAAAATTTGGAACAGTGAGACGCGCGCCTAAAATCTGCAGATCACAGAACGGAACCGGGATGTTTTTTATATCTGAGGGGTTTTGGTGTGACACCGGCCGACCAACCGCAAAGATCGGCCAGTGCCCTGTGCCCGCCATAAACCTCATTGTATCCATTAATTAGGGCCTGCTGAATAACGATTTTTACTCCATCATATCCGGCGCCATAAAGGAACGATTGAAACGGGGACCCCTCGAGATGTTAAGTTCTACACATCCAGAAACTAAATAAATTATGGCAGGTTTTTTCTTTAGACGTTTATCAAAATACAAAGGAAATGGAGGCAGTTTAAAATGGATGCTGATCCTACATATGGTATACCCATATCTGATATTAAACGGGACAAAAATAAAATTCTTTCATTTCATGCCAGTAGAGAACCAGCAAGACAACTCATGAAGTCTAAAGAAAGAATTGATGCTCTTAATATGATTACTAACTTAATTGATAAGTGGAAGGTCCAACCTAATGAAATATATAAATGTATCCCTATAGACGAGAGTTGGTCTATTGAGATGGAACAACCTTATGGACCTGACATTTCTGAAGCAGCATTGGAATATTCTATTTTAATTCATGATATATTTGGTTTTGATTATAAATGCAAAGGATGTGTTGTAAGGGCTACTTGTTGTAGATTCAGTAATTTTGATAGGTTTGAAAATAGTGGTGAATGTGATGGAATATCTCAACTTTTAAATGCTGCTATAATCAAAGATATTGAAGACTATTATTTAACTTAAGGAGTTAAGTTTTGGTGTGAAACTGGCCGATCAAACATTAAGATCGGCCAGTGTCCCATTGTATCCATCAATTCCTATCCAGCACCTCTTCCAGTAACTCGACCGTATACCAGCTGTGACCGCAACCACCATCTTCCTCCAGATGAATGATTTTTCGTCTCTTTCCTGGAACTCCATTGATGACTACCTGTGAATAGTTTTGAAGCGCCTTGGTCAATACGACTGCTCGGCACTGTGGACAATATTTCATACCCATAACCTGTTTCTCCTTTAAAATGGATGCCCCCCATCACAGAATGCATCCCAATATGAATTAGAACGTTATCAACCCATCGAAATTAAAAGCTCTACAAAATTTTCTGGGCAAACCCTCACCCAAAAATTCATCAAAATCATCGCTTTTCTGATTCTTTAGCGATTCATCTGTCATTTTTAATACCTGATCGTGCGATTTAATGCTTAACACCTTAACAGCTTCCCCCTGCTTGATCGGAATATCATCACCACAAAACGGGATTTCGATATGGCTTTCAATCCCAGCTGACGCCTGATCATCATCATGACCGGCGTCTAACTGCAGATCATATGCAGCATAAAACTCACCGCCTCGATTCCATCTTGGATCGCCGGTTAGCTGATATGGGGATGGCAAACTCTTATTTCCAGTGACACACAAATATGCTTTCCCCGAACGTTTTGCTTTTTCCAGCATGTTTTCATCTTCAAACATTTCACCGAGCTCATCGCACCAGCGCAACACACCTTTATCAACTTGCTGTCTGGTCCACTGGGATATTGCGGCAACCGACACTCCAGTTTTTTCAGACAGCGCCCGAGGCGTGATCATGCCCTCGCTTTCAATGATACGAATCCTGCCGTCGGTATGACGCTTTACCTCCCCGAGACTTTCTGCAAATGATTCTTCGAGCAGCTGATACACAATGGCATAGTCCAAATAGTCGGCAATAAACCGTCCCTGCTCGTCTCTGTGGCGTTGTTTCTGATAAAGCAATGTCATGGTCCTGATCCCGGACATCACCCGCTTAAACGACCGTCTTGCCGATAGGGGCAATGATCCATTTCGACTGACAAATGATGCGATATCGGATGCAAAAGGGATCACCACGTCCGCCGAAACCAAACTGTCATGAAAGTGCTGGTATGCCCGCAGGATCTTATCGTCCACTCTGGTCTGGGTCCCGCTTACCGTCTGTGCTGTTTTCTCGATGATGTCTCTGGTCTGCATGGTCGATGTGTTGGGATGGACGGTGATCATGCGATCATCGAGCTGATCTTCAAGTTTTCCCCTGATGGTGGTGGTCACCAAAGATGTTGGTCCGGCAATCTGTTTGATCACGGCAACCGGTCTTTTGTTCTTGTATCCCGTGGTTTGATATTTCAAGCATCCTTCCGATACGAGTGTGCGAATGGCATAGGCAAGTTCATTGTCTTTGCGACCATTGGACTCCAGTGTGAGCGCCTCTGCCAGGATCAACGCCTTATGCTTTAATCCGCCTTCTATCGAATACAGGCTCTTTTCCGAACCGCTTGAAATCAGGTGGTGGGCCCGCTCTGAATACAGCTTCAAGCAACTGAACAGGGGAAATGATTTGCCAGCGCCGTAATGACCGCTGTTTTTTATGGCCAGGGCATCCGATCCCGCACTTCCCAGGGGTAAGACTCTGCTGTCGATCACCAATTGATACAGACCGATGTTCTTTCGTTCATTGATGACGCCCAGTTGGTTGACGATATCGATCTTGTTTTTGAATAACAGGGGATCATTTGCAATTTGATCCGCGGCATCGATGATTTCAGGGTCCTCGGGTGCGCTTTCAATTGCATTTTCATTATCACCGGAACCACTCCCATTGATCTCTTTAATCGCCTCATCGATCAACATGGCCACCGACTTGATGGATGCCGCATGGGTTCGCTTTTTGATCAGTTTGATAAAATGATCTCGCAAACCGGGATTGCACTCGATCAAATGCGGTGCGATATCGTGTTTGATCGATTCTACGGCGGCCGGGAATTGCTCTGGCAATTGATCGATCAGGATATCGAGCTCAGATGTTTCAGGTTGTTGATTATCGTTCATTGGCCAACTCCTTTTCCGCATCGCTCAATTTTTCCTCGATCAACTTGCGAATATACGCTGATACCGTGACTTCCAGATCGTCGGTGATGTCGACCAACCGCTGATAGTTTTCATCCGAGAGCATCACTCCGACATTGCGCGTGTAGATTTTCTTTCTCATGTTACGTCCTCCTGTGAATTTGATTTGTATTCAATTTATATTTTGTTCCGAAAAATTTTAAAGTCGTCCCGAATTTTTTGCCGGTTGGAAACTCAAATCCACAGCAGGTATCTGCACGGGTCACATGCGAGATCAGTTGATGTCCTTATGAAAATTCCGGAAGTTGCCGATACAACTCGAGAACAAACTTCAAAGGCGGGGACGCACCGTCTTGAGGACCCTGCGCAAGGTTCTCGGAAATGCCCATTTCACTGTGGTTGCAAGTCAGGATCAGGTTTTCCCCAACCATAACGACCTGATCCTGACTTGGCATCCTTGGGGAATGTAATCGTTATGGGGGATGCAGCAATGCCAATAAAATCCAAACGCAGTATCATCACCAATCGCCAGTTGAATTTCACACTGTCGCCTGTGGATATGCACAATCCAGCACAGAAACAGATGCCCCACAGTCTGCCAAACTATGCCATCGATGGGACGTGGAACCATCACCAGTCAATTGTTCTGGACATCATTTTACACACGATTTTTAAGGGATATTATTCAAAATACTCAAATATTCCCAAATCCTGGCGGTCAAATGACGCTATCGAAGTAAACCAAAGGTTCAGCGGTAAGATTTTCACTCCAATCGTGATGGCATATCTGAGCAAAAATCCAATCAAAGCATTTTCCATCCAAGAAGGTCATGATGTCGAGAAAATCGAGAGAGATGCGTATGCAAAGCAATCTGATGACGAATATAAAAAACCGACCTTTGAAGAGCATTTTCAGGATTTTTTGAATAGGAATTACAAATATCAGCAATTTTTAGGAAATATGGCCCAAACGGAATCCGCCTTTAACAGCGACATCCAATATTCCTTTAGCAAATTGGATCTTTTTAAAAACTATCCCGTGCTTGAACGTTATAAGGATAAATTCTTTGAGCATGCTCAAAGAATTGCCGAAACGAAATTTAAGATGAACTACATTGTCAAATGTATAACCAAGGCACCCCAATTTAATAAAAAGGGAATAAGGATTGATAAGGGCGAAATGGTGGACGCAGTGTATGTGATGGACCATTTTGAGCAGATTTTTTTCATGGATTTGAAAGATGATCATTTGGTGGTAAACTTTAAATCGCCGCTGGGGAAAATGATCATTCACAACACTTTGGTATTCGATACCGACTGGCCCCCCGATGAAGTGCTTGATTTGGGGAAAAACGCCTATTTCCTTTACAAACGTTTTATATTGAATAAGGTGGCCGGGAAAAACGCCTCTGCTCAAATAAATTTATGGTTCGAAGAGATCAAGACCTTCCTGGATTTGAGCTGGAGCAACAACAGCGGGGTCTATTCTATTATCAAGCTGGCATTTGAAGAGATGAAAAAAAAGGGGTTGATCCAGGATTTCACCTCGACTAAATATGCCAAGCAACGACTCTACAGGGTGATCTTAGAGACGCCCCAAAAAAAGCGCGGGAAAAGCAAAGCTCCGGCGCCGGAAGCAGTTGAAACCACTTGAATTATCAGCGTCATGACAGAAAATAACGCGTAGGATTTATGAAAATTCGCATATAAAATTGAAAATAACGCGTATGATTTTACAAATAACGCGTATGTTTTATTCTGAAAGATATTGATATTGTTGAATTATTTTTTCTATAAATATGTAAATATTTAAAAAGAGTTTGTCAACTCTCTTCTTCCAAAAATCCTTTCCAAGGACTGCCCCCTTCGGGGCGTCCTTTGCAAGGATCGCTGAGGCAGTCGTCTAAGCAATTATTCTCATAATTTCAAAAAAAATTTCAGCAAGATAAATATCCATAAACATCAAAAATCTTGTCCTGGACAAGCATCGATACAAATCCTCACGACATCAAAGGCGAACGTCGAGAAATGTCCTCTATTTCAAATGCAGCTAACAGCATAGCCAATCTCCTCTCATACGTCCTACATTCAACTGCCCACTTCAGGGCCTCCCGACAAATAGCTAATCTACGTATTCCCCACATCCTTGGTCGATGGCAAAAATTCAGACGCGACTTCATTTTTCGGCAAATCCTCCATTTCAGCTGTCAATACATGATAGTCGCTAAGCTCAGTGTTCATGACAGTGTCCATGATCGCGTCAAACTTAGACAGTATGCGGCATCAGTATACTAAGGCGCGGGCGCCCCGTCAGGGCTGGCAGGTGCTTGACAGCTGACCATAGCGGTAGTATTAATACGCGCATGAAGTAAAGGGCGCATTTGCAGCGCCGAGCGACATCAATCAGACACAGGGTCCCGAACCCCGATCATGTTACGGCCGCCGCCATAGTGCACCGGCCAACCCACCCCAATTACCCGCATCACCGATTTAGTTACAGGTCATAACTGACCGAATTTATAAGATGTTACCTCTGGACCCGGGAAGGACAGAGGTCATCATGACAGATTCCATTGACAATCCCGGCGGTCACGATATTTTGACACCCGAGGAGGTCGCCCTATACCTGCGCAAAAGCCCCAGCTGGGTCTATAAGCACTGGCAGGCGTTGGGCGGCAGGAAACTCGGAGGTTCTCTGCTCTTCCCCAGAAAGGAGGACCTCTATGAGCGTTTATTCGGTAAAGGCAAAGGGATGGAGATACGACTTCACCCTGAACGGGACCAGGCACACCAGGGGCTGGTTCAAGACAAAAGGCGCCGCTCGAAAGGCGGAAAACGAACGAAGGGAGGAGATTGTAAATCCGGCGCCGCCGCCGACACAGTCCGAGACAATCCAGATCGACATGGCCTTCTTGGACTTGGTCAATAGGCGGCTGGATCATGTGAGGGCATACAATTCGGAGGAACATTATCGCTGCTACACTTATCTGGCGCGAGGATGGATGAAAAAATGGCGGCACAAAATGTGCTGCGAAATAACCCAGCAAATGATTGAGGAACACCTTTCGCAGCGCCGCCGGATTTCGGCCTTCACAGCAAACAAGGACCTGAGGTATTTGCGAGCAACCATGAATTACGGCATCCGCAAAAAACTGATAGTCAGCGACCCGACAGAGGGCATAGACTTTTTTCCGGTTGAAAAGAGAGTAAAGTTTGTGCCCAACAATGAGGAAATCGATAAGGTGATATCGGCCGCAGACCCTGAAACGCAGGATTACTTATGGACCATTCGAGAAACTATGGCCAGGGTAAGTGAAATTAACCGCCTGCGTTGGGAAGACGTGAATCTGGATGCGCGTTTCGTCATTTTGTATACTCGAAAAAAACAAGGCGGCCACCTGACACCTCGCAAGATCCCTATGACCCAGAAACTTTACGAGGTCTTGAAAAGTCGCTATGACAATCGGGATGCAAGCAAGCCTTGGGTGTTCTGGCATCGCTATTGGAGCCGCAAAAACGGTTGCTTCGTGGAAGGACCATTTGACGATCGTAAAAAACTTATGAAACGACTATGTGAAAAAGCTGGCGTGCGATATTTCAGGTTTCATCCGCTGAGACATGCCGGCGCTTCACTAATGGATGGCAGCAATGTGCCACTCGGCGCCATTCAAAGAATCCTGGGACATGAGAATCGCAAGACCACTGAAATCTATCTGCACAGCATTGGGGATATGGAACGCGATGCCATCGCAGTTTTCGAGCGGGCGAGAAAAAAGTCTCACACGGATTCTCACACAGAAAAAAACAGGGGCAACAGCTAACGCTGTAACCCCTTGATTTTTATGGTGCCGAGGGACAGAATCGAACTGCCGACACGGGGATTTTCAGTCCCCTGCTCTACCGACTGAGCTACCTCGGCACAAACCGTGGTCCACCTTGATGGAAAGCGCCTTTTTAGTAGACCCCTCTATGGATTGTCAAGCACATTTTGTCCTAAGTCGCCGAAAAGGTACTGGGCCAGGACGCTGACGGCCAGGGCTGCGGTTTCGGCCCTCAAGATGCGGGGTCCTAAATGCACGGTCCTAAAGCCATGAATTTCGGCGGCGTCATGCTCAACCGCGTCAAATCCACCCTCAGGGCCGACCATGAGAAAGATACGCATAGGCTTTGCAGGCGTTTTTATGAGAGCAGCCAGATCTTCGCCTCCGGTTTCCCAGAAAAAAAGCCTTAGATCGGAAGATTGGGCCTGTTGGAGGGCTTGTTCGAAAGAAAGCGGGGATTCGATAACAAGGGGTTTGCTTCGGCGGCACTGCTTGACCGCCTCCAACGAAATCTTGTGCCACCGCTCGTAACGGGCACTGCTCCGCCGGGCATCGGGTTGGGCCACGCATCGCCGGGCAATAAAAGGTACCCAACGGGTCACACCCAACTCGGTGAGTCGGCGGACCAACTCGTCCATCTTTTTGTCTTTCAAATAGCCCTGGGCCAGGGTGATTTCCACCGGGGATTCCGTGTGAGGGACGAGGCGTTCCAAGAGTCGAATACGCACCTGATGGTCGCCGAGCGATAGGATTTGTGCCTTGTATTCGTTGCCGGTGCCATCGAAAACCACCAAGGTATCACCCGGCACCAACCGAAGCACAGTGCCAATATGCCGCGCATCCTGCCCCTCGATGACGGGTGGATCGCTGGACATGCTCTCGGGCGGCAAAAAGAAACGACGCATCGGGTGTATCCGGATCTTTTTTTGTGGGCATTCAACGGGCACCTGCCAAAACGGTCTACGGAGGCACCCGTTCAAAGCCGAAATCGTGAAATTTCTAATTGAATGAATATCTTAAGCACCAAACTGCTTGACACCATCTTATCCATATGGTAGTTTTCGAAAGCCAAGTGACCGATAAAAATTAAACTTTTTGCCATTGCCGTCCGATAGCATCACATGGCAAGGATCAAGCAGCGTCGGCGGTACTCTATTTTAGTATCGATCTCTTATTCGGCCTCTTGTTCGGCCGTTTTATCGGACCGACGGTCTTGGGCAAGGCCGGGCTGGCGCGTTTCAACATCAGGCGCGGTCTGTATATCAGAGCCGGGAGATTTATGAAAGATATGAAAGAACCTACTACTAAGCCCGCAGGTTCGGCGGACAAAAAAGGACGTATCGTCGAATTGACGCCTGATATGGAACTGCGGGACGGTAACAAAAACAGAATTATCGATCTGGCGAATATGCGCCCGGTGCCATCGGCCCCTGATGAATCAGTCCGGCCCGAGCCCATATCGAAAACGCCCACGCCAGAAACGCCGGAACCCATGCCCGCCGAAAGTGCCGTAACATCTTCCGGACTTCCGGCAATTGGAAATGCCGCCGGCATCGAAGCCGATATCGACGCTGCCTTTGATGCGATGCAGGCAGAAGAACTTCCCCCTCAGCCACGACCCGAAGCAACAGACGCGCCCGCCTCGGAGGCCTTGGATCTTCAAGCAGAATTGGCCGATCGAAGTGCACCTTTAACCGCATCACCACCGTCCCTGGATGAAGTCGCTGGTTCTGAAAGTGAGTTGGCCGGCATGTCTGAGGAGGTCGGAATCGATCCAAAGGCCACCGCCTTGGAGGCACCGGACGAGCAGATCGACCTGCCCGAAGAGGAGGAAGATGACCTGATCGAGTTGACCGACGCCATCGATATCTCTGAACCGGAAGCGATGCTGGGCGGGTCAACTATCGAGGAACCGGATAACGAAGAAGACCTCATCGAACTGACCGATCTGGTCGAGCCGGCCATGTTGGTTGAAGCAGCATCGAGCGGTGCATCCACAGCTGAGCAATCCCCGGATGACGAGGATATCATCGAGCTCGTCGATATCGTCGACCCACAAACGTTGGCCATGCCGCTTGCCGCTGCAGGGGCCATCTCTCTGTCTTCGGAAGGAGAAGATGACGACATCATCGAGTTGACCGATCGCGTTGACCCGGAGGAATTGGAGGCCGCCGGGACGTCACTCTCGGAGCCTGAAGAAGAGGATATCATCGAGCTGACGGATGTTCAGCCGAGCGATGATGGCGCCTCCGGTTCAACTATACAGGAGGGCGATCAGGTCATTCGCCTGGACCGTGTTCTGGCCCATGTCCGCAGGAACGAGACAAAAATTGAAGAGGAGCTGTCGCAAGAATTGGAGTCCATGTTTGCCGACGGCCCAGACGCATCCGCCGGCCGGGGGGATGACGTGATCGACCTGAATGAAGTCCGTGAGGCAATGGGGGGGGCGACCGAGTTGACCGACAAAGAACTTGAAGACGTCATTGAGAGAATCATCCGCACCAAATACGCCGAAACCATTGAAAGACACATTGCCTCAGTCGTAGAAAAAGTGGTCACTCGCGAAATGGAAAGCCTTAAACGCAGTATGATGGAAGACCAGGGCGAGGACGAGTAGCAGGCCCGTCATCATCAGCCTGCGGCGGCGATGATCACTTGAATCTCCGCTGCTGACCGGCAATTGCGGAGCGCAAAACAATCATCCCGCTCATCAAGTCAAGGGGATTACACGACTAATCCCCTTTTCGTTTACATTTAAACGAGCTGATCCTTGCCGCCGCCGGGGACTTGACCGACGCCAGGCCGGGAACCGATGATGGCAGCGAGCAACATCGATTTTTTTATTCACCCTCCGGCTCCGGCCGGATTGACATAGCGGATCGACCATGGACGAGTTTATCTTTACGGCAGCCGTTTATCGTTTGATCGACGCGGCCCTGGAAGAAGATATCGGCAGCGGAGATATCACCACCAACTTCCTTATCCCCCCGCATGCCATGTCCGAAGCAAGCATCGTAGCCAAGGAAGACCTCGTGGTAGCGGGCTTGGCGGTCGCCAAAACGGTTTTCCAGCGCCTGGATCCAGACGTCGAATTCGTGGCGAATGCCGCAGACGGCCAAGACGTAGAGAAAGGCAGTACCGTCGTGAAATTGATCGGACGCCTGTCCGCCCTGTTGACCGGAGAGCGCACGGCCCTCAACTTCATGCAGCGCCTGTCGGGCATCGCCACAAATGTTCGGGGTTACATGCGGCTGATCGAAAATCATCCGGTACGCCTGGTGGATACCCGCAAAACCACGCCGGGGTGGCGGGTGCTGGAAAAATACGCCGTCCGCATCGGGGGAGCGGCCAACCATCGCATGGGGTTGTATGACGCGGTATTGATCAAAGACAATCACATTGCGGGATGCGGCGGCATCGGCCCGGCGGTGGCGCGCATCCGAAGCCGCGTTTCCCATTTGACCAAGATTGAAGTCGAGGCGGCCACGCTGGCGGAAGTCGACGATGCCATCGCTGCCGGGGCCGACGTGATCATGCTCGACAACATGGATTTGGAGATGATCCGCCAGGCGGTTCGCAAAATCGACAAACAGGCGCTGGTGGAAGTCTCCGGCGGTGTGACACAGAAAGACCTGAAGGCCCTGGCCGCCACCGGCGTGGACTTGATTTCGGTCGGCGCCTTGACCCACTCGGCCCGGGCAGTGGATCTGAGCATGAGGATAAAATAAAATTTAAGTGTTAAGTTTTAAGTGAAGGAAGTCTTTGATTAAACACTTCATCTCCTAAACGTCAGCCGTTGTCCCCATGATTCCGATTCGCGACACCACCCCATCCAAAAACGTCCCCATGGTGAACAACTTGTTGATCGCCGTGAACGTCGTGGTGTTTGTGATTCAATTCATGCAGGGCCCGGCAATCAATCGCTTTATCTTCACCTACGGGCTTGTTCCGGCCCGCTACATGGTCGAAGGATATGCCGAGTATTACCAGATCTCTTTTTTTCAGCAGATTTTTTCCTGGCTCAGCTTCATGTTCCTGCACGGCGGGTTTCTTCACATTCTGGGCAATATGTGGTCTCTCTACATCTTTGGAGACAATGTGGAGGATCATCTGGGACCGGTGCGCTATCTTGCGTTCTACCTACTGTGCGGCGTCGCCTCCGGACTGTCTCACCTGATCCTCAATGCCCAATCCACGGCACCGACCATCGGGGCCAGCGGTGCCATCGCCGGCGTCATGGGGGCCTATTTTCTACTGCACCCCAAGTCCAGGATCCTGACGTTGATTCCCATCATTTTCATTCCCTGGTTTGTAGAGATACCGGCCTTCTTTTTTCTCGGAGTGTGGTTCCTGATGCAGTTTCTCAGTGCCACCGCCAGTGGGGGAACGGCCGGCGGCATCGCCTGGTGGGCCCACATCGGTGGATTCATTTTCGGCATGATCTTCTTAAAGATCTTCGATGTCCTTCCCGGAACCGGGGTGACCTCCCAGATCCGGCGGGTGACGGCAAAAAAGCATACCCATCGCCTGCAGGTGGCGCGCCCCGATGCCGCCGAACCCAGTGCCGACATACATGCCACCATCTCGGTCTCGCCCTATGAAGCTCTGGTGGGGGCTCGTAAACTGGTCAACGTACCGAGCGGCCTGCAGCGCAAAATTTACCGGGTCAACGTGCCACCCGGCATCACCGCCAATCAGATCCTGAGACTCAAGGGGGCTGGCCGCCAGCTCAGGGACGGCGGGCGCGGCGACTTGCTGTTGCGCGTTGTCATACAATAGTCGACGATATTAAAAAAAGCTGCACGTAGCGCGGGTCCAGATCCTCGACCGCCACCGTACCCAATTCATTTTCCACCAGCCGAAAAAGATCTTCCAGGGCCGCCCCCATGCGCCCCGAAATCTCGTGGGCGGCCAATCCGCTCTGCTCCGCCAGCCAATTCAAGAATCGCTCGCGCCTATCTTCTTTGATACGACGCGGCATTTGGCCCGCTTCCCAAAGCCGGGAATAGAAGGCCTTCAATTGAGGCAGGGAAAGAGGCTGCAGCACCCGGGGATCCTTGCTGACCTGCAACTCGTGTCCAGCCCACAGGGTCAGCAGCAAATTCTGATAGGTCATGAACGTATTGGCCTTGATTCGAGGCAGCTCGATGCCCATCAGGGCAATCAGATCGTCGAAGGCGATGATGCGTTCAAGCCGGCCTTCGGTGCGGTGGATATCGGACAGCGTACCGAATTCCCTGTAGAGCACGCCGCTGGCATAATGATCGAAGTAAAGAGGCTTTTTGATCAGCAAGCCGCCCAGCACGCCGAGCCAGGCCTCTCCCCAGAACGAGAGGGGCAGGCCCACGCGACCGAACCAGCTCGCCTGACGCCACCGTTCGGCCTGCCATTTCAGCCGCAGGGCACAGCCGTAACCCACCCGGAAAATGTCCGCCAGCAAATAGGTCAGCACCAGGTTGGCACCGCGATAGGGATCGGCCTTTTCGGAGACATGGTCCACCTGCTCCAAGCCGATACTAATGAATCCAGCCACCTTATCCACGATCTGCGAAAGCACTTCCTTGTCGGTGATCTTCTTCTGATCGGCGGCGATCACCTGGTTGCACAGACCGGCGAACTCCATTTGAAGATGCTGCAAGGCCCCTTCATCCTGGAGGGTGGAAACGATCCGGGCAAAACGATTCTCTTGCGCCCGCCCACCCGCTTTTTCCATGGGCAAGGGATAGGTATCCACCGCGCGGCCTCCCGGCACAGCTGGCTTGGGATCTCTCTGAAAAAGCTGCTCGACGGTGAGCGGCTGATAGACGCCCACGGCCTCCTCAAAGGGCAGAAAGCCTTTCTCGGCCAACCTGACATTACGCAAGCGCAGCAGCTCCTCTTCGGATTCGGCGGCAAGGACCACGCTCGATTCCAGGAGAAATGCCTGATAGATCGGATAGTCGTAAACGGCGATGCGCTTGAGAAGATCCTTTAAAAAGATGTCCCGCACCTCATGCTCGTTGGCGTTGTCCGCGTCCGAATCGGGTCCTGAATCCACAAGGGGGCGCAGGCGGACATAGTGCACGTTGTCCTCTGTGAAGAAGTCATCCCCGATGTCCGAAGCTTCCTGATCGTGTTCTCGCACGAGCACCTGGATATGCCGGTTGAGGTAGTACCGAAACAGGTCGGTCTGCTCACTGACGATCCAATGGGTGAAACGATCGGCGTCGGCCCGCATGAGACGATCTAACCACTGGGTGATTGCCCGGGGATCGATGCGGTCGCGGCTCCAGGTCTCCATGTCGAGCGCATATTCCCACTGGGAGTTGGAGGCCATTCCAAGGATCGGCAAGGCATCATCCGGGCCGATGTTGTGGACCAGGATCAGGAAATCCTCCTCGGCCATGGATTGCACCAGGGTGACAGGATAAGGGTGATCCAAAATGGCTTCCAGTGCATTTTCCGGCGGCAAGGCCAGGATTTCACGGCGCTTGGCGGCCAATTCCAAAGCTTTGTCTCTCTTCATATCAGACATCCTGTCGATTTCTTTGGGGTGATCTTCTTGACGGGGAATTTGAAACTGCGCGCGCCGAATGAGCACAACACATCCGGCAACCCCAATAAAAACCAATATATGACAACACCAAAGAATTTCAAACGCTCGTCGCCGTCTTCTTTCCATTCGAGGACCATGGCGCGAATTTGAGCAGCAGCAAGAGCCCTGGAATGGCGACAAGCGTACAGCACAGAAAAAAGAGGTGCCAACCCATGGACTTGGCCATATATCCGGTGCCCGAGGAGGCGATCACCCGGGGGATCCCCATGAGACTGGTGAGCAGCGCATACTGGGTGGCGGTGAATTTCTTGTTCGTGATGCTGGCCATGAAAGCCGCGTAAGCCGAGGTACCCATGCCGGCGCTTAAATTTTCGAAGGCGATGACTGCGGTCAGGGCCGACACGCTCGGGCCGATCTGTGCCAACACCATGAATCCGGCCGTGGAGACGGCCTGCAGCGCACCGAACACCCACAGGCTTCGATTGATGCCCAGTCGGATCATCAACACGCCGCCGATCAATCCCCCTGCGATAATCGCACCGGCCCCGAATGTCTTCACGATCGTGCCGATCTGGGTCATCGAGAAACCCAGGTCGAGATAAAAGGGGGTGGTCATGGCGCTGGCCATGGTATCGCCGATCTTGTATAGAAGGATGAAGGCCAGCACCCACACGGCCCCTTTGCGGCTGAAGTATTCGACAAACGGATCGACGACCGCCTCCTTGATACTTCGAGGAATGCCGTGGGGCGTCGTGGGTTCGGGTGAAACCAGGGTGGTCAGGATGCCGGGGAGCATGCAGCAGGCCATGATGAGATAGACCATCGAGAACGGCATGAGGTCGGCGAGGATGAAGCCCCCGCCCCCGGCGACCCACATCCCCACCCGGTAGCCGGTGACATAGAGAGAAGACCCCAATCCCAGTTCGGTATCGGCGAGGTCCTCACGCCGGTAGGCATCGATGACGATGTCCTGGGAGGCGCTGAAATAGGTCACCCACAGGGCCGCCAAAGCCACCATCCAGGGATTCCGGGCCGGGTCGACCGCTCCCAGCCCGATGATGGCAAGCATCAAGAACGATTGACTGGCGAGCAACCAGCCTCTTCGTCGTCCGAAATAGGGGACGTTGAACCGGTCGAGGATCGGTGCCCACAAGAACTTCAAGGTATAGGGCAGCCCCACGAGCGCCATCAAGCCGATGACGGTAAGATCGATGCCTTCCTTGGTCATCCAGGCCTGAAGCAGCGACAGGGTGAGCAGCAGCGGCAATCCGCTGCTGAATCCCATGATCGCGGCCGTGAACATGCGGCGGCTGAAGACGACCTTGAGGATGCTGCTTTCGGGCATTTGCTTTTCTTTCTCGAGCCTGTTGCACCATCCGACACCACAATACCCGATGCCGATGATCGCGCAGCTTCTTTATAACGGCAAAACGGGCGCCGAACTTTGTCCGGCGCCCGTTCGCACAATTTTCTCAATTGCCGTCGGCCAGGTGCAATCGTCGATCAGTTTCCAGATGCGGCTTCCAGCTGCGCCGGGGTGACGATGGACCCGTATGTTTCCTTGAGCGCCATTAACCCTTCGCGCTGCACCTTGAGTACTTCGAAAAGCCGCGCCGGCAGGTTGTCTTCTTTACCATAGGCGTCCAACTGCAGATCGATGCGCTTGACGATATTGTCGATGTAAAGTGAAAACTGCTTGTCGTAGAGGTCGCGCGGGTAGTCTTTGTCGATGCGGGCCTTGAAAAGGCGCTTCAAGTCTTCATACTTGGGAATAAAGCCGATGGGCGTCTCGATGGCCTGCACCTCGTCGTGGGCGCGTCTTTCCAGCCAGGAGAGCCACACCTTGACGTCGCGTTTTTCGCCGAGCAACTTTTTGCCTGTGCCCCCGCGGGCTTCGTGGGTCAAAAAGTAGTTCAACCCCGCCATGACCGGTCGCTTGCCTTTGCCGATCTGACCACTGCCGAAGAACTTGAACTGCGCGTCCATGTAGTCGCCCAGGGGGCCGGGAATAAACGGGGCATTGGCCCATGGAGCGCGCTTGACCCCGGTGGCGCCGACTTCCGTGGCCGTGGCCGCCGAAACGATACAGGCGCCGATGACCACGCCCTCATCCGAATTGCGGGCCGTCCAGACCGGCGGCATGGTGTCGCTGTCGCGACCGCTGTAGGTCACGACACGTGTTTCGACGCCCGTCGGGTCCTCGGCCAGGGTGGAATAGTTGCTCAGGGCGCTCGACGCCAGCGTGCACCGCGCATTGGGATGCGAGATGGGGATCTCTTTCCCCTTGGCATCCTTCATCCCTTTTTCCCAGTCGCCCTGGAAATTGCGGCCTTTGAGCGGGGTGGGCTCGCCGTTGCCGACCCATTGGGGCACGCCGTTTTCATCGATGAGCACATTGGACCAGATCACTTCGGTCCCCGGATGACGCAGGCACCGCATCAGCACCGGGTCGCCCTCTTCGTTGACATCTTCCACGATGCCGAAGATGCCGCATTCCGGGTTGACCGAACGAATGGTGCCGTCTTCGGCGATCCACATCTGGGCCAGATCATCGCCGACGAATTCGTCGCCGGCCATGGCCGTGGTCGTCTTGCCGCAACCGCTGGGCGCAGCGCCGGTAATGCCGGTGATGCGACCATTCTGGCCTCGCATGCAGGTGATGAACATATGCTCGGCCAGCTCGTAACCGCGCTTTTCATAGACCGAACGATCGACGGAAAAACGATGGTTGCCCTTTTTCAATAGCAGCGTATTGCCGGCGTAGGTGCAGTTATAGGCATAGGTGGTGCGATAGGCACGATCCATGAAGACCCGGGCATTGGGCAGATCTTCCGGTCGATTGAGCCCCTCGCTGTGGATATTGGTATAAAAGTGCCCGAGCTTGCGGGCTTCCCTTTCAAAATCGTTGTAGGCATTCCGGTAGAGGATTTCGGCGCTGTGGGACACATACGCGGAGCTGGTCATTTCAATGGCCGGATTGGATACCGGCGACCCCACCGGCCCTCTGGAGTAGAACCCCACCACCATGGTTTTGCCGCGCATGATGCCGACCATGCCCTTTCGGACGGTTTCGATGGCCTCGGCGCGCGGCATGCGATTGGCCAGCGAACTCACCGACTCCCCGGGATTGGAGATATAATAGGTTCGATCGATGATTCGTCCCTGCTCCTCCTTGAGGTCATAATGGATGGTGTGGCCCTTCATCGGCAATATATCTTCTTCCCCTTTTTGCAGGGCCATGTCCCGGATGAATTGTTTGTCGGCTTCGGTTCCGGTATTGATGAAGATCTGGTCCGGCTCGCACATCACGGCGGCATTGGCGATTTTCAATATGATCTCTGGATCCTCAAAACCCGCGATGCGTGCATACTGCTCGGCCGACATGCGCTCTTCGAGCAGTGTACGAGCTGCTTCGGCAGTTTTTACTCCACCGATTTCCTTAACAATATCTATGCCTTCGTAGAATTTGAGCATGTACCACTCCTTTACTGAATGTATCGGTCAGAAAAATTTCCAAATCGGCCCAAAAGCCATATACCGCCCCGTTTGCAGATCGAATCAACCTTGCCTGTCGAGTTGGGGCATCTGCTGCCGAAGCCAAACGATCACTTTGTCGAATTCCTCACGCAACTCCCGCAATGCCTTTCCACGATGACTGACATGGCTTTTTTCGGCCATGGTGAGCTGGGCGAAGGTCTTACCCAGCGGCGGATAAAAGAATATGGGATCATATCCAAAGCCATTCTCTCCTGAAGGAGATCGGGCGATCAACCCCTCGCAGCGGCCTTCGTAAGTCAAAGCGGGTCCGGTGGGTACGGCCAAAGAGAGGACGCACTCGAAAGCGGCCCGGCGATCCTCATGATCCAACATTTCAGCAAGCAATTTTTGACACCGATCCATGTCCGTGGCATTTTCACCGCCGTAGCGCGCCGAATAGACGCCGGGCGCGCCATTCAAGGCCGCCACCGTGAGACCGGAGTCATCCGCAAGGGCGGGAAGACCTAAATAGCGAGCGGTTAAGCTGGCCTTTTTGTAAGCATTTTCATCGAAGGTGGCCCCGTCTTCCTCGATGGGTGGGATCGGTCCGAAATCATTCAGGTTTTTTATTCGAACGGGATAGTCTTCCAGAAGGTCAATAATCTCTTTGGTTTTTCCGGCGTTGCGGGTCGCCAAAACGATTTGAACAAGGGGTTGCACAACCACCTCTTCAATGCTGCCTTGGGGGACAAGGCAAATATTTTCAATCAACTACCAGGAAAGATTCAATGCTTGATACGGGCTACCTCTATAGACCATGAACGTAGGCGTGTAAAGTCAAAACCCGTCGGTGCCATCGCTGTTCGGGCCTTTGTAGAGTGGACATGAAGCGGTCGCAAAAATCACCGGCAATGCCTCCGTCAACGTCTCAATGGAGATCGTGAGCCAGGCTTTTCGAACAAAGTCGTTGCCATTGTGTGATCTTGGCAGCGCAACCGATCCGGTCCAAATAGGCCCAGTCCAAGCCAGTGGGGATCGCCCCGGCCCGGTCGCGAGCGCCGCCGATCACTTGATCGAATCCATCGGCAACATGCACGATACCGGTGATCCCCAGCGTGTCGCCTGACTTAGCGCCGGGTTGATGATGGTAGGCGACGGCATCGATGATGGCATCGGGCAGCCCCCATAAACCCAGTAAATAAGCCCCAATGGCGGCATGCGTGGTCCCGAGGAGATGCTTTTCGGCCAATGCCATGCCACAGTCACGCACACGCATCTGTTCGATAATGGCACGAAATTCCTCGGGCAAATTGGACGCAATCAACAACTTACCAATATCATGAAGCAAACCAGCCATGAAAGCGGTATCCACATCCGCCCGTGGCATATCCGCCTCCTGGGCGATGGCTTTGGCCAGGGCAGCCGTTTGAATGGCGTGGTCCCATAGCTGGGCAACCGAAAACCCCTGCAGTGCCAAGTGGTTAAATTTTTCAAAAGCGCTCGACGCCAGCACGATGGATTGGACCAGATCCAACCCCAGCAGACTGACGGCCTTGGCGGGGTGAGCAACCCTTTGGGGCAAGCCGAAGAACGAAGAGTTGACCAGCTTAAGGAGCTTAGCCGTGAGTTCAAGATCCCTGGAAACGATATCGGCGACCTGCTGCACCGAGCTGTTTTCGGCTTTGAGCGCTTCGACCAATTCGACATACAGGGAAGGCAGACTGGGAAGCGCATCGATGCGGGTCACCACCTTTTTCAGCGAGTCCTGCGCCAAAAGATCCCACATCAAAAAGGCCTTGGCAATCGTGGCTTTCAGATCACTGTCGTCGCACGGCTTGGAGAGGAATTGGTGGGCCAGATCGACGGTTTTCAATGTAATGTCGCGGTCTACGTATCCGGAGAGGATGATCCTGACGGTTTGGGGATGACTGTTGCGGACGGTCTCGAGGAAATCCAGGCCGCTCGGACCGCTTGCAAACACCATCTCGGTCACCAGGACATCCACCTCTGCCTGCGCCATGACTTGCAACGCTTCGGCCGGGTCGTTGGCAAAACGCAGCTCCCATTCATCGCTCACATCCCGGAAGCTGCGCTGCAGCGCCTTGCGCACATAGAGCTCCTCGTCGACGAACAGGATGGATTTGGCAGAGAATGGTGTCGGCATTGTCCGATGTGTCCCGGGCGTTCAACTTTTATATTGCATCTAAATTCCAAGTCCTTAAAATGCCGTTGGTTGTTTCTCAAGCATACATCGGCCTTAGCGACCGTTATCTTTAACGAATGTACAAGGGAGAGGGTATTTTGATAGTTGCAGGACTGACAGGCAACATTGCATCGGGGAAATCGACGGTTGCGACGTTTTTACGCCGATCAGGGGCATTGATCATCGACGCCGATCAGATTGCGCATGACGTGGTCGCTCCCGGCCAGCCCGCTTTGGAGGAGATCCGCCGCCATTTCGGCGATGATATGCTGACACCTGAAGGATTGCTCAACCGTGAAAAATTGGGCCGAATGGTTTTTGAGGATCCAGATGCGCGTCGTCGACTCGAGGCCATCGTTCATCCCCGGGTGAGCGCGGAAATCGATCGCCAGATGGCGCGTATTGCCGAGAATCACCCGGACGCTGTCGTGATCATGGATATTCCGTTGTTGTTCGAAACCGGCCGTACCGAAGGCTTGACCGATATCATCGTGGTCTATACCCCCGAACCGATTCAACTCGAACGCCTGACCCGGCGCAACGGGCTGAGTCCTGCAGAAGCCAAGGCGCGCATGGCATCGCAAATGCCCTTGAAAGAAAAGGTCGCCCGGGCCACCATGGTTATCGACAACAGTGGCACCCTGGCCGAAACGGAAAGGCAGACCCTCGCTGTTTATCGCAGGCTAGCCCGCAAGGCACGGCAATGATGCGTTCCTGCCGACAACTTGCTTTGGGACCCGATTTGAACCCACCGCCGCGTCCGAAGCGAACCCCGGCACACCATAGAGTTTCGTTGACACCATAATAAAAATTGGCTAAAGAAAATAATCAGTTCGCTTGAGTCGCCGTTCCGCTCGATCTCGTGAGAGGATCCACGCATGATCGGCTCCTGTGCAGGATATGATTTTGGGTATTGCCGTAAAAAAACCGATTGTCGCTGACAGACAAGAAACAAACGACACCCGCACGCTCTTTATGATGGCCTCTGCCTTGGGTCGAAGAGACAGCTATACCCACGCGCATGCTCAAAGGGTGGCTGCCTATAGCCGGCGCTTGGCTATCAAGGCCAAACTGAGCGTGGATATGTCACGCGACATTACGATGGGCGGTATGCTTCACGATTTGGGCAAGCTGGCCTTGAGCGACACAATCTTCAGCAACAAACAGGCCGCCCTCTCAACGGAAATGATCGGCGAGGTTCGCAGCCACCCCCTGATCGGCGCAGCTTTGCTGCAACATATCCATTGCAATGCCAATATTTACCATGCCGTATTATTTCACCATGAGCGCATTGACGGCAGTGGATATCCGTTTGGATTGCACGGAAACGAGATCCCCCTTGCCGCCAAAATCGTCAGCATCGCCGATTGCTTCGATGCCATTACAACGGACCGTCCCTACCAACGGCGAAAATCACGACGACATGCATTTGCCCTTCTGGATGAAATGGCCGGCAGATGCCTCGACGAAGCGCTGGTGAGGTTGATGATCGAGGATGTTCGGATCCACGGGATGGAACCGATCATGCCCAGATTGACGGTTCCGCATGTCTCATCAGACCCAAGATAGATCCACCATTCCAGATTAAACTTTGATGCGGATATTGTCGATCAGACGCGTACGCCCCAGCTTCACGGCCACGGCGATCAGGACATCGCCCTTCAAGATATCGAGATCTGACAGAGATCGGGAGTCGGCAATCGAGACATAGTCGATTTCCGCACCGTCGATCCGCTGGATATTGGTTTTCAGGTAATCCACCACGACCGCCGAATGCCTTTCCCCTTTTTCGACCAGATCCCTTGCACCGAACAGTGCCTGGGAAATCAAAGGGGCCTGGGCCCGATGCGTTTGGCTCAGGTAGGTGTTGCGCGAGCTCATCGCCAGGCCATCCGGTTCACGCACCGTGGGACAGGCCACGATCTCGATGTCAAAATTCAGATCCCGAACCATCTGCTCGATCACCGCCACCTGCTGGGCGTCCTTTTGACCGAAATAGGCACGATCCGGTCCGACCATATTGAAAAGCTTGGAAACCACGGTCGCCACGCCGCGGAAATGTGTGGGACGCGACCGACCGCAAAGCGTTTGGGTCATTGGGCCTTCGACGGTGATATAAGTGGTGAAGCCTGGGGGGTAAAGCTCATCGACGGCGGGGAAGAAGGCGATGTCCGTTCCGCCGGCGCGAAGCAGGCTCAGGTCTCGTTCGGCGTCGCGGGGATAGGCATCCAGATCTTCGTTGGGGCCGAATTGGGTGGGGTTGACGAACACGCTCACCACAACGATGTCGTTTTCCTGGCGGGCCTTTTGAACCAGCGAGAGGTGGCCGTCGTGAAGATATCCCATGGTGGGCACGAAGCCCACCGTCTTTCCTCCGGCGCGCATGGTTTTCAACTCGGCGCGCAGCTGCGCAATGGTCTGTACGATCTGCATGATACCCATGTGATAAAATTGAGTTGTTCTTTGATGGCGCCGGTGACGCCGCTGCCGGCGTTAAACCGGCCGATTACAATTTTTCAACCAGACTCGGTTCCATTTGAAAGCTGTGCTCTTTCGCCGGGAAACGCTTCTGCTGCACATCTTCGATATAATTTTTAACGGCATTCACGGTGCTGTCCCCCATTTCGGCGTAAGTCTTAACGAACTTGGGACGCATCCTACGGAAAGTCCCGAGAAGGTCCTGAATGACCAGCACCTGGCCATCGCAGTGAGGACCTGCGCCGATACCGATCGTGGGAATCTCCAGTTTCTCGCTGATCACCCGCGCCAGCTGGTCGGGGACACATTCGAGGACGATACCGAAAACCCCGGCGTCCTGGAGCAGCAATGCATCGTCGATCAGGCGTCGCGCCGCTTCCAGATCCTTGCCCTGGACCTTGAATCCTCCGAAGACATTCAACGACTGGGGGGTCAACCCCAAATGACCGAGCACCGGGATCTGGGCCTTGACGATGCCGCGAACTTTTTCGATGACGTCCTGGCCGCCTTCCAACTTCACCCCCTCCGCATGGCCTTCCTGAATGAAGCGACCTGCATTGCGAATGGCATCCTCCACGCTCACGTGATAGGAGAGAAAGGGCATATCGGCGATCAGCAGCGCCCTGCGGGTCCCCCTGGCCACGGCTTTGGTATGGTGGATCATCTCGTCCATCGTAACCCGCAGAGTGTTTTCATACCCCAGCATCACCATGCCCAGCGAATCTCCCACCAGTAGGGTGTCGACGCCCGCTTCGTCGAGCAGCGTGGCGGTCGCGTAATCGTAGGCGGTCAACATGCTGATGGGCCGCTTCTCGATTTTCGCGGATTTGAACGATTGAATCGTGAATTTCTCTGTTGCCATGATTCGCTCCTTTTCTGATGAGGGCCCCTACCCCATTTCCAATACTTTTTTCAATGCATTGGCTTTAAGGGGGTCCTGTAACACGTCTTCGATTGCCAAATCCAGAGTTTTCAATCCCATAAAGGCGTAGAACTGCCGCAGCGATGCCAGAGACGGATCCGCCATGGCAGTGAGATGGGCTTCGATGGTGGTCACATCGCCACGGGCAATGGGTCCGGTGAGGGATTTGGGCGGCCCCAGGCGGGCGATGTTGTCTATGGTGCCCTGGATCAGGGGCATCATGGCGGGAAATCCATCTTCGGGATGAATACCGCTGTGGGAAAGCGCCTCCAGGCCGCACGCCATCAGGGTGACCAGATAATTTGAAAAAATGCATGCCGACAGGTGATACAGGCGCTTGTGCTCCGGAAGCAGTCGAAAGAAACGGTTGCCGGTCTTCGCCATGATCTCTTCGACCGACGCCAGGCGTGGATCCGTCCCTTCGATGCTGAAATAGGTGCCAGGCAGATCGGCCAGCGCCTTTTCTTCCTCGGCAAACGCCTGGAGCGGATGCAGGCTGAATATGGCTGCACCCTGCCTGGCCGCATCATGTAAGATCAACGAGGGGTGCGCGCCGCTCATGTGCCCCACCAAATGATCCTTTCGGATAACCCCATGATCCGCAAGATCCCGACAGACCCCCTCGATTTGATCATCACGGGTGGTGATCAACACCATATCGCTCATCTTCGCGACCTCTGCGGCGCTTTGACACGGATGTGCCCCGGTCAATCGGCAGGCATGGGATAGTTTGTCTTCGTGCCGATCATAATAATTTGAGACAGCCAATCCGTGCGCATGCAAGTACCGGCCAAAAGCCGTGGCCACCTTGCCTCCGCCGACAAAACCGATCCGCATGCCGACCTCCTTTTACTGATTGTCGAAAGGATTCAGTCCAACAGTGCATCGTGTGGGTATTCATGGGCGCCGCGGTCCATCTGCCGTCATTGTGGCGCAAGTTTCTGCATCCTTGTTTATGATAAAATCAAACGCGATACAACCCGGCATCACACCACAGAACGGCGGCCTTCAACAAACGAACCGACGGTCGACTGCATCGCATCGAACGCGTGTTCACATGGATGGCACCCCATGCCATCCTGTCGACCCGATACCATTACCATATAGGTTTCGGTCAATTTAATAATGTAAATTTTTGGACATTGACATATTGACATGGTTCAATTCGTTTCTAATTTTTTGTCACACAAATCGATACAACAACACCCTGCATGAGGCAATCGCAACTGATGAATGTAAAAAATCTTATAAGAGGAGGTCGCTATGTTTTACCCGAGATTTTTTGGCATGCCCACATTACGCAACCTTACCCCGTTCGATGAACTGACCCGTATGCGTCAGCAAATGGATCGCATCATGGATGCATTCGGGGGCCGGGCTCCAGGTGCAATGGGTGCCGGTGTGTTTCCGGCCATCAACTTTACCGAGGAGGATGACCATTATAACCTGCGTGCCGAACTGCCCGGCGTCAAGACCGAAGACTTGGACATTCAAGCCACCGCAAGCAATTTGACCATTTCCGGCGAACGGAAACTGGCAGCCGTGGATGAATCGGCCAAATATCATCGCCGGGAGCGCGAAGGTGGCCGCTTTTCAAGAGCTTTCGCTCTTCCCAAGGAGATCGACCCCAACAGGATCGAGGCCAGATTGTCCAACGGGATCCTCACCGTCCGGTTACCCAAGGCCGAATCGGCAAAACCCAAGCGCATTTCCATCGGCAATTAAACTGCACGCATGAGAAGGAGGAAAACGCCATGACCGATACCGCCCAAAAAGAATTGAAAGTAAAAGAGAAGCAGGAGGTCGCCACGCCGGCCGAACAAACCCGGCCGGGGATCGTCTTTTCACCCAACGTGGATATTTACGAAACCGATCAGAAACTGATGCTGTTAGCAGATCTTCCGGGAGTAAGGCCGGAAGATCTAACGGTTGACCTCAGGGACGACGTCCTGACCATCAGCGGCGAAGTACAACCTTTTGAAGGACCGAACGAAAAGGATATCCTTATCGAGTACGAAATCGGAAAGTACTATCGTCAATTCACCCTGAGTGAAGTCATCGACCAGGGACGTATCGATGCGCAACTTAAAGATGGTGTGCTCCAGCTGACCCTGCCCAAGGTTGAGAAGGCCGCGCCGCGGACCATCAAGGTCGCGGCAGGTTGATGATGACCGCTTCATTCATTGCTCGCCAAATTGGGAGAGGCCGCTGAACGATAGCACCGGTTATCGGGCCTCTCCCCCTTGCCTGCATGCGCTTCAGGGTGGTGTTCAAAAAAAATGACCAAAGCCGAACGCTTTTTTGCACATTTTTGACGCACCGGCCGATTTTTGTCACCTCCCGACGTCTAACCACGAGATCTTTTCAGATATGCCTCCCCCACTGCGGCGAGGATGGCTGTCACAATCTTTTCCTTGATTTTTCATTAAGTTAAATTATTATAAAAACAACTTTGCAGGTAGATATGTCCCCTATACCAGAGGCGGGCAATCAAACGGCACACTCTTTGCTGTTCTTCTCGGTCAGAGTGTGAATCGAGATGTGGGTCGAAATATCCAGAAATCATAAGGATTGGAATCTGACCAGATGCTTACCTGCCATCGAAGAAAATTCATCCAGATGGGAATCGGCGCCCTGGCCGGCAGCATGCTTCCGCTCGAGGCTTTCGCCAACACAGTAAACGCCCTCGAGGCACCGCGATACCTGGCCTTTTACAATACCCACACGCAGGAGCAGGTCAAGGTCTGTTACCGTACTCGCGACGGGTACTGCGCCGATGGACTGGATGAGATCAACCATATTTTGCGGGACCATCGCAGCGGAGAGATCACGGCCATCGACACCGACCTGCTGGATATGCTGTATGCTGTCAGATGCAGAATCCGACCGAAAACACCCTTTGAGGTCATATCGGGCTACCGCAGCCCTTCCACCAATGAAATGCTGCGCCGCAATACACGAGGCGTCGCCAAAACCAGTTTCCACACCAAAGGCCAAGCCATCGACATCCGGCTGCCTGGCTACAACACCAGAAGATTGCGCGATCTATGCGTCCAGATGAAAACCGGGGGCGTGGGGTACTACGCCAGTTCTGATTTCGTCCATCTGGATACCGGCCCCGTCCGCAAGTGGTAATGGGGCCGACATCATGACAGCAGCCTGAAGAATTTCCCCACAACCCTATATTCTCAATTCACATTTCCGGAGACGCGGCCGAATCTGCCGGCTATGCCGCCGTACACTGCATGGGTCCGCCTCCTGCCGAGGGCCTTGGCCAATTCGGCATCCAGGTCGTAGATATCCTTACGAAACTGAAGCGTGCCGTCTGAATCCACCCAAGTGGTTAAATAGAGCAGGTGAACCCATATGGGTTTGGCGATATGGATCACTTCGGTCTTGCGTTGATCAAGGATCTTCCGCAACTTCCGGGACGACCAGGATGGGTCTTCTCTGATCAGATATTCGGCCAGCGCGACTGGATCTGAAATCCTGATACAACCCGAACTGAAATCCCTTTCGATCCGGCCGAACAGACCCCGATGGGGGGTGTCGTGCAAATAGACCGCAAACTGGTTGGGAAACATGAACTTAAAGCGCCCCAGGGCATTGCTCGGACCCGGTGCCTGCACGAAGCGGAAAGGAAAGTTGTTCGACCCGTATGCGCGCCAGTCGATGTAACTCGGATCGATCGGAGGGGCTTTTTCGTCCCAGCCAAAATAGACGCGGATGCCCAGGCGATCGAAGAATTCGGGATCGCCGACCGCTTGCGGCAGCATGTCCTCCACGGCAATGGTAAAAGGGACGGTCCATTCCGGATTGACGACCATGTAAGTCATCTGCGAGCTGAAGACCGGGGTGCGGCGGGCCGGTTTACCCACGATCACAGGCATTTCCAGCGACACGTGATTGTGCTCCACCACCTCCAGCCTGAAATCGGCCGTATTGACATAAATATAACGATCCCCCAGGTCGCCTGGGACCCAACGCCAACGTTCGAGATTCAATTCGATCTGCCGGATGCGCTGGGCCACCGTCGTGTTCAGGGCCTCCAGGGTCCGACGCCCCACTCGGCCGTCCGCCTTGAGCCCATGGCGCATCTGAAACCGCTTGACCGCGGCCACGAGTTCCTCATCGAAATGATCGGGCGCCTCCGGAAACTCGGTGACAGGAAGGTCGCCATCGGCCAATAAGCGATGCCGCAGCGGCAACACCCGCGCATCGCGAATGTCGGGCTCCAAGGTGTCTCCGTCCGGAACCTGCGGCCATCCGCCTTGAACCTGGATTTCACGAAGCTTGATAAGCCGGGCACGCAATTCGGCATAGCCCCGGTGAGACGGCCGCAATCGGTCGATGGCACGATCGAGCTGGGTCTCGGTGACCACCTCGTTCAGGACCTCCATCATGTCGATGGCAGGTACGGATATCACCCAGTCGTTATGCAGCGTTTGGGGGTTTATTCTGCCGCCGGAAAGGTGGGAACAATACAATAGAAACGCATCGGTGAACACGATGTCAAACTCGGCCCATTGTTCCGGCGAATGGTCGGTCAGGGAGACGCGGCCCGAACCGACGGCTTCCTGGGCGGCGATCATTGTGTCGAGATGGTAATCGGACGGATCGAGCCCGTCATCGGTGGCACTGAAGACGGCGCGGATCAAGGATAGCGCGGTGGGGCGGAGCCCCTGTTCATCGAGCCACAAGGGTTGATATTGGCGTTGGGCATAAAAGGCCGGAAGCAGCTGGATCGCACAAATCGGCTCTCCCCGACAAACAAACGCCGATGCGCCGGTTTTTTGGGTAAGCAGAACTTCTATTTGCCCGGCAATCAGCCTCATGGTTTCCGTCAGCCCGATCCGCTCTTCCTGCAGGAAACCATCTGACCAGGTAGCGTCTTCTTCAAATCGATCGGCACGGGCCGCCCGTCCGGCAGACAGGGCGGCCGCGAGAACAAACAGGACGCCGAGGGCCGTCATCTTGAATTGAAAATCGGTTCGACACATCACGGTGCGCAACAATCCTTGGTTGCGGCTACCACACTTCGGGGTAGCCAATATCCACGAAGGCGTTTTCCATCCTGGCCTTGTGTCCGCGCTCCATGGCGGCCAGTTCGAGAAACACCTTCTGCTGGGCCTCGTCATCACAGGCCTCGGCCAGCTGGGTATAGTGCCGCATGGCCCTCTCTTCCTTTTTCATGGCCAGGGCAATGGCATCGGCCGGTTTCATCTCCATGGACAAGGTTTCCGATACCTCCACGGTTTCGGACACGTGGTAGTCGGGCACCTGCGCAAAATGGATGGCCATATCCGACCGTTCTCGAAACCCCTCCAGAATCTGCCGATGTTTCTGTTCTTCCCTGGCAAATTCGAGGAACATCTCCTTGAGGAAACGGTCGGCGACTTTTTCGGCCACCTGCTGATAGAACCGGTTGGCCTCGATCTCCCCCTGGATGGCCGCGTCGAGGATTTGCTGATATGCACTTTTATCCATCGCTGGAACCCTCCTTTGCTGTTATTGGCTCATTCGATGGTTTCCCATCTCGAATCCGTTCAAGACGTCGCGTCGCGCCCCACGGCTGCGGCCGTCATATGAACCGCCAACCACACACTCTCTTCCTGGTTGTCGGTCCAGGACACGCGATGCCGCACGCCCGCTGGAATCAGCACCGCATCCCCAGGTGCCAGCACCCTTTCCACCGGGTCATGCTCAAAACACAATCCGGCACCGCCTTTGAGCAACACCACCCATTCGTCCCAATGCTGATCATACCAGAACCCGGGCGGTGAACGGTGCCCTTTGGAGACGATGCGCTCGATCTTAACCTGTGCGCCGCGAAACAGGGTCTGAGACCACTCGTCGGGCAAAACGGCCGGTATGTCCTCAAACACATTAATTTTAGATATTGTTTCCATGTAAAGCAACCTTCCTTGCATCACATCAGGCGACAATGCCCACCTGCAGCCATATCGTCAAGCCGCCATGTGATAATCGGGTGGCATGGGAACCCAACGGCAGGGTGCCGATCAGCGCCGCCTCAGGTAAAATGACTGCCGCCCGCCACCCTCGGAAATCGTCATGCAGCTTTTCGCCGATGTGCTTGTAATACCGAGGCGGCCGGCGGTCCGAAACGAGCCGTCGTCCATAGGGAGGATTGAGCACCACCAGGCCCGGCCGCCCATCGCCCAGCCAGTCGAGGGGCGGTGTGATGGAAAAAAAATCTCGGCACGCCACACGAACCGCATCGTCGAGCGCGAACCGGTCCACCGTCTCTTCCAATCCCCGGCAGGCATCGGCGTCCGTGTCGGAGGCATGGATCATGGGACGCGCCAGGGACCGCGCCTCCTCTCTGGCCGATACGGTCAAGTGGCGCCAGCGCGGCTGGCGAAACGCCGGCCATTGCATGAAAGCGAATTCCCGAAAAAGGCCCGGCGCTATCCGCTTGGCGATCAGGGCCGCCTCCAGGGAAAAGGTGCCTCCCCCGCACATGGGGTCGAACAGGGGGCGGTCCGGGTCGTATCCGGCAAGATGCAGAATGCCGGCTGCCAACGTCTCGCGCAACGGTGCCCGCGCGCCATGACGCTTTATCCCGCGCAAGTAGAGATTGGCGCCGCTGCTGTCCAAAGAGACGGTGGCCGTATCCTCTTCCAGCCGCAGATAAAGCACCTGGCCCGGGTCGGTGCGGTAGGAGGCATGACGTTGCCGCCAGAAGTCGGCGATGACTGCGGTCAACTGATCGGACACGGCCCCGGAATGGTACAACCGCGAGCGATGGGCACTCACCTTGCACAACGGCAAGCACCCCTCGGGCAAGTAACGATCCCAGGCGATGGCCGCCGCCCTTTTCCGCAGTTGTCTGAAATTGGCGGCATTAAAAGTGGCCAACCGCATCAGCACCCGGCCCGCCGTGCGCAGATGCAGGTTGGCGCGCATCAGGTCCTCCAGCCGTCCGCTGAATCCGACGCCGCCCGGGGTCACCGATAGCACGGCGATCGTGTCCGACAAACGCGCCACCTCCCGGGCGCACATCTCCTCGAGGCCGGGCGTGCACATCGCGTAAAAATCGTGCGATCGGCCGATCACATGGCGTTTGATCTGTTTTTCCAGATTGGCGGGTGGTACCGTATCCATTGGCATTTCCCAGAAAGCCCTTGATAACGACGGGTATCAATAATAAGGTGCCCCGAAATCGCCGGAGCTCTATCAGCCGCCCAAACAATTGTAAACGGGATTGAATGGCTCGCAATGAAAAGGCGTCACCCTGTAACAGAGCCGCCTCGGTTCCGACACCGGACAACATGACCAAAGTCTTCGTCAAAAAATCGGCCTACGATTCCGCCCGGATTCGATCCCAGGTCACGGAAATGCTCGACAGCATGGGGGCGGATTGGATCGCTCCAGGCGCCCGCGTGCTGATCAAGCCCAATCTTCTTCTTCCGGCCGCACCGGACAAGGGCATCGTCACGCACCCCATGATCTGCCGGGCCGTGGTGGAATACCTGCTCGACCGGGGCGCCAAGGTCCAGGTGTCCGACAGCCCCGGCGTCGGCAGCTTCCGCAAGGTCATCACCGAAACCGGCTACAAGGCGGCCCTCGAAGGGCTGGATGTCGAGCTGAAACCTTTCGAGGAATCGATCGACGTGGACATTGGCGAACCGTTCGGTCGCATCCCCATCGCCCGAGACGCGGTCGAGGCCGATCGGGTCATCAACCTGGCCAAACTCAAAACCCATGCCCAGATGTATCTTACCCTGGGCGCCAAAAACCTTTTCGGTTGCATCGTCGGCCTGCGCAAGCCCGAATGGCATATGCGCTCCGGCGTCGACCGCCAGCTGTTCGCCCGACTGCTGGTGCAGATCTGCCAGGCGGTTCGTCCGGCGTTTACCATCGTCGACGGCATATTGGCTCTGGAGGGCCAGGGGCCGGGCAAGAGCGGTACACCGCGTGAACTGGACCTGCTGGTAGGCGGTACCGATCCACATGCGGTGGACAAGACCATTTGCACGCTGCTCGGTCTCAATCCCGGCCAGCTGCTGACCAATGCCATCGCACGCGACATGGGGTTCTTCGACGGCCACGTCCACGTCAACGGGGATTTGCGTATCGTCGAGGACTTCAAATTTCCCGAACTCAACTCGCTGAGCCTGGGCCCCGAGTCGTTCAGCCGCTTCATGCGGCGTTACATGCTCCAGAAACCGGTGGTGGACAACAAAAAAATGCAAATTGTGCGGAGAGTGCTGGAGGATTTGCCCGGCCAAAGCCATCAGTCACGACACCCGGGGCATCCAATTCGATTACGATCTTTGTATCCGTTGTTATTGCTGCCTCGAAGTGTGCCTGCACGGCGCGATCCGCGCCAAAGAGCCTGTTCTGGGCCGATTGCGGCGGCGCCTGATCCGCTGATTTTTCAAGGGCAACACATCAAGCTCGACCACAATTAGGGGTTGACAAAAAGGCCCCATCCAATAAAACATGGGCCTGACAACCATTCGGTCGAACCGTTTCATTTCAACCCGAATCCCATCCGGTTGCATTCTATAAAAAAAAGCAGTAGGTTCGGCAATCCACATCCTTTGCCGAAACACCCAAGGCGCACCCGAAAGAGCCACTCGCGGCTTCGGCCCAGACCCTGCGGCCGAAAATCGGGCTACACCAAGGATCTTCAATCAACAGGAAAGGAAGGCATTTCATGGCAGGCATTAACAAAGTCATACTGGTTGGCAATTTGGGACAAGATCCCGAAATCCGCTACATGCCCGACGGCACGGCCGTGGCATCTTTCACCATCGCCACCTCGGAAACCTGGAAGGACAAGCAGACCGGCGAGAAAAAAGAGCAAACCGAGTGGCACCGTATCAAAGCCTGGCGCCGGCTCGGGGAAATCTGCGGTGAATATCTCTCCAAAGGCAGCCAGGTCTATGTCGAAGGCAAACTGCAGACCCGTTCGTGGGAAAAAGACGGAGTCACGCGCTACACCACGGAAATCGTCGCCTCCACCGTACAGTTTCTCGGCGGCCGCGGCGATTCGGGCGGGCGGCCCAAACCAGGCGGCAACCGCGGAAATTTTCCAGCGGAAGACCAGGGCTATCCCGAACCGCCCATGCAGGATGTGCCCGAGGACGATATCCCCTTCTAGCCACTCCTCGACTATTGGCGTTCAATTGACCGGTTCCATCGCATCGGCCAACGTATTGATGATTCAATGCCCCCAGTCCGCAAGTCGGTGGGGGCATTGTTCTGTTAGCCCAACCCCTATCCCGGGATCGGCCATTAAGACAACTCCCCCCTCTGTATCAACCGTCGCTCAAGGGCGAACGAACGCTCGTTTTTGGGGTTGACAGGCTTCCAGTTTTTAATTACCGTTCAGTACTGAACCCGGATTAAAAAGATAGAACATTTTGCAGTAACGCACTGCTTGGCAATCGACAACTGCATGGGACACATCACAGGAATGCTGCATCAAGGATCACATCCTGCCATAACGCCTGCCTTTTCTGTTGCAGGCGGGCCTGAAAGCGACAACCTGATATCCAAGAGATTGAGTACCATGGTACCATAACCCGAGCTATTGCCGGGGGCGCCGTTGGATCGGAGCTGCCCGACAAAAATAGTGCGACGCTGGTATGGCAAGCCGCAGCCGAAGATAACTGCAGGGGCGATCACCGGTCGCCGCACATCTCACACCAACAGGAGGGCAAGGTTATGAAAAAAATGAGGAAGTTTTCAGTGGGGCTGGGGTTGGGCATACTGGCGCTGGCGATCCTTTGCTCGGGCGCCTATGCCAAGGATGTGGTCATCGGATTCACCGGCCCGTTGAGCGGGCCTGGCGCCGGCTATGGGCGGGACAATCTCAACGGACTGCTCATGGCGGCCGACGACATCAACAAGGCCGGCGGTCTGACGATCAAGGGTAAAAAATACAAAGTCAAAATCGAAAGCTACGACGATATGATCGACCCCACCGCGGCGGTCAACAATGCCCGTCGGCTGGCGGCCCGATCCGGAGCGGTCGTGATCTTCAATCCGGTCTTCAACACCATCGCGCCGTTGATGCAGATCAACGAGCAGCCCGGCTCCGAATTCCTTATGATGGCATACAGCTCCACGCCCAAAATCGAGGAGATCCCCAACAAGCTGGCGTCCTCCATCCCGCCGCCGTTTACCGCCTATGTGCAAGCGTTCGCCGACACGGCCTGGCAGATGGGTTGGCGCAAGGGTGCCATGATGGTCACCCTGGGCGCCTACGGCGACGAGTGGCGTGAGGCCTGGAAACACCACTGGACGGAAAAGGGCGGGGAGATCCTGGCCGACAAACCGGCCAACTACTACACCGAAACCGATTTTTCGGCCCAGTTGAGCGCGGTTTTAGCCACCAATCCCGAATACCTGCTCATCGGCGGGCCCTCCGAACCCACCGGCCTGGTCATCGAGCAGGCGCGCAACCTCGGTTTCAAAGGCGGCTTCGTCCTGGTCGACCAGGCCAAGATGGATTACGTCGCCGACGTGGTTTTCAAGGGCGATCTTTCCAAGATGGACAGCGTCATCGGCGTATGCCGAGTGCTGGATTTGCCCTCCCCCGTGATCAAAAAATTCAACACCGAATACGAAACAAAATACAAGGTGCACAACACCTTTGAAGCCATGCTGAACTACTCGGCCGTGCACATCATTTTCGCGGCTATGGAAAAGGCCGGCACCATCGATGATCCCAGGGCCATCAAGGCCGCCATTCCCAGCGTGCTGCCCCAGAGCGAGTCTCAAGTGCCCACTCCCTATGTCGGTACGCTGAATCAGAAGCTGCTTGTCGCGGCCACCGTGGGCGTGATCCAGGACGGCGCCTACAAACACGCCTACCAGTACATCTGGTGGGCCAAAGACGAAGCCGCTTTTGAAAAGGCCAAAAAGATGCTGGCCGAAGGCATCGAAATCCGCTGGATGCCCATCAAGGGGTATCTGCAGGAGTAGTTTTCACCATCTGTTCGCATTCTGACACCCACCGCCGGGGAGGCATGCGCAGTCAGCGCGCCTCCCCGGCGCATTACACTGATTTCAACGAGGTGATCGTTACATGGAGCTTTTTCTGCAACAAGTGTTCAACGGCATCATGTTCGGCAGCACCTATGCCATCGTGGCGCTGGGGTTGACCCTGGTCATGGGAATCCTGAACATTCCCAACTTCGCCCACGGCCATCTCTACATGCTGGGGGGATACATCACCTATTTCTTCATGAGCAACATCGGCCTCGGCTACTGGGGCGCGCTGCTGCTCTCGGTGATCGTCCTGGGCCTGATCGGCGCTGTCATGGAGCGAATCGTCTACCGTCCCTTGAGCGACGGCCCGCACATCAACGCCTTCATCGCGGCCATCGGCGCCCTGCTGTTCCTCGAATCTCTGGCCCTGGTGGTGTGGGGCCCCCAGGGATTGCGCATCGCCAATCCGCACCCCCAGATCTACAATGTCATGGGTATTACAGTGGGGTTGCAGCGTCTGATCGTCATCGTCGGCGCCGCGGCGCTCATCGTCCTGCTGCACCTGTTCCTTAAAAAGACCCTGATGGGCACCACCATCGAAGCCGTGGCACAGAACCGGGAAGGCGCCATGCTCAACGGCATCAATGTGAACCGGGTTTCGGCCATCACCTTTTTCATATCTTCGGCCACCGCAGCGGTGGCGGCCAGTTTTCTCTCCCCTATCTTCATGCTCTCGCCAGCCATGGGGGCGATCCTGGGCATGAAAGCCTTCATCATCGTGATCCTCGGCGGCATGGGCAGCATTCCTGGCGCGATCCTCGGCGGCTACATCCTCGGCCTGATCGAAGCGCTGGGCGGCGGCTACATCTCGGCGGAATACAAGGACGTGTTCGCCTTCGGCGCCCTGATCGTGATTCTATCCATCAAGCCGACCGGCATCTTTGGCAAAAGGGAGGGATAAGACCGTGTTCACCAAGCCGATCCACACCAAGATACTCTACCTGGTTCTCCTCGTCGCGGCCCTGCTTCTGCCCTTTTATGTGCCGGACCGCTACCTGTTCCAGATCGTCATCATGAGCATTCTGTTCGCCATCGCCACGGCCTCCATGAACCTGATCATCGGTTATACCGGCCAGGCGTCCCTTGCCCACGGCGCCTTTTTCGGCATCGGGGCCTATGGCGTGGCCATCATGACCAAGGCCGGCCTCTCCTTCTGGCTGGCACTGCCCCTGTCCGCCGTCATCACCGCCTTTGCCGGGCTTTTGATCGGCGCGCTGTCCTTGCGCACGCGGGGGCACTATTTCGCCATCGTCACCCTATGCTTTGGGGTCATCCTCTGGATCGTGGCCGGCAACTGGATCGAGCTGACCGGCGGTCACAACGGCATCTTCGGCATCGCGCGCCCATCGCCCATCACCATACCGTTCGTCGGGCAGATCGAATTCAACAGCCAGACCGCCCAGTTCTACCTGGCCCTGGCCTTTCTGCTGCTCACCCTGTTCGCCCTCAATCGCATCGTCTATTCGATCCTGGGCCTCACCTTCATGGCCGTGCGCAACAACGAGCCGCTGGCCGATGCGGTCGGGATCAACACCTTCGCCACCAAACTGCTCTCGTTCGTGGTGTCCAACTTCATCGCCGGCATGGCGGGCGGCATCTACGCCAGCATCATCGGCGCGGTGGGGCCCAGCGCGGCCAGCCACATGGTCACCTTCAACTTCCTGATCTACCTGATCCTGGGCGGCATCGCCACCTTGCCCGGCGCGGTCATCGGGGCCTTCGCCATCCCCATCATCATGGAGTTCATGCAGTTCCTCGGAGATTATCGCATGCTGATTTTCGGTCTCCTGCTCGTGGTGGTCATCATTTACTTCCCCCAGGGATTTGTCGGCGGCCTGCGTTTGCTGAACCAGAAGATCGCCGCCTGGCGTCAATCCAGATCAACGGAGGCCGGCCATGTTAAGCGTTAAATATCTCACCAAACGGTTCTCCGGCCTCACGGCGGTCCAGGACCTGAGCTTCGAGGTCGCCCAGGGACAGATCCTGGCCATCATCGGCCCCAACGGCGCCGGAAAATCCACTGCCTTCAACCTGATCACCGGCACGCTGCCGCCCACTTCCGGCAAGGTGTTCATCGACGACCAGGACATCACCGCCATGAAACCCTACCGCATCGTCACCAAGGGCGTGGCGCGGACCTTTCAGACCACCAGTCTCTTCGATCAACTGCGCGTCATCGACAATCTGATGATCGCTTATAAATGGCGCACCCGGCTCGGTTTCTGGAACACCTTGCTGCACACGCCCAAGTGGAAGGACTTTCAGACCGAAGCCTTCCTGCGCGCCATGGAGGTCCTCGAATTTCTCGGCCTGACCGACAAGGCCGAGCACTTCATCCCCACCCTCTCCCAGGAGGAGCAGAAACGACTGGCCATCGGCATCGCCATTGTCAGCAAACCCCGACTCCTGCTGCTCGACGAACCCACCGGCGGCCTGATCCATGAAGAGACCGATCGCATCACCCAGTTGATCCATCGCATCCGCGACGAGCACGGCATTACGGTGATCATCATCGAACACAAGATGCAGATGATCATGGGCATGGCCGACCGTATCGTCGTACTCAACTTCGGAAAGAAGATCGCCGAGGGAACCCCCGAGGAAATCAAGACCAACCCGGCGGTGATCGAAGCCTACCTGGGAGGTGAAGCGAATGCTTAAGCTGGAGCGTGTGCATACCAAAATCGGCGACCTGCAGATCATTCACGGCGTCTCCCTGGAGATCCAGAAAGGCGAGTTTGTCGCATTGCTGGGCAGCAACGGCGCCGGCAAGACCACCCTGTTCCGCACCATCGCCGGTGTGCTCAAACCCACCACCGGCACCGTGACGTTCAACGGCGCCCCCATCCACCGGCTGCCGGTGCACAAGATCGTGGCGCAGGGCCTGGTGCTCTGCCCCCAGGGCCGCCAGCTCTTCCCCGAACTGTCGGTACGCAAGAACCTGCTGCTCGGCGCCTACCCGCTGCGCAACGACAAGAAGAAAATTCAGAAAAACATGGATCGCGTCTACGAGCTTTTCCCCATTCTCAGGGAGCGAAGCCAACAGGCCGCCGGCACCTTCAGCGGCGGCGAGCAGCAGATGCTGGCCATCGGCCGCGCTTTGATGAGCGAGCCGAGCATGCTGCTGCTCGACGAGCCCTCGGTGGGATTGGCGCCGCTGATCGTCCAGCAGATCGCCGAGATCATCTCCAACGTCAACCGCGAGATGGACACCACCATCTTCCTCTCCGAGCAGAACGCCAACATGGCCCTGCACATCACCGAGCGCGGTTACGTGCTCGAGAGCGGGTGCTGTGTTCTCACTGGCGAGTGCCAACAGCTGAAAAATGACGAAAAGGTTCGCAAGGCCTACATCGGCGCCTGATGGGAAACTGCTGATCGAAGTCTTCCTGATCGAAGTCTTATAGCTCGTCCAGAACGTCCCGCATGTTTTGCAGGTAGGCGGCCCACTCCCGGTAGAGGGTGTGGGCCCTTTCCAGGGTGACCGGGTGAAAACGGATCTGGTCGCCCGGACCGACCTGGGCGATTTTGAAGAGATCGGCGGTGACCACCGTGGCGATTTTGGTGTAGCCGCCGATGGTCTGTTCGACCATCAGGATGATCGGCTGGCCGTCGGGCGGCACTTGGACATTGCCGGGAATGCTCGGTTCCGAGATGATGCTCTGGGGCGCGCCGCCATCGCGCGCCACCGCCGGCCCGGTCAGGCGGTAGCCCATGCGGTTGGCCTTGTCGCTCACCGTGTAGACCGATGAAAAGAAGGTCTCCAGACCTTCGGTGAAACAATCGTCCTGGGGGCCGGGAACGGCCCGCAGGTGGATCAGGGTGTCATAGAGCGGTACCCAGGGCAGCCGCCGCGGCCGTGCCAGCAGCCGGACGGGTCCGCGCGGTAGCAGGTCGCCGGCTTTCAGTGCGCGGCCTTCGATTCCGCCCAGCCCGGCGCTGACCAGAGTGGAACGGCTGCCCATCTCCGGGGTCACATCGAAGCCGCCGCTGACCGCCAGATAGGCGCGGCAGCCCCGCTCGGCCTGCCCCACCTGGATGCGATCCCCCTTCCGTACCCTTACCGAAGCCCACTGGGGCACCGGTCGGTCGTTCACGCGCAGGGGCATCTGCGCGCCGCTGAGGGCGATGTCGGCCGTGCCGAGGGCTTCGAGCAGCGGCCCCAGGAAAGCGATCTCCAGGGTGGCGCAATCGGGCTCGTTGCCCACCAGCAGGTTGGCGGCAGTGTGCGCCATGGGGTCCAGGGCCCCGGAAGGGGGCACGCCCATGTGCTGAAAGCCGAATCGTCCCAGGTCTTGAATGGTCGTATAGGGACCAGGCGCATGGACGCGAAACATCTCCATCAGGCCCCCTCCTTTTCCCGAATCCGGTGGTACGCATCCGCGGAGATGGCCACAAACCGCAGGCTGTCGCCGGTTTGATAGAGAAAAGGCGACGGCCGGCGGGCGTCGAAAATCTTCAGGGGGGTGCGCCCGATCAGGCGCCATCCGCCCGGACTCTCCAGGGGATAGATGCCGGTCTGGGCCTCGGCGATGCCCACCGAACCGGCCGGCACCGCGGTGCGCGGGGTGGCCAGGCGTGGGGTGTGCAGCCGCTCGTCGAGCCCGCCCAGGTAGCAGAATCCCGGCGCGAAGCCGATCGTGTAGATGTGGTAAGGCCGTGCCGTGTGGATGGCGATGACCTGCGCCACGTCGATGCCGTTGTGGTCGGCCACCTGGCCGATGTCCGGGCCGAAGTCGCCGCCGTAGCAGACCGGTATCTCTACGGTACGCGGAGCCGGCACCTCCACCGCGTTCAGCTTCTCTTCCAGACGGTTCAAACTCTCCTGCAGGACGGTCGGCGACGTGACCAACGGATCGTAGACCACGGCCAGCGATCGATAGGCGGGAAGCACCAGTTCGACGCCCACGGGCTGCGCCTGGCGCAGCAGCTCGGTCATGGCACGCACCTTTTCGTTGATGCGCAGATCCACCCGATCGCCGTACTCCACCAGCAGCACCCGGTCGCCGCTGTTCCGAAAACGCGCCTCCATGAACAATCCTTCAACCATGGAATCGACGCCTCACACCGCCTGCCGGCGCAGCACCTCGGCCATGGAGACCACCTCCACGCCGCCGCCGGCCAGTTTCCTCCGGATGTGCGCAGCCAGATCCACGGCCGCCGGCGTGTCGCCGTGCACGCAAAGGGTGTCAGCCGCAAGGTCCAGGACCGAGCCGTCCTCGGCGATGATCCGCCCCTCGGCGGCCATCATCAAGGCGCGGTCGGCCACGAGTGCCGGGTCTTTGATCACCGCGCCCGGTTTGCGGCGCGACACCAGGGTGCCCTCGGCTGTGTAGGCACGGTCCGGAAAGGCTTCCAGCGCCACCCGCAACCCCGTTTCGGCGGCGATCTCGCGCAACCGGACCCCGTTGCGGCCGGCCAGGCCCACCAGGATCAACGCCCGGTCGATGGCGGCCACGGCCTCGGCGATGGTGCGGGCCAGGGCCTCGTCGCCCACGGCCAGGTTGTAGAGGGCGCCATGGGGTTTGACATGCTGCAACTGGACCCCGGCCGCATCGCAAAAGGCGCGCACGGCGCCCACTTGGTAGATGATGTAACTTCGGATCTCATCCAGGGTGCAGTCGAGGTTGCGCCGGCCGAAGCCCATCAGGTCCGGAAAGCCGGGATGGGCGCCCACCGCCACCCGATTTTCACCGGCCAGACGCACCGTACGGCCGAGCACCATGGGGTCGCCCGCGTGAAACCCGCAGGCGATGTTGGCCGAAGTAATGTGGGCGATCACGTCGTCGTCCCGGCCCACGGTGTAGGCCCCGAAGCTCTCGCCCATGTCGCAGTTGATATCCACGTACTTCATGATCATTTTCTCTTTCTCTACTTCATCATCTCCGGCAATACCAGCACGATCTTGGGAAATAAGGTCACCATGGCCGTCGTCATGCACATCAGCATGAAAAAGGGAAAGGCCGCTTTGGCGATGGTCAGAATGTCCTCCGCAGTCAATCCGCTGATGACAAACAAATTGAAACCCACCGGTGGGGTGATCTGGGCCAGTTCGATCATCAACACCAGGTAGATGCCGAACCAGATCGGATCGAACCCCACCACCTGGATCAACGGCAGCACGATGGGCGTGGTCATGACGATCATGGAGAACCCGTCGAGCAGGCATCCCAGCACCAGGTAGAGCAGGGTCAGGATCAGTACCAGCATGTAGGCCGACAATCCCAGCTGGGTAACGAACATGGTCAGTTCGCGGGTGATGCCCAGGTAGCCGATGGCCACGGAAAGATAGCCCGCGCCCATGACGATCATCATGATCATGCAGCTGGTGCGGACTGCGCCGGTGAGACTGTCGACAAACACCTGCCGGTTCATGCTGCGCGTCAGCAAGGCGAAAAAGAAGGCCCCCACGACGCCCACGACCCCGGCCTCGGTGGGCGTGGCCCAGCCCTGGTAGAGGCTACCCAGCACCACCAGGATCAGCAACGCGACCGGGGCGATCTCCTTGAGCCCCAGCAGGCGACGCTTCCAGCTGTAGCGATCGGCGGCGGCCGGCGCCAGCCGCTTGTTCAGCAGGCAACGGATCATGATATAACTGCTGAACAGCCCGGCGATCAAGATGCCCGGTATGATGCCGGCGATGAACAATTTTCCGATGCTCACATCCCCGATGATCCCGTAGACCAGCATCATCATGCTCGGCGGGATCAAAAACCCCAGGGTGCCGGCCCCGGCCAGGGAGCCGACCGCAAGCGGGCCGTTGTAACCGCGGCTCCTCAACTCGGGTACCGTAATCTGGCCGACCGTGGCCGTGGTGGCCGCCGACGACCCGCTGACCGCCGCGAAAAAGGTGCAGGCGATGATATTGACATGCAGCAACCGGCCGGGGATGGCATCCATCCACGGCGCCAGCCCGTTGAACAAGTTCTGGGAAATACGGCTGCGGAACAGGATTTCGCCCATCCAGACGAACATGGGCAGTGCAAGCATGGCCGATCCGCTGGTGTTGTTCCACACCGTGTTGCTCAAAATCAGCCCGAAAGGCACATCGGTAAACAGCACCAGACCGCCCATGCCGATCAGGAAAAGCGAAATGCCGATCCAGACCGTGCCGCCGAGAAAAACCACCAGCAGGATGAATAAAGTCAAAGAAACCGTTGCCAGATCCAAAACAGCGCTCCTTATTTATCGCCGCCACCCGAGGCCCGTCTAACGCCCCAGGTCGCCGAGATCTTCTCTCAATACGATGCCCGTGGTATCGCCGCGCAGCATCAGGATGCTTCTGAGAAACTCGCCCACGAACTGCAAGGTGAATATCAATGCCCCGAGCGGTAAAAACGCCTGGGGGATGGCGAGATAGGTCTGGGAAATCTGCATGGAGCGCGATCCGGAGACCACCGAATCCCAGAAGAAAATCCAGGTGTAGTACGTCAGGATCAGGCAGAACCCGAAGGCGATCAGATAGCAGGCCATGTCCAGATAGATCCGCGCCCTTCCGGTCACCGCGCGGTGCAGAAAGGTCATGCGGATGTGGCCGCGCTCGCGCAGGGTGAACCCAAGGGCGCAAAAGGTGAGCATGGCCATCAGGTAGCCCGCATACTCCTCGGTGACGTAAAGGGTTTTGCTGAACAAGCTGCGCAACAGGATCTCACACGTGATCATCACCACGCCCAGGCACATCATGATGCCCGAAAGGACCCCGCCGACTGCGGAAAGCCGGTCGAAAGCGCGGACCAGCCATTTGAAAAATGCGTTCATGAAAACTCCCTGGTGTCGTCCCGGTCGGATCGATCCGCAACGCCCAATAGAACAGATTGCCGGCGGACAAGGCGCTTGACCGCCGGCAATCTTCTACATCGTTCAACATGCATTAAGGACAGGTGTTAAATAGACCCGGGGGAAGCCTCTCTAACGGCCGACCTTTTTCAGAAAGGCCGCCACGATCTCGCGTGCTTCCGGCGGTGCGCTCTTCAAATAGTCCTCGCGGATGCCCTTGGTGACGTCGGTCAGCGCATTCATCAACTCATCCGAAGGCGGCACGGTTTCGATGCCGTTGCTGTTGCAAAGGCTCTCTTTTTCCTTGTCCAACGCCGCCACTTGCGCCCAGACCGACGCTTCCATCTCCTTGGCCACGGCCAGCACGGCCTTGCGGCTCTTCTCGTCCAGCTTGTTGAAGGCCTTGAGGTTCACGTTGATCATGTCCACGGCGATGGTGATGTTCAGGGGCTCATAGAATTTGAGAACTTCCCAGAATTTGGCATCCACGGCCGTGGGGGTCGACGTGATGACCGAATCGATCAGGCCGGTGGCCAATGAAGAATAGACCTCGCTGAAGGGCAGCGCATAGGGCGTGCCGCCGGTGGCCTCGACCACCAGGGCGCCGTTTTTGTCGTAGGTGCGCGTCTTGAGCCCCTTCATATCGTCGACGCTCTGCACCTTCTTGGTGGTCCATAAGCCGGCGCCGGGCCATGGCGAAACAAACAGGATTTTTTGTTTCCATTTTTCGGCCACCTTATCGAAGTAGGGCCGGGCGATGTCGTTGAGGAGGCGCGCCTCTTCCAGATTACGGCACAGGAACGGCAAGGTCACCACCTGGAAGATGGCTTCGTCGCCGGCCACGCCGCTGATCAGGATGTCGGACAACGGCACCAGGCCATCCCGCACGGTCTTGAGCAACTCCGGTCCCTTGTATCCGAGCGCGCCTCCGCTGAGCACCACGATCTCCAGTTCGCCGCCGGTCATCTCCTTGACTTTCTTGGCAAACGTTTCGAGCGCGATGGTCTGGTGGTTGTTGGGCGGCCAGACCGAGTTGGCGTTCCATTTGGTCTTGGCCTGCAACGACGTCGCCGAAAAACAGAGAATCATGGCAAAAACCAGGCAGGACAGGATTCGCTTTTTCATGGTCAACTCCTTATTTATAAGGTTTTTGAAAGATGGTGTTCTGAGGGTTTGCAAAATCGCGCCCCCATACTATGCAAGAATGCGACTTTACGCAATGGGGTTGTCAAAAAAACAACCCCGACTATGACCCTCGCGTCCGATGGCAGTGCCGGTAAAAATCGATGAATTCGTAAAAAATCGTTGTCGGACGGTGCCAAAAGAAGTTCAAGATCAAGGCGCGCGAAATTCCGTGTCCGGAGGCGTACTGGTCCTACGCCGCAAGGACGACGGGATGAGCGCAACGCCGATTTTGGACTTCTTACAGCGCCGTTAAAATTTTAATTGTCAAAAGCAGACAGATATGATCCCAATCCGCAGACCGTCATAAACTTTCAAAACCGGTTGAACGGATGGAGAACCCTTTGGAAACCGATCCGACCGCCCGCCGCCCGGTCTGGCCCGGCACCCTCAAACGGTGCGTGGTCGAGGCCGTGCCGCCGGCCCTGCGCACCGGCCGCTGGCTGCTCTCCATCACAGTCCCGGTCTCTTTCGCCGTACTGCTGCTCAAGACCACGGGCGCCCTCTCCCTGCTGGCCAAACTCTTCGCGCCGATCTTCGCCCTGCTGGGCCTGCCCGGCGAATCCGCCATCGTATTCGCCACGGCCTGCCTTCTCAACATCTACTCGTGCATCGCCGTCATCGAGACCCTGGGCATGACCGGCCGCGCCGTCACTATCCTGGCCCTGATGTGCCTGATCTCCCACAACCTGCCGGTGGAAAGCACGGTGCAGAAGAAGACCGGCTCGTCGCTGCTGCTCATGCTCGCCGTCCGCCTGACCGCCAGCTTTGCCGGCGGCTTCGCCCTGCATCTGCTGCTGCCGCCGGACAGCGTCCCGTCCGCGGCCCTTGCCGCCGGCAAGGTGCTCGCCACGCCCGGCTTCTTCGCCGAGCTGCAGGCCTGGGCGGTGAGCATGGCCTATCTGTGCGTCAAGATCATGGTGCTGGTGCTCCTGCTCATGATCCTGCAGCGCATCCTCGAAGCTTTCGGCATCACTGGTCGGATCTCGCGCTGGCTCAAGTATCCCCTCACCCTTCTCGGGGTCCCGCCCCGGGCCGCCTTCCTGTGGGTGGTGGCCAACACCCTGGGCCTGGCCTACGGCGCCGGCGTCATTCTCGACCACGTGAGCCGCGGCCAATTGACCCGCGCCGAAGCCGACCTGCTCAACCACCACATCGCCATCTCCCACTCCCTGCTCGAAGACACGCTGCTCTTCGTGGCCATCGGCGTCTCTGTGTGGTGGATCACCATCCCCCGCCTGATCCTGGCCGGTATCGCCGTGTGGCTCAAACGTTTGGCGGATGGGCTGCCACGCAGGCGATCCCTGGTGTCATGAACGTCATTCATCGGATGGTTTGACAAATCGACGATTGGATCGTAAATCAGCCAAACAAACACGTGGCGGCTATTATCCTGCCTCGTGTTCATCCACAACCAGGTAAATCGGTCATTTTCAAAAGCCGCGTGAAGCAAATTCCAGACTCACCCCCTCCTTCTGCCCGGTAGCGCTTGCATTCGCCCTGCCTGGCATTATCGTTGTTCAATTATGGAATCATCAGCCGACGATGATCCTGTAACCGAAAGATAACCCTTTCGACACCCGCCGGTTCAATCCGGAGGCGACATATTTCAAAAGGAGGCATCATGGACGCGAGACCCAATGCTGTTACCCTGCACGGCAACCCGTTGACCCTGCTGGGCAGTGAAATCAAGATCGGTCAGAAGCTGCCCGATGCGGAGCTGTTGAACAATGACCTAAAGCCGGTGAGATTATCCGATTACAAGGGCAAAATCGTGGTGGTATCGGTGGTCCCCTCTTTGGACACCCCGGTGTGCGACATGCAAACGCGCCGCTTCAACTCCGAGGCCGCCAACCTCAGCCAGGACGTGACGATTCTCACCATCAGCATGGACCTGCCCTTTGCGCAGAAGCGATGGTGTGGCGCGGCCGGCGTGGATCGAGTCACCACCCTATCGGATCACCGCGCGGCGGCCTTCGGCGAAGCGGCCGGACTGTTGATCAAGGAGCTGCGTTTGCTGGCCCGGGCGGTCCTGGTGGTCGACCGGGAAGGAGTGGTACGCTACTACCAGCTGGTCAAGGAGGTTGGCGAGGAGCCCAATTACGATACGGCCCTGTCTGCTGTCAAGGAACTGGTGTAAAGGCCGGAGTGCCGCATTGACGCCGTCAACGCGTTTACCTATAATCTGGATAATCATCCTGGTTCTTTAACCCGCCCACACCCAACATCGACAGGGGACCGGCATGGGGCAAAACGCAGACTGGCGCATTCTGGTCGTGGACGACGAAAAAGACGTTCGCGAGGTGTTGGCCCTTACCCTGAGCGACGCGGGCTACACGATCGCCACGGCCTCCGACGGTCAGGCGGCGCTCGAGCAATGCGAACGGTATGATCCACACATCGTGCTCACGGACATTCGCATGCCGCGCCTGGACGGCCTCGCGCTGCTGGAAAAAATCAAGCAGCACCATCCCGATATCGAGGTGATCGTGGCCACGGCCTTCGGGGATATCGCCTCGGCGGTGCGCGCCCTGCATCTGGATGCATCCGATTTCATCACCAAGCCCATCGACAGCAATGTGCTGATGGTGTCGCTCGAGCGCGCCCGGCAGCGTGTCACGACCCGCCGGCAGCTCAAGGCGTACACCCGCCACCTCGAAGAGGGCTGGGACGATACCACCCAACAGCTGCTGGAAACCTTCGCCTACCAGCGCAAGCTGATCGAAAGCTCCATCGATGGCATCCTGGGATGCGACGGGAACGAACGGGTGGTCACCTACAATGCGAGCCTGGAAGCGATGCTGGGCTGTCCCAAGCAGGAAGTCCTGCAGCGCATGCGGCTGAGCCAATTCTTCGCACCGGCGGAATACGACGCCTTCAAGAAGGCACTGGCAGAAAATTGCCACGGTGGTCCCAACCGCCTCTATCTTTACGAAAGCTGCTTACGCGCGAGCGACGGAAAAGCCATTCCGGTCCAATTGTCCGCAGCACCCATCGGCGACCGGGAGCATGCCGAGGGCCTGGTCTGTTTTGTCCGGGATCTCCGCAAAATCCGCCAACTCGAACAGCAGATGGCCGATCAGGCGCGCATCCTGCACCAGGACAAGATGATCTCCCTGGGGCGGCTGGCGGCCAGCGTGGCCCACGAGATAAACAACCCGCTGGCCGGCGTGCTCAACTATCTGCGCCTCATGCTGCACACTTCCGAGCGGCCGCCGCTCAACGCCGATCGCGTGGCTCAATTCCGCCGCTACACCACGATCTGCGAACAGGAGATCGCGCGCTGCGCCCGCATCGTGGGCAACCTGCTCACCTTCGCCCGCAGCTCGCCGACCGATTTTCAACCGGTGGCCATGACACCGCTGTTGCAGCGCTGTGTGGATCTGAGCCGCCACCGGCTCGACCTCCAACACATCGAGCTGATCCATCGATGGCCGGAATCGCTGCCCACGGTCATCGGCGATGCGAACCAGCTGCAACAGTGCCTGCTCAACCTGATCTTCAACGCCATCGATGCCATGCCCAACGGGGGGCGGTTGGAGATCATCGCCCGGGGCGACCATCGCCGAGCGACATTGGAGATCGCGGTCAGCGACACGGGCTGCGGGATCGCCCCGGAAGTCGCACCCCACGTGTTCGAACCTTTTTTCACGACCAAACAGGACGGGGGCGGCACCGGGCTGGGACTGGCCACGACCTACGGCATCATCGAGCGCCACAGGGGAACGATCGATTTTGAGAGTCTCCCGGGCCAGGGAACGACCTTCACGATTCGTTTGCCGGCAGGCACCCAAGGAGATAACGCCGCATGACCGCGATTCGCAAACATTCCAATCTGGCCTCCAATCCGGCCTGTGATCAATGGCTGGCCGTTCTGGACGAACTGAACATCGGCGCCTTCACCGTCAACCTCGACCATGAAATCACGGCCATCAACCAATGCGCCCAAGCCCTGATCGGGCTGCGCGCCAACGAAGTGTTGCGCAAGGATTGTCGCGAAGTTTTCACCGGCGTGCCCTGCATGGTCAACTGCATCGTGGGCGGCGGGGACGGCCAATCCCGGAAGTCGACGGTGAACGTCGCCGACGAGGAGATGCGACAGCACCTGATCAGCCGCATGGCCATCCCGATTTACGCCGCAGACCACACGGTGATCGGCTGCCTGACCATCCTCCAGGACCATTCGCCCATCAGCGATCTCATCGAGCGGCTGCGCTACGAGGAACGCAGCCTGAAAAACATCCTCGACAGCCTCGACGTGGGTGTTTTTACGACCAACCGGGGCGGACTGATCACCTTCTTCAACACCGCGGCCGAACGTATTTCCGGTTACGAACGCACCACCCTGCTCGGCCGGCCCAGCACCGACATCTTTGTCGAACCGGGACCCGATGCGCCCTCGCCCATAGAGACGGCCATCCGGAAAAACACGGTCTACCGGGGATTGGAGGGGCGCCTGCGGGACAGCGAAGGGGGCATCGTTCCCATCCGGGCCAACTACGCGGCCCTGCGTGACGAGCGCGAAGCCGTGGTGGGCGGTCTGGTCACCTTCCAGGACATGACACTGGTACACCAGCTCAACCAGGCCATCCGGGGCCGCTACACTTGCCGCGACATGATCGGCAAGAGCCCGCCCATGCAGAAGATCTTTGCCATGATCCCGGCCGTGGCGGCCAGCGACGCCACGGTCCTGATCCAGGGCGCCACCGGCACGGGCAAGGATATACTGGCCAAGATTCTCCATGACGCCGGTCCCCGGGCATCCAAGCCCTGGGTCAAGGTCAACTGTGCGGCGATCCCCGACAGCCTGATCGAATCGGAGATCTTCGGGTATGTCAAAGGGGCCTTCACCGGTGCGGACCGCGACAAACCGGGCCGGTTCCAGGAGGCGGACGGCGGCACCATTTTCCTGGACGAAATCGGCGACCTGCCGCTGAGCCTGCAGGCCAAGCTGCTGCGGGTGCTCGAAGAACAGGAGTTCTACCCCTTGGGCAGCCGGCGCACCCAGCGGGTGAATGTGCGCATCATCTCGGCCACCAACCGCCGGCTGGAGCAACTGGTCAAGGACGGCCTGTTTCGGGAAGACCTGTTTTACCGCTTGAAAGTCCTGCGCATCGAGCTGCCTGCCCTGGAGGAGCGGCGCGACGACCTGCCGTTGCTGATCCGCCACGTAATGCGCAAGCTCTGCGCGGCCCAGGGGGCGCCGCCGCCCGCCATATCCGACCAAGCCATGGCGATCCTGCTCAATTACAAGTATCCCGGCAACGTGCGCGAACTGGAGAATATCATCGAACATGCTCTGATCCTGTGCGGCACGGGCCCTATCCGTAAATGCCATCTGCCCGAAGACCTTCTCGCTCCTTTTCCGGCGCCTGTATGCCCACCGAGCGGGCAGAAGGCGCCGCCTGCGGACGAGGCCGGACAGATCGCCGCCACTCTGGCCAAATATTACGGCCACCGGGGCCGAACCGCCAGGAGCCTGGGCATGGACCGCACCACCCTCTGGCGCAAGATCAAGCGCTACGGGTTGGCGTAAGTGTTTCACCCCGGTGCAACATGCAAATGGATCTCACCCGTGAAAGTGAGGCGCAGGAGACGACTTGTGAAACATTTTTGTTTCATTCTATTATGATATTAATGTTTAAATTTAGTAGATTATTGTTGTACTCAACGCTTTTGTTCCATTATTGCAACATATCCCCGTTCCAGAATCGCCCTTTACCTCCCGCGTAAAATTCGGCATAGCCGTATAATTTCATGCCGTTATATGCCTTCACACGGTCATGGCACATCCTGTGCGTATACCTCCCTTCAATCGGATTGGCCGAACGCACCACCCTTTTTAACCATAGAGGTCGAAAAGGAGAGATCGTGCCGGCAACCCAACTCAAGATTCTCGTCATCGAGAACGAGCCCGATCGTCTGATCTATATTACCAATCTCCTCAAGGCCCACGGGTTCGATCCACTGACCGCCGACAATTCCAGCGAGGCGTTGTCAAAGGCACGCACGCGCAATCTCTCCCTCATCGTCCTGGACGCCATGCTGCCGGCGGAGCAGATTCAATCGATATATGGCCGGCTCAAAGCAGACCCGGCGCTTTGCCGGCTGCCGGTGGTCATGCTCTCCAACCTGACACGGCGCACAGGGGGGCCCTATCAGACACAACCCTATGCTCCTACCATCGGGCGGCTGCCGTCCCCCGAGGCATTCTTGCCCAATCCCCCCGAAGCCGAGGATTTCATAGCAGTGGTGCGGCGCCTGACAGGCACGTCCAAAAACAGCCGCAACACGGAAAGGGTCTGACCATGCGAATCGGTGTATATGTCTGCCATTGCGGCATCAACATCTCCCACCGGGTGGATGTGGCGGCCGTAGCCGAATTTGCCAAACAGCTCGAGGGAGTGGTCGCGGCCCGGGACTACCGGTTTATGTGTTCCGATCCCGGACAGGCCATGATCGAGGCCGACATCGCCGAGTATCATCTCGACCGCGTGGTGGTGGCCTCCTGTTCGCCTCGCCTGCACGGCACCACCTTTATGAACGTTTGCCGGCGCTCGGGCTTGAATCCCTATTATTTCCAGATGGCCTCGGTTCGCGAGCAGGTCTCCTGGGTCACCGAGGATGCCATCCTCGCCACGGCCAAGGCCAAGACCCTGGTGGCGGCCGCTGTGCACCGCGTGCGGGGCCATGAATCCCTGCAGAGCCGATGGGCCGACGTGCACCCGGTGATGATGGTGGTCGGTGCCGGCATCGCCGGCATGCAGGCGGCCCTGGACATGGCCGACGCCGGCCACACGGTTCATCTGATCGAGGCCGGATCCACCATCGGCGGCCACATGCTGCAGTTCGACAAGACCTTCCCCACCCTGGACTGCGCGGCGTGCATCGGCACGCCAAAGATGGTCGACGTGGGGCAGCATCCCAATATCCGGCTGCACACCCTCAGTCAGGTAACCGATGTATCGGGTTTCGTGGGCAACTTCAGCGTCACGGTCCATCAGCAAGCGCGTTATGTCAAGGAGGGGGTCTGCACCGGCTGCGGCGAGTGCGCCAAGGTGTGTCCAGTGTCGATTCCCAATGACTGGGACCAGGGCCTGGGCGAGCGCCGGGCCATCGGCCGATCTTTTCCCCAGGCGGTGCCCATCGCCTTTCAGATCGAAAAGCGCGACACCGCTCCCTGTACGCGCACCTGTCCGGCCGGGGTCAATGTGCAGGGGTATGTCCAGCTCATCGCCCAGGGCAAATACGAACAGGCCGTATCCCTGATCATGGAACAGCTGCCCCTGCCCGGCACCCTGGGCCGTATCTGCCCCCACCCGTGCGAATCCCAGTGCCGCCGCGCCCAGGTGGAAGCACCGGTGGCGATCCGGGCATTGAAGCGGTTTGCGGCCGACCAGGTGTCGCTGGTGGGGCGGGCCGTGCCGCCCATCGACGAACGGCCTGAAAAAATCGCCGTGATCGGCAGCGGTCCGGCCGGCCTCACGGTCGCCTACTACATGCGTCTGAAAGGATTCCAGATCGTTCTTTATGAAGCGCTGGACCGGTTGGGCGGCATGCTGCGGGCCGGCATTCCCGACTACCGGCTGCCGCCCGAGGTGCTGGACCGGGAGATCGATCACATCCTGAGATTGGGCGTCGAAGTGCATACCGGTCGTCGCCTGGGGCGTGATTTTACTTTGTCCAACCTGAAGGAACAGGGGTTTGCGGCCATCTTCCTCGGGATCGGGGCCCACAAGGCCATGCAGCTGAACATCGAGGGCGAATCGGACGGTGACGGCGTCGTCGACGGCGTTCGTTTCCTGCGCGCGGTGAATATGGGAACGCCCATCGCGCCGGTCGGCCCGGTGGCGGTGGTCGGCGGCGGCAATGTGGCCATCGATGCGGCCCGCACCGCCCGCCGACTGAGCGATGCGCCGGTGACCGTGGTCTATCGCCGCAGCGAGCAGGAGATGCCGGCTTATCGCGAGGAGATCGAGCAGGCCAAGATCGAGGGTATCCGGTTCGAATTTCTGGCCACCCCCCTGCGAGTCGAAAGGGAAGACGGACGGGTGGTCGCACTGACCTGCGTGCGCAACCGATTGGGACCGCCCGACCGCAGCGGCCGACGCCGCCCGGAACCCATCGAGGGCGCCGAGTTCCGCGTGCCGTGTGGCACGATCATTCCGGCCATCGGGCAACTCACCGATACCGCCTGGGCAGCGTCGGTGCCGGAACTGCAATGGGACCGCCGCGGCCTGCTCCTGGCCGACCCGGTCACCGGGCAGTCCAGCCTGCCGTATGTATTTGCCGCCGGCGACATGGTGAGCGGCCCGGCCACGGCCATCGAAGCCGTTGGGGCGGCCCATCGGACGGTGGCGGCCATGGACCTGTTCTTGCGCGGTGAACCCTTGACCGACCTCCCGGAAAGGCCGCCCCGGCCCGATGCGGAGACGGCCGACTGGGCCCCGATTCCTGATGACGTCCACCCTGAAAAGCGTGTCGAACCGCCCTTTGTACCGTTCATCGCCGGAGCCGAACCCTTTGCGGAAGTCGAAAAGCCCCTCTCCGAGGCCGAGGCACGCGCCGAAGCCGAACGCTGTCTCAACTGCGGCGTCTGCTGCGAATGCATGCAGTGCGTGTCCGCCTGCGAGGCCCATGCCATCGACCACCTGATGCAACCGACCGATCTCCATCTCCAGGTGGGCAGTATCATCCTGGCCACCGGTTATGACACGCTCGATCCCACCCCCATGACCCAGTATGGCTACGGTCGTTTCCAGAATGTTTTCACCGCCCTGGAATTCGAGCGACTGAGCAATGCCACCGGCCCAACTGGCGGCCGGATTCTCATGCGCGGCGACAGCGGTCGTTTCGAACGGCCGCCGCGGAGCGTGGCCCTGCTGCACTGCATCGGCAGCCGCGATGTCAACTATCATGAATACTGCTCGCGGGTCTGCTGCATGTATGCCCTCAAGTACACCCACCTGATCAAGGAGAAGGTCGGCCATGATACCGATGTGTATGATTTTTACATCGACATGCGCTGCTTCGGCGAAGGATACGAAGAGTTCTACCGGCGCTGCCAGGAGGAAGGCACCACCTTCATCCGCGGCAAGGTGGCCGAAATCACCGACGAAGCGACATCCGAAGCGGAACAGGGCAAATTGATCCTGCTGGCCGAAGACACATTACTGGGCGAAAACCTGCGTGTTCCCGTGGACATGGTGGTGCTCTGCACGGCCATGGAGGCCCGCAGCGATGCGCTGCAGGTCGGCCGGGTCTTCGGCGTCAACCAGGGGGCCGACGGCTTCTTCCTGGAGGCCCATCCCAAGCTGGGGCCGCTCAACACGGCCACCGACGGCCTCTTTCTGGCCGGCTGCTGCCAGAAGCCCATGGACATCCCGGATGCCGTGTCCCACGCGTCGGGCGCGGCGGCCAAGGCCCTGGCCCTGGCGGCCCGGGGCCGGGTGGAGATCGCCCCCACCATCTCCTACATCGATCCGGATATCTGCGCCGGATGCCAGATCTGCATCGGCCTGTGTCCATACAGCGCCATCTCGTTCAACGAACTCAAACAGGTCAGCGAGGTCAACCCTTTGATATGCAAAGGGTGCGGCAGCTGTTCGGGTTTCTGTCCCAGCGGCGCCGCCAGCAGCCGGCACTTCAAGAGTCAGCAGATCTTCTCTGAAATCGACGGCATTTTCGATTCGATCGATGTTCTGGAACATCTGGAGAAGATCGAGGGTTCGGACACGTCGACCTCGGCCGCCGCTTAGGTTGATAACGATAAGGCGTATGAAAGCAGGAAAGTCAGAAAGTATGAAAGTTAAGGAATTCTGCCATCTTATATATAGGAGCAATCAAATTGATGGAACACCTTCGCTTTCATGCTTTTTTACTTTTGAAGTCATCGACATCAGTACCGCCTAAACCCTTAACCGGCTTAAAAGGATAAACTCATGCAATCTTTCGAGCCATTGATCATCGCCTTTGTCTGCAACTGGTGCACTTACACGGCCGCTGATCTCGCCGGCACCTCGCGGCTCACCTATCCACCGAACGTGCGGCTGATCCGCGTCATGTGCACGGGCATGGTGGACCCCCAGTACATCATCAAGGCCTTTCTGGAGGGGGCCGACGCGGTGCTGGTCAGCGGCTGCCACCCGGGCGATTGCCACTATATCAACGGCAACTACAAGGCCCGGCGCCGCATCCGGTTGCTAAAGGAGATCCTGCCCCAGTTCGGCTTTGAAGCCGACCGGCTGCAGCTCACCTGGATCGGTGCCAGCGACGGCATCCAGTTCACCCAGACCATGCGAGAACTGACCGAGCGCACGAGGGAACTTGGGCCGGTGGCCTCCAGAAGTCAAATGGTGCTCTAACAACTCGAAACCCGAAGCATTGCGAAGGCAGCCTATGCAGACCGTTACGATGGAAGTGAAAAACGAAGATGTCGCGGACGCGATCCGGACGTTACTCGGCCGCATCCTGGCCCTGGAGGAAATCGACGCTGTCATGGTGCCCGGTCGGCTTCCGGGCAGTCGTGCCGTGATGCCCCTTTTGATCCATGATCCGGATCAGCTCGATAACTCCGATCCCCTCTCGCCGGCGTTTGCGCTCAATGCCGCCAAGCAGGTGTGCCGCCTGACGCGCACCGCGACCCCCAATCGGGTGGCCGCCGTCCTGCGCCCCTGCGAAATCCGGGCGTTTATCGAATTGGTCAAACTCAAACAGGGATTGCGGGAGCAGGTGATCATCATCGGCAGCGATTGTCCGGGGGCGTATCCCAACAAGGTCTTCGATGCCCTTACGCACGGGGGAGACGAATCAGGAGCGGATCAAGGCTACATCAAACGCCCATCAGTCGACGAAGGCTCGCTGTCAAAGGCCTGCCGCGCCTGCGAACATCCCATGCCCACGGGCGCCGACCTGGCCGTCTGCCTGTGGGGCGTTGACACCGGCCGGGAGGTGATGGTGGACGCCCAGACCGATGCCGGCCGGGAGATCCTCGACCGGCTGGGACTGAAGGCGGCCCCATTGCCGGACGAACGGGCGGCTGCCGTGGAAACGGTGGTGGCCGAACGCACCCGGTTCCGGGACAGCATGTTTGCAGAGACCGCCGCGGCCACCGACAGCCTGGAAAAACTGGATCACTATTTCGCCCATTGCGTCAATTGCTACAACTGCCGCACGGCCTGCCCGGTCTGTTACTGCCGACAGTGCGTCTTCGAGACCAATCTCTTCGACCACGACCCGCTGCAATATCTCTCCTGGACGCGGCGCAAGGGCATGATCAAAATGCCCACCGACACCATCTTCTACCATCTGACCCGCCTGGCCCATATGAGCACGGCCTGCGTGGGATGCGGCCAGTGCAGCAATGCCTGCCCCAACGACATCGACGTCATGTCGTTGTTCCGCACCGTGGCCCATCGCACCCAGGCCGCCTTCGACTACCAGGCCGGACGGGATGCGGCGGAACGACCCCCGTTGAGCGAATTTCGTGAACACGAGTTCGCGGATACGGCAGGATTGCATTGGCGTAAGGAGGCCTGATGCTGCGAGAAAACTATCACGCCGTTATTATCGGCGCCGGTATCGCCGGCATCCGTTCGGCGCTCGACCTGGCCGAAACGGGATCCGATGTGCTGCTCATCGACCGGGCGGCCCACCCCGGCGGGTTGCTGAGCCGCCTGGACGCCCAATTCCCAACCGATGGCTGCGGCATGTGCAAGATGCTGCCGCTGCTCGAACGCGATTCGGCCGAAGCAACCTGCCTGCGCAAAGGCTTTTTCCATGAACGCATCGATTTCCTGCCGGCCACCGAGTTGTCGAACGTGGAAGGCGGTCCCGGCCGGTTCCTCGTGCGGCTCAAACAGACGCTCCAGGGCGTGGACCCGCAATTGTGCATCGGCTGCGGCGCCTGTGAGACGGTCTGCCCGGTGGACATGCCCGACGATTTCAACAGCGGGTTGAGCCGCAGCAAGGCCATACACCGGGTCGTGCCCCATGCCGTCGTCGGCGCCTATGTCATCGATGCGGCGGCCTGCACCCGCTGCGGCGCATGTGTACCGATCTGCCCCACGGGCGCCATCGACCTTGCCTTCGACCGGCGCAAAGAATTTTCGATCCTGGTGGTGGATGACGAGCTGTCGGTGCGCGATTCACTCAAGGAGTGGCTGCTCGCCGAAGGCTTCATGAATGTGCAGACGGCCGAATCCGGCGCCGAGGCCCTGACGCTGCTCGAGCAATCGGATGTCAAACTGCTGCTCATCGATGTCAAGATGCCCGGCATGGACGGCGTCGACCTGCTCAAACGGGCCAAGGCGGATCACCCCGATCGGGTGGCCGTGATGATGACCGCCTATGCCACCGTGGATACGGCCGTGGAGGCGATGAAATCCGGCGCCCTCGACTATCTCATCAAACCCTTCGACCCCCAGTCCATGCTGGCCATGGTCAACCGGGTATTTCAGGCGACCGTCTCGGTGCAGGAGCGTCAAGTGGCGGCCGGCGCCGTGATCCTGGCCGGCGGCATGACGCTCTTCGACCCCAGCGAAGGGGTCAACCCATACGGGTATGGCACGAATCCCCACGTGATCACGAGTCTGGCTTTCGAACGCGTGTTGAGCGGCTGCGGTCCCAGCCAGGGCCGTCTGGTGCGGCCGGCTGACGGCAAACCGCTGCAGCGGATCGCCTGGCTGCAGTGTGTGGGCTCGCGAGATTACCAAATCTCGGCCGACTTCTGCTCGCGCATCTGCTGCATGATCTCCCTCAAGGAAGCGGTCCTGGCCAAGACAAAAAGCAGCGGCGCGGTCGAAACGACGATTTTTTACACCGACATGCGCACCTTCGGAAAAAGCTTCGAACCCTACCGCCGGCAGGCCGAGGAGGAGCGCGGCGTCCACCTGGTGCGGGCCAGGGTTCACTCGGTGACCACCTCGCCCGAGAGCGGCGATCCGCTGTTGCGCTATGCCGGCCTGGACGGACGGATGCACGAGACGGAGGTGGACCTGGTCGTCCTGGCCGCCGGTTTTCGGCCGTCTCCCGAAACCGAAGCCCTGGCCGAATTGACCCAGGCCGAACGCAACGCCTGGGGATTTTTCCAACCCCAGCCGTTCGCAGCGGCATGCTCCAGCGCCGAGGGTATTTTCCTTTCCGGGGCCTGCACCGAACCGGTGGAAATCAACGCCGCCTTGATCCAGGCATCGGCCGCGGCCCTTGAGGCAGGACGCACGCTGCGCCGCAGCGGCAGCCAACTGGCCCTGGCCGAAGGGCCGGCCGCAAAGGGGGTCGCCCCCGATGCGCCACCGAGAATCCTGGCAGCCATTTGTACTTGCCATGGTTGCCTGGCAGAGGCCCGGAACACCGAGAAGCTGATTTCCGAGCTGACTCGGGACCCGGCCGTGGTTCAGGTGTTATTCGTGGATCAGTTGTGCGGTGCGGACGGCTGGGGGCCGCTCGAGGCGGCCATCAAGGATCTGGCCCCCAACCGTCTGCTCGTGGCCGCCTGTCATCCACTGCGGCACAGCACACACCGTCGCACCCTGTCCCAGCGCACCGGTCTGCCGGAAAACCTGATGACCATCGTCGATATGAAAATCGAACCGACGGAGCCACAGGCCGACACGACTGAGCGGTCGCTGCGGAGTGCTTTGGGCGAACGCGTCCTTTCGGCGTCGTTGCAAATGGGTCTGGCGTTTCTCAAACACACCGAACCTACGGCCCCCGACCGGGAACAGGTGCAACGAAAGGCGCTGGTGATCGGCGGTGGCACGGCCGGCATGCATGCCGCGCTGGCCATAGCGGACATGGGCTACGGAGTCGACCTGGTCGAAAAAGAGAACCGACTGGGGGGAAATCTCGCCTGGTTGCACCACACCCTCGAAGGTCACGCCGTGAAGCCGTTGCTCGATCAACTCGACGACCGCGTGATCCAGCACCCCAAGATCACCCTGCACTTGGAACACGAAGTGATCAACGCCGTGGGCCGGGTGGGAGATTTCCGCACCACGCTGCAAAATGCCCAGGGCCGGACCGAAACCTTGCGCCATGGGGTCACCATCCTGGCCACCGGCGGTTTGGAGGCGGAAGCCACGGCTTACGGCTATGGCACCCATCCGGCCATCGTCACCCAGCAGGCCCTGGAGCGCAACATCGGTTCGGGCGAAGCGGATGCGGCCGCATGGGATGTCGTGGCCATGATTCAATGCGTGGGCAGCCGCGAACCATCGCGCGACTATTGCAGCCGGGTCTGCTGCCCCACGGCCATCAAGCATGCGCTCTATCTCAAGGAGAAAAATTCCCGCGTTCAAATTTACATCCTCTACCGCGATGTCATGATGACCGGCTTCAGCGAAAGCTACTACACCGAGGCGCGTCGGGCCGGCGTGGTCTTTATCCCTTACCGTCCCCAGCAACTTCCCGGCGTCGAAACATCGCCGGATGGCATCGTAACCCTTTCGGTGCACGATCCCATCGCCGAGGTGGACCTGAAGATCGAAGCCAACCTGCTGGTGCTTGCCACCGGCGTAGTGCCCCGCCTGCCGGCCAAACTGGCGGCGTTTTACGGCGCCACGCTGGATTCCGCAGGATTCTTCCAGGAGGCCGACAGCAAATGGCGGCCCGTGGACGGACTGCGCGAAGGCGTTTTCGCCTGCGGCCTGGCGCTGGCGCCGCAGACCATCACCGAAGCGGCGGCGGCCGGTCAGGCCGCGGCCCAGCGGGCCTTGCGCATCCTGTGCCATGAAAGTCTCTCGGCAGGCCATCCCACGGCCGCGGTGCGTCACAGCCTGTGTGTGTTGTGCCAGCGCTGCATCGATGCCTGCCCCTACGGCGCACGCAGCGTCGATCTGGATCAGCGGCGCCTGGTCGTCGATCCGGCCATGTGCCAAGGCTGCGGTGCCTGCGCGGCCGTGTGTCTCAATGGGGCGGCGATATTGAATCACCATGGTGCCCACCAGATGTTGGCGATGATCGATGCGGCGGTAGAATAGGCAGGAAAGCGGACAGTACGAAAGCATGAAAGCAAAAGGAGAGTGCTTATGAGCACCGCAGCGACACACCATGCTTCTACAACCGAAGAACGAGAAGCCAATCCCCTTTCGGTCGTTCAGGAGATGATGCGGGCCTGTATTCAGTGCGGAACCTGCAGCGCTTCTTGCCCCAACGCCTCGGCCATGGACCTGACCCCTCGTCATCTGTGGCGCCTCGTTCAGCTGGGACGCATGGAGAAAATCTTCCAAAGCCACACGTTCACCCTGTGTTCGGCATGCTATTACTGCTCGCTGCGCTGCCCACGCGGTTTGAATCCGTCCGACGCCATGGCCGAACTCAAGCAGATAGCGGCTCGAGGGCATATACGGCAATATGGGGACACCATCTATTTTTGCCGGGATTTCGTCGACAATGTCCGCCGTAACGGCCGGCTGCAGGAGATGACGTTGATGGCCGCCTACTTCATGCATATGAGACGCCCAACCCTGCCGCTGCGGTTCGCATCCCTGGGATGGAAGCTGCAAAGCAAAGCCAAGGTGTCGTTGCCAACGCTGCGCCGTGGGGCCCCCAAGCTGGAGGCGCTCTTCCGCAGGGTCGAGGAGATGGAGGGCGATGGGACCTGATGCCTGCAAACCGTGTCGAGATGGATTGAACGGATTGAACGGATTGAACGGTTGACCCGAGGGAGACTATCATGCAATATCTTTACTATCCGGGCTGCTCTTTGGAAGGCACGGCAAAGGAATACGACCAGGCCACGCGCGCGTTGCTCCAGCGCTTGGAGGTCCGCCTGACCGAGGTGGAAGATTGGACCTGTTGCGGCGCATCGGCCGCACCCGGGATCAGCCGGCTGCTGGCCCTGGCACTGGCCGGCCGAAACCTGGCAATGGCCGAACGGGCCAAGATCAAGGCGGATCTTCTGGTTCCTTGCAGCGCCTGCTATCTCAACTTGAAAAAGACCGCCGAAACACTGCGGGCAGATCCGCAGGCGATGCGGGATACCAACGAAGTCCTGGCCGAGGAGGAACTTTCCATCAGCGGAAAGATCCGGGTGCGCCACCTGCTCGATGTACTGGCCACCGATCTCGGACCGTCGGCCATCGCCGGCAAGATCGCTTTTCCGCTCAAAGATCTGGTGGTGGCCCCCTATTACGGATGCCAGTGCCTGCGGCCCTATCCGATGTTCGACGATCCCCAGAAGCCCACCAGCATGGAGGGTCTGATTCGCGCCACGGGGGCCGAGGTGCTCTCCTGGAGCATGGGGCCGCGCTGCTGCGGCGCATCCCATATGACGACCCACATGGATCAGGGGATGCAGCTGAGCGGCGCCATTCTGGCGGCGGCTCGGGACGCCGATGTCATTGCGACGGTCTGCCCCATGTGCCAGCTCAATCTGGAGGGATTTCAAAAGCAGATTTCCAGGCGAACGGGCCAGGGGGAAGCCATAACCGTGCTCTATCTGCCCCAATTGCTGGGTATCGCCCTTGGTATCCCGCCAAAGGAACTTGGATTGACGTTGAACCTGGCCGTCACCGAGGCATTCAAAAAACGAATCGCCATGAATGAAGATCTTCCGGTGTTGGCAGTCCAACGTCCTGAGACCGGCCGGCAACCACCATGCGAAAACTTGAACGACGATGAACCGATATCTCAACGGCGGACCATGGGCGCACATTCTCACTGAAGACGGGAGCAATGAAATCACATGGGCCGTTCCATCATCCCCCTCCATCAGAGTCTGGTCACGCGACTCATCCTCACCGTCGGTCTCGTGCTGCTGGCTTCGCTTTCGGTATGGGCCTACCTGCATATCGAAGATCAGAAAAGCCGGCTCATGGAGCATATCGTCGCCGGCACGGATCGACTGACCAACACCATCCGCCTGGGCACCCATTACGCCATGATGCTCAATTCGCGTGACGACATCACCCAGATCATCACCAATGTGGGCCGCCAGAAAAGAATCGCGAACATTCGCATCTACAACAAGCAGGGGCAGATCAAATTCTCGAACCGCAACGAAGAGGTGGAGCAGGTCACCAATATCGAGGACGAAGCCTGCTATGTCTGCCACCGCACCGATCCCCCCTTGGACCACCTGAACTTGGACCAGCGCATGCGCATTTACCGCGTCCCTGAAGGGCACCGCATGCTTGGCATCCTCACTCCCATCGCCAATGAACCGGGGTGCAACAACAGCGCCTGCCACTTTCACCCGGAAGATAAAAAAATCCTCGGCGCACTGGACCTGGTCGTTTCCCTGGCCGACACCGACAAGGAGATCGCGGCAATCGAGCGCAACATCATCACCTTTACCGCATCGATCTTCCTGGTCACCTCGGCTATCATCCTCGTGTTTCTTCTGCGATTCGTCAACCGTCCGATCCGGCGCATGGTCGACGGCACACTTCGCATCTCCAGGGGGGACTACACGACCCGCATCGGCATGCGGCGAAAAGACGAAATGGGGTTTTTGGCCGGCGCCATCGATCGCATGGGCGAGGCCATCGCCGAGCAGCAGGCCGCCCTGAACAAGCAGCGCGACGAGTACCAAGAGTTGTTCGAACGGGTGCCTTGCCTGATCACCGTGCAGGACCGGGATTTCAACCTGCTGCGCTACAACCGGGAATTTGCCAAAAGATTTGCCCCCCAGCCGGGAGACAAATGCTACCGTGCCTATAAAAACCGCGAATGCAAATGTGAACCCTGCCCGGTGGAGAAAACTTTCCTCGACGGCAAATCTTACTATACCGAGGAAAAAGGGGTCAACAAGGACGGCACCCAATCCTATTGGATCGTGCGCACCTCTCCCATCCGTGACGCGGAAGGGAATATCGTGGCTGCCATGGAGATCTCCCACGATATCACGGAACGACGCCAACTCGAGGTCGAGCTGGAGAAGTCTGAAAATAAGTATCACGCCATCTTCAGCAACATTCCCAATCCGGTTTTCGTGCTCGAGCCCGACACCTTCACGATTCTGGACTGCAACATGAATGTCGCCGATGTATACGGCTATGCGGTCGACGAACTTGTCGGCACCTCTTTTCTTCGCCTGTTTGCCGAGCAGGAGCACCTGCGCCTCGGATCGGTCATGGCCGATGCGCTGGCCATGCACCAACTGCGGCAGACCCACAAAAGCGGACGCACGATTTATGTCAACATGCATGTATCTCCGTCGGAGTATTCAGGAAAAAAGGTACTGCTGGTCACCACCAACGACATCACCCAGCGTCTGGAAGCCGAGCAGCAATTGATCCAGACCAGCAAGATGGCCACCCTCGGCGAGATGGCCACAGGCGTGGCCCACGAGCTCAACCAACCCCTTTCGGTAATCAAGACCACTTCGAGTTTTTTCATGCGCAAGATAGCGCGGGACGAACCGATCGATGCGCAGACGCTGGCCACCATGTTGATCAAGGTGGACAACAACGTGGATCGGGCCACGCGCATCATCGATCACATGTGTCAATTTGCGCGCAAGTCGGACATGGCCCTGCAAAAGGTGTGCGTCAACGCGGTCCTGCAGAGTGCATTTGAAATCTTCAGCCAGCAGCTCAAGGTTCGCGGGATCGCCGTCAACTGGACGCTGGCCGAGACACTGCCCCGGATCGAAGCCGATGCCCAACGCCTCGAACAGGTGTTTATCAATCTGCTGATCAATGCCCGCGATGCCATCGAAGAAAAATGGCAAAGCATGGGGAAACCGGGTGAAGGCGACCACATCACCATCTCGAGCCGGCAGGAGGGGGAGCGGGTGGTCTGCCTGATCTGTGACACCGGTGTGGGGATCAGCCAGGGAATGGAAGAGAAGATCTTCGAACCTTTCTTTACCACCAAAGAGGTTGGGAAAGGCACGGGCCTGGGGCTCTCCATCAGCTACGGCATCGTTCAAGAGTGCCGGGGAACGATCCGGTGTCTCCCCGGAAGAGAAAACGGGACCTGCTTCGAGCTGACCTTCCCGTTGGCCGGCGAAGGGGAAGGCAGGGAAGCAGGCACAGCATAAATCGATACAGATTGGTTTTTCTTTTTCACCAGGGAAAGGAATTGGCGGTATGGCGCTGAATGCGGAACAACTGGATATCTTGTTGGTCGATGACGAGCAGGACATCCGCGATGTTCTCGAAGTCGCCCTGGCCGACGAAGGCCACGTCGTCTTTACCGCAGAAAATGGGCAACAGGCCCTGGCCGTTTTTCAGGAAAAGCATCCGGCCATCGTCATCACCGATATCAAGATGCCGGTAATGGACGGCATCGAATTGCTTCAGCGCATCAAGCGGGACGCGCCGGACACCGAAGTGATTATGATCACAGGTCACGGTGACATGGACCTGGCCGTCAAGAGCCTCAAGCACCAGGCCACCGATTTCATCACCAAGCCGATCAACGTCGAAGCCCTGGATATCGCCTTGCAGCGCACCCAGGAACGGATCATCATGCGCCGCAAACTCCAGGACTACACCACCCATCTGGAAGCGCTCATCCGCGAAAAGACCGAACTGCAGGACCATCTCTCTTCTTTGGGCCTGATGATCGGCTCCATCTCCCACGGCATCAAGGGTCTTCTGACCGGACTGGACGGGGGCATGTACCTGCTGGAAAAGGGGCTGAAAAACCAGGACACCCAATGCCTCGAGGAGGGTTGGCAAACCGTCAAACTTCTCGTGGAACGGATCCGCAAACTGGTGATGGATATCCTCTTCTACGCCAAAAAACGGGACTTGAACTGGGAACGCGTGGACCTGAGCAATTTCGCCGAAGAGTTGGCGCGCATCATGGAGAATCGTCTGGATCAGACCGGCATTGCCTTCGAACGAAAGTTCAGCGGCCTGCCGGCATCCTGCACCATCGATCCCGGTTACCTTCATGCGGCCCTGATGAACCTGTTCGAAAATGCCATCGACGCCTGTCAACGCAGCGCCACGCCCCATGAGTGCATCATCACCTTCGGTGTGGCCCTCGACGATGCGAACATCATCTTCACCGTATCGGACAGCGGTGTTGGGATGGATGCCCAGACCCAGGAGAAGCTCTTCACCCTCTTCTTCTCTTCAAAAGGCCGCAAGGGGACCGGTCTCGGGTTGTTCATCACCAAAAACATCGTGGAGCAGCATGGCGGAACGATCAGCGTCTCGTCGGCACCCGGACGCGGCAGCCGCTTTACCATCAAACTGCCGATCCGGCCGGACGTCGAGCCGTAGCAGTTAGAATCGGCGAAACCCCTTAACTTTCACACTTTCCTACTTTCCAACCTTTCTGCTTTCATACTTTCATACTTATGAAATCCATCACCTTACGGACGTAATCTCGGGTCTCTCGATACGGCACATCGCCGTTGTACCGCATAACGGTCCCCGGACCTGCGTTGTAGGCGGACAGGGCTGTTTGGAGATTGCCGTCGAACATATCGAGCATCTGCCGCAGGTAGCGCGCACCGCCATCGATGTTCTGCTCGATATCGAAAGGATCTTCAACGCCCAATTCCCTGGCCGTGGCCGGCATGAGCTGCATCAACCCGCAAGCCCCTGCCGGAGAGACGGCATCGGGTTGGAAGTTGGACTCGGCGCGGATCACGCTGCGAATCAAGTCCACCGGAAGATCGTATCTTTCTGCAGCCGACCGGATGCCCGCCTCGATTCGTGAATCGGTCGAGGGCCATGCCGGTTCACCTGGCCCCACCGGCGCAGAAGATTCTGCGGCGGCCAACGAAGTGGGCGGACCGGCCGGAAGCATGGATCGGGACCCTGATCCGCATGTAAGATCGTCTCCCCAGGCAGTTGAGATGGGACCGATGGCAGGTTGCAGGGGTGCTTTGGCTGCGACAGGAGACTTCCAGTAATCGGCCATGCGCATCCCCCCGGCCGGGGCTGGTAATACGGCTGCCGGTCCGGAGGATGCCATACCCTCCAACACCTGCCGGAAACGGTCCTGTTGCCCGTCCGGGCCGATTCTGGGCGGCCGTCGGGAAGCCTTCCCGTCCCCATAACCCGCCCTCCGGAAATAGTCTTGTATGGTGAGGCGGCCAGCTGCCACCATTTGCGATCCCTCCCTGACGCGTATACATGGCGGCACCGGCCGCCCGAAAGGAACCAAGCAATTCCTGTTCCAGCATCCCGGTTTTTAAAATATCATTGAATATCTGATAGATATAGAGCAGGCAATGCGGCATGGCCGGTCGTTGCGGGTCAAGTTTGCCGTTGAGCCGGCAAAAAAATGACAGACCAAGGCGGTATCAGAAGGCGGGCTCGAAGGCGTTCTATAATGTGCAGCTTCGCGCTCGGCAACGCAGGGCGATGGTATGGGTGCTGCCTTGATGGTCGCGCTGCAGATGATAATTGAGCCACGAGGAGGTCTTGTTCAGCTCCCACATCCTCGGCGGCACGCATCTTTTGACCATCTCAACCGTTTCGCCGGCGTGGGAAAGACGCAGGTATGCGCGGTACCATACGCAGTAGCGCTCCGGGAAGACTTCGCACCGGCCGTCGCAGCTGCCCCCGCAGGCCCCGTTGCGGGTATGCTTGGGGCACTGGGATTCAGGACACAGGAACCCAACGTGCTGAATGGCGCAGTCCCCGCACTTCTGGCAATCGAGGAGAAGCTGCTTGGCGGGATCTTCCACCAGTTCGGTCAAGAGCTGCCGTCCGATGCGGCCGTCCAGGCGCCGGCACAACCGTTCGAACATCGGCGCCCAGGGATGTTCGCGGTTAAACACGATGTCGTGCATGCCGCTGAGTAGATTGAACGCGAATCGTTCGCGCAACGGCACGCGCAGGGGGCGCCGGCCGAATTTCGGCGGCCCCCAGTTGGCGGCACGATCCTTGGGGAAGGCATAAAAGCCGCCGGCCTGGGGATAATCGAAATCGGCGAGGAACGCCTGCCACTGCCCCTGGATCTGCTCCAGGCGGTCCAGAATGCGCCCCACCTCGTCAAAACTGCCGTGGATACCGCCGATATGAATGCCGCCATACCCCAGCCCCTTGAGCACTGCCGCCAAACGGGCGGCGCGCTCGATGGCCGCCGCCCGGCCGGCCGCTTTGTCTCGCCATTCCGTCCGAATCCGCTCGAGGAGCGCATCGGTGACCACTGCTCCGGGCACCCGGCCCGCGTTCATGATGGCCGCGGCCTTGGGCTTGAGCACATAGACCGAGCCGATCAGGGGCGCTTCCAGGTTCATGTAGTCGCAGATCTGAACCAGTTCCTTGAATTTACGGGCATCATATCCGAGCTGGGTGATGATGAAACGGGCGCCGGCCGACACCTTGCGGCACAGCTTGGCATATTGGGCGAATGTCTCGGCCTCGGTCTGTTTGAACGGCGATACGGCACAACCGGCAAAAAAGGGATCCGGATCGCCGGCCGCATGGAGCCGGTCGCTGAGCATGTCGAGCATGATCTGCAACTGCACCGAATCGAGGTCGAACACCGGCGCACCCTGACCGCCGAATCCCTGGCCCGAAAAATCGCCGTTGAGCGCCAGGATATTTTTCATGCCCATGCGGGCCAACTGCAGGGCCCGGCTCTCCATGCCCACCCGGTTCATGTCACGGCAGGTGAAGTGCACGATCACATCCATGCCGATGTTGAAAATCTCGTACCCCAGGACGTCCGGGCTCAGGGACGGGTTGCCGCCCGGATTGTCGGTGATCGACACCGCCGAAACGCGCCCATCCGCGAACGCCTCCCGGGCGATGCCCATGACCGCGTCCACGGCCCGGCCGGTGGCCTCGCGTCCGGGTACCAACTCCAGGGTGACGACAAAATGACCGGGTTCGTAGAGATCGTTCTGGAAAACGCGCAGCATGACGCCATCCTTTCAAGAAATACCCTTGCCGCTGGAATTGACGGCCAAACCGTTCAACCATACGTTGAACGCACGAAAAACGAGATTCGAAGATCCACAGCAGAAAAAAACAACCACGCAAGGACTGAAGGTGAGCGTTCCATGGAGAGGGGTTGGAAGTCAAGCTTCAAAACAGCAGCCATTCTAACTGAATGCTATTCATTAATCCCGGCTGGGTGGAGCAGGTGGCCGATGCCACCTTTTTGGCCTTGGTTTGAGGAGGGATTTATGACAAAGAAGGGGCAGCATACTTCGCAAACCGCTTAACCGGTGATGCTTCGATCCATGGACCTGCTCGTCAAGATGATATTCGGCGCGCCGCTTTACGGGACGGCCACCCCCCAATCGGACATCGATTACAAGGGCGTTTTTCTGCCGTCCCGTGAGGAGGTTCTGCTGGGACGAATTCCCAAATGCCGCCGCTACGCCACCGGAGACAACCACTGCAAGAACAAGCCCGGGGATGTCGACCAGGATCTTTACAGCCTGCACCACTTCATCGACCTGGCCTGCCAGGGAGAGATCGTGGCCATGGACATGCTTCACGCCCCCCCCAACGCCTGGATCGTGGCCAGCGAGGTTTGGAAAGAGATCGTCCGCCATCGGCATCGCTTCTACTCCAAAAAGCTGATGACCTTTTTAGCGTATGCCCGACGCCAGACGGCCAAATACGGCATCCAGGGATCGCGCCTCCATGCGGCGGCCACCCTTCTCGAGGTGCTGAAACAAAAAGATCCCAAGCTGAGGTTGGCGCACGTCTGGAGCGACCTGCCGCGCATGGATCATTGTGGAGAAGCCGACCCTGACCCCAACGGCATCCGCCAATACCAGGTGTGCGGTAAAACATTTCAGGCAACGGTCGCTATCGGCCAGGTGGTACCGGTCGTGCAAAAATTTCTGGACACTTTCGGGCAACGGGCCAGGCTTGCGGCCGACAACAAGGCCATTGATTGGAAAGCAGTCTCACATGCCATGCGGGCCGCGATTCAGACCCGGGAAATAATCGTCAACGGAGAGATCGTCTATCCCCTTCGGGATGCGGCCTACCTGCAGGAGATCAAAGCCGGCCGGCTCGACTATTATAAAGAGGTAGCCCCTGCCCTGGAAAACATGATGGCCGAGGTGGCCCGGCTCATCACAGGCAGCAACCTCCCCGATCAGCCGGACCGGCAGTTTTGGGACGATTTTATCTGCAAGACCGTGGAAACCTATCGATTCAGCATCCAATAAGATCTGGAAAGACCCGCATGGGGTTTTTTTTCAAAATGGCCGAAAATTGAATCGAAATCTCTTGCAAAAGCAATTGGGCTAACATATAGACCCAATTTCGAACTGCTGTTCGTCATAACCTATGGGATCTGGATTCCCACCTTGGGAACTTGCCGTCCGGATCTTTTTTCCTGATTTTTTTTTCGCATCAATCATGCCGCCGCTATTAAAAACGGCTTAATGCTGAGACGAAAAGACCGATAATATGCTTGACGACCGCACGACCACCGGTTGGGTATGATCCCCAGCGTGGGGAGATGATCGACCGGAACACCCCGATGAACGGGTATTCAATAATTTTCAAAAGGATTTTCAATGGATGAGTCAAAAAGAAAGCAACTCGAAATGCAGCTGCGCCAATTGATCAGCGCAGCGGCGAACGAAAACAAGTCGGAACGCACCGACAACCGGCCGGTGAGCGGCCGTATCCAGGTGATTCGGCGCCGCAAAGGGAGGCCCGATCGTCTGATTCTGGACGCTCAGGGTATTTCGGAGTAGATACACCGGGAGTGTTTCGGCATGGACAGATGTGAATTCTTTGCCGAAACTGAACACCCTTCAGAAAAAAAGCACTTCTATTCAACATCACCCTTAACGGGCCGATTCCAAACCGTTTCGAAATTTGAAGTCCCGATAAAAGAGCCGCTCTTTTTCCGAGACGCGCCCCATGCGTTCCGGATTTAAGAAAAAGCGATACACCTTTTCGGTGGGATCGATGGTGTTTCCGAGCAATTTAGCTTCCAAATGGGCAAGGGCTTCGATCGACTTGTCGCACACCGGGTAGCCTTTGTCATCCAGATCGATCTCCGTTGTGAAGGCCACCTGCGCGATATTGTTGATGTCGACCAGTTTGATGCCCCCCGAGGGGACGATCACGAGATTCCCCATGCCTGCCAGATCCGGAACGTGACCGGTTTCGATGATCATCTGCTTGATGCGCCCTATGAACCGGGCGCCCTCGGCACGCACCGTCTCTGCCCATCGGGATCGATGGGAAGGCTGCTCCTGCGGTGGGAAAAGGTGGTCGTAAAGAGTTTCGATCAACCTGTCGCCACTCAACATGCCCCATGGATTGAGAATTTCCCCGCTCACATATTCTTGAAGACCGCAGAGCAGAATCCCCCTGCCGCCCGCCGTCACATACTCGACGATGAATTCATTGGAACGGGCCAAAAAATCGGGTGCCAGATAGCGTTCCACCAGTTTGACCCGCCGGATCTCGTCGAGTGCATCCTGAAGGTCCGCCAATCGGGTCCTGAAGAGCCTCAGGATGCGAAGGGGTCTGGCTCGGGGATAGCGCCGGATACCATCGCAATCGATCCCGAATTTCTCCGCATCGATGTCGGGCCCGCGCAACACCTCGATGACGTGCGAACGCAGGCCCTGCCGGAAATGGCGTCTGAAGTGATAGCCGCCATCGCTCTTTATGAAATTCAGCCGCACGACATCGCCGTGGGTGATGAAAAGTTTTGTGCGGATGTCGTCAAGCATGGCGCCCTCCTCCCTGCATGACCGCCACCACCCCTCGATTCAGGCGGGTCATCGGGATCTCAATGAATGGTGGGAGGGTTGTCGTCGTCGCTGCTTTTGCCGTCGATGACCGTGAAGCGCGATCGGCGCCGTTTCTGTTTCGATTCAAAGTACTTCCAGCGCCAGTAATTGATGCTCCACCAAGGACCGGACGGCCTGACATAGAGGAATCCACAAAGAATCCCCCCCAGATGAAACGCCCCGTGCACATTGGCCTTGGCCAAAAAGGTGAGAAACGTGATGATCACCGTGCCGTAACTGATGTATTTGGCCTTGACCGGCAGGACGAACATGAGCAGCACGACCGCCTCGGGCCTCAACAGGCCGAAGACCACGATGAGGGTCAGCAGGCTGGGCAGCATGCCGGCAAACGGAGCGCCGAAAGCTGTGAGCAGACCGAAGATCAGGCCGATCAGCGCCCCGCCGTATGCAGCCACCGCATAGAGGGTGATGAAACGCCGGGTTCCCAGGGATGCTTCGATGGTGCCGGCAAAAAAGTAGAACACGAGGCAGTTGATCAGAAAGCCGATGGGCGCGCCTGGGTCGTGGAGAAGGGGATGGGTGATCAGCTGCCAGAGATGGAAGCCGCCGCCGATGGGCCACAGGGCCAGCCAACGATAGACGGGTACGGCCATCCAATGCTCACAAATCAACTCCACGACATAGATGGCGGCGTAGATGATCAGCATTTTTTTGCCGATGGCGGTCAGCGGAGCGCCGAAGCCAAAGGTGGTCCGATGTCCTTGGGGAAACATGTCCATTCGATCCATTCACGTCTGACGTCACCGTAAAAAGCCCAAGATCTGCGTTGTGCTCATCCCGTCGTCCTTGCGGCGTACGGCAAAGTACGCCTCAGGACAAGGAATTTCGCACGTCTTGATCTTGAACTTTTTAAGGCGCCGTCCGGTAGTGACTTTTTACATAGTCATCAAGTCAGTCTCGTAAAACATCCGGATGTTGCTTTTACCGTCATCCGGGCGAAAGCCGGGATCCAGCATTTCAAGCGGCAACCTACCATCGGACCCAGAAAAATTGAACCGAAAAGTAGGGCGATGCCTCCTCGTTTTTCGTTTATTTTGTTCGTCATCTCTTTTAGACAAACCAAATGGCGCATGAAATCAAACAGTTTGCCGAACGAGGGATGCCCCGTTGCCTGGCCCTGGATCTGGAACTCACCCGCAAGAGCCGGACCTTGCGCAGCATCGGTGCTGTTTTGGGCGATCGCACGTTCGAATGGCACGGCGACACCACCATCGCGACGGCGCTGGCGGCGTTGGATGCATTCGGGCGCGGGGCCGAATATGTCCTGGGCCACAACATCTTCAACCACGATCTCCACTTCCTGCAGGCCCTCGCCCCAGACCTGAACCTGCTGGACCTGCCCGTGGTGGACACCCTCTATTTGTCCCCCCTGGCCTTTCCCCGCAACCCCTACCACCGTCTGGTCAAAGACTACAAACTCGTACGCTCGGGACTCAGCGACCCGGTGCAGGACGCGCGCCTGGCCCTGTCCATATTTCAGGATCAACTGGATAGTCTGGCCGCCCAGGCTGAAACGTGCCCCGAGATAGTCTCTTTTTACCGTTTCGCCATGGCCGCCGGCCGTTTCGGCGGATTCACGGGCCAGGGCCTGGCGACGGTTCTCGATCACGCCGGCGCTTTTCGGATTCAAACGTCGTCCCAGGCCGCCGACATCTTCGGGCAGTTGACCCGGGGCATCGCCTGCCGCATGGCCCTGGAACGGCGTTTCGGCGGAAGCGGCGATCCGGCCGAGGTCGATCCCGCGGCGGCGTATGCCCTGGCCTGGCTGCGCGTGGCCGGTGCCAATTCGGTACTGCCCCCCTGGGTGCGTCACCAGTTTCCCGGGGTGGTCCCCCTGCTCAAGCAACTGCGCGACATCCCTTGCGGCGATCCGGCCTGCGACTACTGCCGCCAGAACCACGACCCGGACCAGCAACTGAAACGCTTTTTCGGCTTCGACGGCTTCCGGCCCACGCCCGCCGGGCGCAACGGCAGCAGCCTGCAGCGCGACGTGGTGCTGCATGGACTTCGGGGCCAACCCCTGTTGGCCATCCTGCCCACCGGCGGCGGCAAATCGATCTGCTACCAGCTGCCGGCACTCGTGCGTCAGATGCGTCGCGGACTGCTCACCGTGGTCATCTCGCCCCTGCAGGCTTTGATGAAAGACCAGGTCGACAACCTGGTGAAGCATACGGGCACACCCTATGCCGCGGCCATCTATGGCCTGCTTGCACCTCCCGAACGGGGGGAAGTGATGGAGCGGGTGCGACTGGGCGATATCGCTATTCTCTACCTCTCGCCCGAACAGCTGCGCAGCCGATCGGTGCGCCAAGTGCTGGCCTTGCGCGAAATCGGGGCCTGGGTTTTCGACGAGGCGCACTGCCTCTCCAAGTGGGGTCACGATTTCCGGCCCGACTACCTCTATGCGGCCCGCTTTATCCGTGAATTCTCCCAGGAGCAGCAGTTGCCCATTCCGCCCATCGCCTGCTATACGGCCACGGCCAAGCTGGATGTCATTGAAGAGATCCGCAGTTGCTTCCAGGCCGAACTGAAGCAGGACCTGCTGTTGTTCGAAGGCGGCGTCGAACGCGAGAACCTGCACTTCGATATCTGGCCGGTCAGCGGAGCGGAAAAGCCGGCCTGGACGTACGAGATCGTCGCGCGATACACCGATATGGACGCCCCGGCCGGCGTGATTGTCTATTCGGCCAAACGCAAGACCACGGAAGCGATCCGCGATTACCTGGTCCAACGCGGGTTAGTGGCCGAAGCCTTTCACGCCGGACTCGAGGCCAATGAGAAACGACGCGTCATCGAATCCTTCGTGGCCGGAGAAACCCCGGTGATCTGTGCCACCAACGCCTTCGGCATGGGCATCGACAAGGAGAACATTCGCCTGGTGCTGCACTACGACATCTCCGGTTCACTGGAGAACTACCTGCAGGAGGGGGGCCGGGCCGGACGCGACCGTCAACCGGCGGATTGCATCCTGCTTTACGATCCGGAAGATGCCGAAACCCAATTCAAACTGGGGGCCCACTCGGAAATCAAAAAAGAGGAGATCCAGCGCATCCTCAAATGCCTGCGGCGCAGCAAGACCAACCCGGACGACGAGGTGGTCATCACCACCCAGGAACTGATCCGCGACGAGGAGATGTCGGAGGTGTTCGAGCGGGGCGATCCCGCCAACGACACCCGCGTGCGGACCGCGGTGTCGTGGCTGGAACGGGCCGACTTTCTGAAACGGGAGCACAACCTGACCCAAGTGTTCCAGGGGCGACCGCGGGTCAAGAACCTGGCCGAAGCCGATCCCCCTGATCCGGAGGCTGGGGCTTTCCGATACCATGGTGCGCCTGTGGCGCGGAATCCTGGGCATTATCTTCAATGCGCCTGCCGACCATGGACTGAGCGCCGACGATATCGCCGAACGTCTCTACTCTTCGGCCGCGGAGCTCCGGCAACTCGAACTGGACCACGGCCTGAAACCCGCCCAGATGGTCATCTACGCCATTCACGACATGGCGGCCGCCGGCCTTCTGGACAAAGGCATGATCCTGTCGGCTTATATACGGTCCCAAGGCCGGAACAGCGCCCGTAAACTGCTGGCCCGGGTGTGCGATCTGGAAACGCACTTTTTAAGACTGCTGCAGGAAGAGGCGCCCGATGCCGAGGCGGGCGGCTGGATGGACCTGGATATCAGCCGCGCCAACCAACGGCTGCAAAACGCGGGCGATAAAAGCAATCCCGTGACCCTGTGCAACCTGCTCAAAGGGCTGGCCTATGACGGCACCGGAATGGCCGGCTCGCACGGCAGCATCTACCTGAAGCATATGGGCCGCCACCGCTGCTGCGTGGCGCGACTTTCACAGGAAGGTTTCCGCACCTGGGGGAGCCGACTGGCATCGGTGGTCGAGGCGCGAATCGTGGGGATGCTCCAATGGTATGCCGACGACGGCCAGCCGGAATATCACCGCTATGCCAAGGTAGCGTCCTGGGAGGTGCCGCTTGTGTAAATCGTCACGACGAACGATTTTAAGCCGCATGCAATGCCACCACATGCTAGGCCAATCGATTGTGGATGACCATGGCAGTGAACAACACCACCCCGAATAGAGAGAAGTAAAGACCGTTGAGGGTCTGCTGGTATTTGACTTTGATCTTCTGGTCCGTTTCGGACCGGATCATTGCCTTGAATTGGCGGAGGTCCCTCATCCAGCCCGAGAGCATCTCGACGGCGTGCCCCTTTTCCTTCAATGCAATTTTGATCTGCTGAAGATTGTACATGAAAATAATGGCCGATAGGATCAAAGCGACTTCGAGCAACGTCATGGCGACTGTTCTCCCTCTGCATTTTTTGATGGATGCCTGCGGGACGGCTGTTTTTTCATTTACCAACAATAGCACCTTAGTTAAAATGAGAACAGCTTTCCAACCCGGTTGACAAACCAAGGAGGTGTGAGATGTTTGCACTGATCTACGACACCCATAAATTGGACAAGCCGAAAAAATTTGTCATTTCCGTTCACAAAAGCCGCGAAACCGCCGAAAAGGCCCTGGAAAAGCGAAAAAAAAAGTTGGGGCGAACCACCGAGGAATTCAACACCCGCGTCGTCTGGGTCCAACGCAAGATAAAACCCGGCGATCCGCTGATCGAAAGGGACTTTTCCACCTGGAAACCCGGTGAAAAGATTCCTTACGGCGAGACCCATTCGGACACCGACTGAATTCCCGGCGATCGGTGCCCGTCCTCACACGGCCGATTGGCCCGGATGACCCTGATCAAGGGCGTACGCCGGCGCCTCGCGAGCAGCGGAAAAACGCGGCGTGATTGGACGTGAAAACAGGCGGGTCGTTTCTCAAGATCGGCTGTATCGATGGATGTCGCTTGAAGGTCTTGTCAAGGAACTGCCGAACCGCGGTCCGCTCCCATCCGGCCGGATGTTCAAAATCGCTGTACAGGGCCAGATCCCCCTCGTAAAAATCCCTGAGCACCAACCCTTCGGCATCTGGGCTGCCCAGTGGCAGGTTGAAAACGGCCAGATTCAAAAACGAGATGCAGGGGTGATGCGCGGCGACGAAGGCAAGAGTTTTGTCGGCGGCCTTCCGATCCTCTGCGGGTGTTCCGAAAAGCAGGTAGACATAGGCGGCGATGCCGGCGGCATGCAGATTGTCCAGGACCTTGGCCGCCATGTCGAGACGGATGCCCTTTTCCAGCCGGTCGAGCACCGTCTGACTGCCCGACTCCAGTCCGATCTTGAGCATGGAACAGCCCGCCCCGGCCAATTGACGGCAAAACCCGGGATCGTCCAATGGTGGACCGATGCGCACGAATCCATACCACGGGGCACCGGGGGGGGACTTGACCAGGGTTTTGAGCAATGCCGGACTGATGGCGTTGTCGAGCAGATGAATCAGAACGGGCCGGGTCTGCGCATTCAACCGAAAGAGATGTTCAGCCGCCGTCCGGTGAGGCAATGGCCTAAACGGCCGGCGCTCGGCCCGTTCGGGACAAAAAGCGCAGCGCCGCCACCAGCAGCCGTCCGATGCGCTGAACGGCAAAATGAATCCGGGGCTCAAATAGGGAAGCGATAAAAAGTCGCTGTAATCGGGCAGCCATCCCTTCCCGGCCGCCGGACGGCCCATGGCGTCGAGCAGGGCCGATTCCCCCGGCCCGGCAATCATCTTGTCCACCCATTCGCCCAGGCAACGGATCCGTTCCGGACGCTGCATCCAGGAGGTGATCAATCCACCCCCGACGACGATTTTCAGATCCGCACCGGTCCGCCTGATCAGCCCGATCAGCGCAAAGGCGCACAGGGCCTGGGAGAGATAGTTGATGGAGATCCCCACCACGGCCGGACGCAACGCCAGGATGCGCGGGATCAGCCGCTCCTGGAAATATTCGAAGAAGGGGTTGCGTTCCGGGCGGCGGGCCGCGGCTATCAAATCGGCGCTGCGCAGCGGCGAAAGATGTGCATCCTTGTAATCCGCCAACCCGACCCGCACGGCCGACGCCTTCCCGGCCAGGGAGAGCAGGCGACCGATATCGGCCACGGCCCGACGATAAGTGTCTGGGCGGAGATAGGTGTCCGGGTCCCGCAGTGCGCTGATGTGACGGTGCACATGTCGCCAGGCCCGTTGCGACCAGGTATCGGCCGGCGGCGGATGACTGTCGGCCAGCAGGTGGTGGAGTCCTTCGATGCTGGCGTCGATCGCTGTGCATTCGACACCCTGGCTGCGCAAGGCTCCGGACAGCCTGGCGATGCCGGCCGGCGGTTCGCTGGGTTTGACCACCGGCGGATGGATCAGAACGATATGGGAGGCGATCGTCGTTTCGGTCATGATGGACCGCCGTCAGACGGTTTGCCGGCAGTGGGTTTCCCGGGTGAAGAAGAGCAGGATCAGGGCCAGGGCGATCCAGGCCAGCATCATGGAGAACCCGGCCTGATAGGCGGCCAGGTTGTATATCCGGACACCGGCCTGCGTCTGCCCCTGCCACTGCCGGTCCAGCATCCAGCCCACGGCCGGCTGCAACACCATGGGCCCGATCATCACCCCCATATTGATCACCCCCGAAACGGTTCCCGACAGACGGCCGGGCACCGACTCCTTGGCAAAGGCGAAGGTCAGAATCATGCTGCCCGAGCTGAAACCGGCAATCAGCAGAAGGACGACCAAAGCGGTAAGCGGCAGCGCCGTTGCAAAAAAGGCGATGGTAAAGGCAGTCAGGGTCAGGGCGCACCCGATGATGAAAAGCGGCTTGCGCTTGCCCCAGCGGTCGGACAGCCACCCGAAGATGGGGCCGGCCAGGGCCAGAGCCACGAGCACGGCAGAGGTCACCACCGCGGCGCGCGAGGTGGATAGATCATGATGGGTGACCAGGTAGGGCACGCCCCACAGGCCGCAGAAGGTGAGCACGCTGCCGGCCAGGGATCCGGGAATCACCAATAGTAGCAGGGTGTTGCGATTGCGGCACACTTCGAGAATGCCGGCCACAATGGGCGTGCGCCTCGTTTCGCTGCAGCCGATCCCGCAGGTGGCCAGGTCGGCATATCCCTTTTCGTGCGGGTAATCGCGCACGAAAAGCCGGATGGCGATGCCGATGGCAACGCTCAAGACCGCCACGAAAAGCATCACCGTCCGCCAACTGTAATGGTCCATGAGCAGGCGCAAGGGGTTGCCGGCGAACACGGCGCCGATGATGCCGAAGAAAAGCGCCATGCCCGATACCATGGCGTAGTACCGCGGTGGGAACCAGCTGTTGGCCAGCTTCAACAGCCCAACGAAGGCCACGGCCACGGAGCCGCCGATGAGCAGGCGCCCCATCCCGACCCAGAACATGGCCGGTGAGAGGGCGAACAGTATGGTGCCGACCGTTGCCACCCAGGCGCCGGTACTGAGCAGACGCCTCGGCCCCCAGGTATCGGCGATGATCCCGGTGGGGATCTGCATGGCCACATAGCTGTAAAAATAGAAGGCCGACAGTTGGCCCAGGGCGCCGGCGCTGATATCGAACTCCCGCATGAGCTCTTCGGTCATGACGGCCGGCGCCACCCGATGGAAAAAGCCCAGCAGGTAGAAAAAGGCACCCAGACTCCAGATGAACCAGGCGATGCGCAAGGGGGGCGGGGAGGCGGTGGTCACGTTCACGTCATTCCTTTTCCGAAGGCATTTGCAATGAGGTCTGGACTATAAAGTCACCGTGGGGTGCTGTCAACCGGTGAGCGTGGCTATCAGCTATCCCAACTGAATGTTATTCATTGAACCCGGCGTGAGTAAGACAGGTGGCCGATCCCACACGCCAATCGGTCAAGAGCCAGTAAGATGCACGGCGGGCGGCCCAGAAACTCGCTGCGCTCAAACAGCCTGGGCCGCTTGTCCCCCGCTTGCATTTAACTGGCTATGAGACCGCAGGCGCACCTGGCCCTGGCCACCTGCCCCACCCAGGCCTGCCATCGCCGTTGCCATGCGATTATTTTATCAAACAGATTCTGTAATGCATGCCCTTCAAGGTGAATCACGTTCAGTTAAAATTGCTGCGCGGCTATCCATTGGGCGGCTCGGCCAGCTTGGCTTGGATCAACTCGGCCAGATCGTCGCGGCCCTGATCCCGAAGTGGTTGCAGCATCTCTTCGTAGAAGGGTTCGCGGTGGCGGATGGTGATTTTGAAATTTTCGAAAAGGGCAGGATCCACATCGTTTTCCACGAAGGCGCGGCTCCGTTCGAGCGCGCCGATGGCGATCAACCCGGTCATGGTGCGCACGCACTTTTCGCAACGGCCGCAATTGAGACGATCGGGGACATTGGCCAGGCACACCCTGAAATTGTCCAAAGCGACCGGCCATTGGGCGATCAGGCGCAGTTTGTCGATGCGTGACAGCTCGAGATCGCAATGGCGAATCTGCACATCGGCGCTGCCGTAAGCCGGGTCCAACAGGGGATGCGAACCGCAGGGGACCAGATTGGGAATGTCGTAGGAGGCCGCCACGTTCATCGTTCCCACGCGCCGCCCAAACGCGTGAGCCACGGCCCCGAGGACCGCGCCGAAAAAGCGGTTGAGCCACAACTCCCGCTCATCACACAGGTGGCGGATATTGGTATACACCGGAATGAGCGTCACTCTTGCTTCGGCCGCAACGGGCGCCATGTGCGCCCTGGCCCGTTCGAAGACATGCAATTTGGCGCCCCTCTCGACCACACCGCCGATATCGAATCCGTGGACCATCAGGCCATCCTGCACTCGATACGGGTGACCGGACGGAAATTGCAGATGATTGCGGCGCAGTGTGGCCAGGGAATCGATCCCACCGGATAGAAACAATCCGGTCCGACGGGATATGTCTTCATACCGTGGCGCCGGCAGGCTTCGGGCCTCCAATCGCAGCGGCCGCATCTGGCCGTTGGACCAGTGCGCCATCAACCCCATGACTTTGGAGAGGCCCTCCTTGAGCACCGGGCAGATGGACGGGACCATGGCAATGCGCCGTTCGCCGAAGTGCAGGGCCGGGATGATGGCGCCCACCAGAAAGGCGTCAGGAACCGGTTCGATATCTGCCTCGAATGTACTCTCGGTGGCGATGTAGATCTCCCTGTCCGGCTGATCACAATCCTCCCAGCGGACCGTGGCCCGCACCCGCACCTGATCGCCATCGATCGTCTTCTCCAGGTCGGTAATGCGCATTGATTCAATCTCCCATCCGTCGAGCTGGCCGAAGGTTGATAGTAAATTGTAAACGTTTACAATCTTGACGGCGCCGTAAAAAGTAGCAGAGGTGTCATGCCGGCGAACGCCGGCATCCAGAAAATATTGAAAAATACTGGATCCCGGCTTCCGCCGGGATGACGGGAAAACCTGATTCCGGACTTTTTACGATTTCATCAAATCTTGATGAACTTGAAAAAAGTCGTTTTCGGACGGCGCCGTAAGAAGTTCAAGATCAAGGCGTGCGAAATTCTGTGTCCTGAGGCGTACTTGTCGTACGCCGCAAGGACCACGGGATGAGCACAACGCAGATATTGGACTTGTTACGGTGACGTCAAATGTTGGAACCCAACACGCGCAGCACATAGTCGATCATGGCGCCGGCGATATCCTTGCCCGTGGCCGCCTCCAGGCCCTTGAAGCCGGGCGCGTAATTCACCTCGTTGACCAGCACACGACCATCGGCCGCGACCATCAGGTCGACCCCGGCGATCTCCAATCCAACGGCGGCCGCGGCACGAATGGCGGTTTCCGCCAATGAAGCGGAAAGTTCCAGCACGCGGCCCTGCCCGCCCAGATGCACATTGGCGCGAAAATCCCCTTGAGCGGGCGCCAGCGCCATGGCCCCTGCCACCTTCCCGCCGATGACCAGCGCCCGCAGATCCTGCCGCCCTTCGGGTTCGATATACTGCTGTACCAGGACGCCGCGGCCGTTGTCGAGTTCGATCCGAATGTGGCGGGGCAGTACTTCCCCTGGATAGATTCTGCAAATGCCGCTGCCCTGTCGTCCGCTGACGGGTTTGAGCACCGCCCCGGGCGCCCCGAATTCATCCAGGGCCGCCTCGATGCCCTCGGCCGCGGAGACAAAGACGGTGCGGGCCACCGGTAGGGCGGCCCCTGCAAGAGCCTGCAACGTGAAGAACTTGTGCTTGGCCCTTTCGATGGCCGGCAACCGGTTGATCACCGCGACACCCATCTGGGCCATATGCGCGATGAGCGGCAGGGCGGCATCCTTGATTTCGGCCCCCTGGCGCGGCAGGACCGCATCCAGGTAGACGGCCCGCCGATCGCCGAGCAGCACGGCGCTCCCCTCGCGATAAGCGGGCCATACGCGATAGGGATTGATCGGCTCAAGATCGCATCCCCGTTCTCGAGCGGCTTCCGCAAGCCGCCGGGTTGGATGGTAGTCCGGGCCGCGCACGGTGATGACCCCGATCTGCTTCCGCTTCGAATCCATCAGCGCTCGCTTTTCTCCACTGCCGGTTGAATAATAATACCGATCGGTGCCATAGCTTCTCTTTCGACCTTCTCCTTTTTGAAATCAAAAAAAGATGAATTCTTAAAAAGCCGCTGGCAGAAGGTGCAGTAAAAAGATCAACTCAAATCGGGCTGCGGGGGCAGTTCAAAGTCCTCGGGAAGCATCCACTCGGGCACCCAGATGCCGATCTGCTTCCGGGTCCGTTCGCTGAAAAATGCGGCGACCTTTCGGGTCCTGTTGCGAATGGCCATCTTCTGGGTGGCCACGTTGTCTTCGGCGATGACCGAGTAAATCTTGTAGCTTCCGGCTCTCTCCGTCAAACCCTCCAGAAGCTTGGCACCGATTCCCAGGCTGCGGTACTCGGGTCGCACGGAGGTGTAGCCGCGCTCCAGGTAGTTGTGCAGGTCGATGCCGCATTGCGCGCTCACTGCGTCCACATACTCTTCCCGCGGCCGTTTCAGACTGGAATTGCCCGCGATCAAATCATCTTCTTCCGCATAGCCGATCAGGTACGCACGTTGCAGGTTATGGCGCAGCCACTGGCTGCCCACCGTGCCGCCGGCCTCGACCATGCGGCAAATTTCGTCGAAATATCCGGACGGCAACTGATCTGGCGGCAGGTAGCGATAGACCAGGCGGCTGCCCACTTCCGGCAGGAGACGACCGTCATCGCCCAAACGTTGGCGGGCCAAGCCTTTGGCTCCGTGCGTCCGGACACAGGTCTGAAGATAGACCGGGTCTTGCAGCCGCATCCACACCGGTCGTCCGGCCATGGGCCGCGTGGCGCCATAGGGTGGGCTCTCTTCCGGAAAATGCCACACCTCGTCGCTGTATCGCGAAAGGGGACTTTCATACCGGCACCAGGAGTGGATGATGTAAGGGTTTTCATTGGCAAACTGTTCGATCTGCGCCGTCAGCTCAGGATCATCCCCCGAAGTGAACACCAGGTGATTCCAATGCCCCTGTTTGGCCGACTGGAACAGCAGGCGGCTGATATCCGCCATCGGCCCGCTGGGCTTTTCCCAGACGATCACCCGCCCCCCGCTTTGCGCCGGAGATGGCGAAAGAGATGGCACCCCTGCCGACGCCAACCGGCGAACACTCCCCGCTTCGCTGCAAGGTCCCGCCCCCTGTATTGGCGTCGCCATCTCCGCAGCCGCTTGGTCCATGGCCCGATGCACCAATGCGGCGACCCGGTCTGCCGCCGGTTCGCGCAGTTGGGCCCAAAGCCGTTCGGCCGCCGTGCCCCAATCTTTCCAGGCGGCACAAACGGCAATTGCGACCGTCGGCCACCGCCGTTGCCACCGGCGCGCCAGGGTCAACGCCCCGACCATCTGGCCGGGTGCAGAGACCATCACTGCCACTGCGGCGCACCGGCCCGAAGCGATGTCCGGCACCTCTGCCTCGCCTGCATAGTCGAAAAATGGGTTGTGCTGCGAATCAACCAGATAGGCGGCCAAAGCCTGTTCGTCATCGAGCCCCGGCCAAACACAACCTCGGCGATCGATTCGGGCGGGATGGCAGGCGACCGATACCAGATCCAAAACCTTGTCGAGGCCATCCAACCGACGAACGCTTTCAGAGAGATCGGCCCAGTCAGGGTCGTCCGGCGATCCCTGCAAGAGAGCCGGATCCTCCCGAAAGGTTAAGCCGGCGACACAGATTTCCGTGGCACGGGATAGAACCTTTCGCCGGACCCCATCTTCCGCCCCCTGGTCATCGCCGCCCTGCAGACGCTCGGCGACCCGTGCCTGCAAATCGGCCTGCACACGGGCATTCCCCACTACATAGTTGAAATATCCCGCACCGGCATGGAAACGACGGATGGTATGACCGTCGCGCTGCAACACGGCCGCGACCCTCAGAAGGAGGGTCGAATAACATGCCGGATGGTGAACCGGCGGCTGCACCAGAAGAATATCGGCCTCGGGGTGGGGCATGGCGACGGAATCTCCTTTGATCTGACTTGTCTATATCATAAGTGGTGCGAGATCAAACAGTGTCTGCCCCTTGGCAATCGAGGGAAAAACCTTTATGATCGTTGAACTATCTGTAAGGCGATAAAACTATTGGAGATACACCATGATCTGCCCCTCTTTGAAGGTCCCAAGCCGATGGGTGCCGGCACTCATCCTCCTGATCTGCCTTTGGCCTTGCCTCGCCGCCGCCGGAAGCGCAATGAAAATGTTCGTCAATTCACTGGGTATGGAATTCGTGCAGATACCCGCAGGCGCTTTCACCATGGGCAGCCCTGCCGATGAACCCCATCGGAGCGACAACGAGCGGGAGCACCCGGTCGTCATCGACAAGCCGTTCTATCTGCAGACCAGCGAAGTCACCCTGGGCCAATGGCAGGCCATCATGGGCAGCGGTTTCTTTTTGCGCTGGCTGGGCGACAAAACCCTGCCGGCGACGAAAATCTCGTGGTTCGATGCCTGTAAATTCATCCAAAAGCTCAATGCGATGGGCAAAGGCACCTATCGATTGCCCACAGAGGCGGAATGGGAGTACGCCGCCCGCGCCGGGACCCGGAGCGCATATGCCTGGGGGGATCGCATCGACTGCTCGCGGGCCATGTATGCCGGCAGCTATTATGGGGAGAGCGGTTGCATAGAACAGCGCCCGGGGTTGCGAACCAGCCAGGAGAGCCCGGCGCCGGTCAAAAGCTTCGGCCCCAACGCCTGGGGGCTCTACGACATGCACGGAAATGTCTGGGAATGGGTCCAGGATTGGTTCGGCCCCTACCCTCAAACCCGGCAGTTCAACCCCCAGGGGCCTGTCAGCGGCAAGGATCGCGTGCGGCGCGGCGGCAGCTGGTTCGGTCCGGGACACGCCTGCCGATCGGCCAACCGCGCCCACGCCCATCCTGCCAGCCGACTTCACACGACGGGATTTCGCCTGGTTTTTACGCCCGAACCATAGGTTGGTTTGAACATGCTCAAGCGCATCGCCCATTGGCTCGACGTTTACGACAAGGAGATCGGCCTGTTCCTCTGGACCCTGGCCCTGCTCTTTCTCGTACGCACCTCGGGCATGCTGCTCAACAATTATGCCGAAACGGCCTTCCTGAAGCGTTACGGCGTCGAGTTCATGCCGGTCGTCAACATGCTCAACGCCATCGTCACCGTGGTGGCCATGGGGATCATGGCCGGTTTCATGCAGAGCTTTCCGGGCCCCAACCTGCTGGCCGGCACCTTTCTTTTCACAGGCGCAAGCGTCATGGGGATGCGCCTGCTGATCCCGCTGGGTATCGACCTGGTCTACCCGATCCTCTTCATGCTCAAAGCCTTGTACGAGGTGTTGCTGGCCATGCTCTTCTGGAACTTGGCCAACGACCTGTTCAATACCCGGCAATCCAAACGGCTCTTTCCGCTGATCACGGCCGGCGGGGTCATTGGCCAGATCCTGGGCAGCTTCGGCACCCCCTGGCTGGTGCGCTGGTTCAATGTCGACAATCTGCTGGTGATCTATCTGATCATCAGCATCATCGGCGCCGGCGCAGTACGCGGCATGATGGGCCGGTTCCCCTCCATATTGAACGTCGAACCCAAAACGGGTCGGTCGAAAGAAAAAAAATCCATGATTCAGGAGATCAAAGCCGTGGCCCCGATGATGAAAGAGTCTCTGCTGCTGCGGCTGATGATCCTGCTGACCCTTATGCCCAACGTGGTGATCCCCATCATCAATTACCAGTTCAACTTCGCCGTGGACCGCACCTTTGCCACCGAATCGGGACTCATTCAATTTTTCGGCTATTTCCGGGGCGTACAAAACATCATCAGTTTGATCATACTGCTCTTCGTCGGAAAGATATACGGCCGATGGGGCCTGCCCGTGGCCCTGATGTTCCACCCGCTCAACTACATTTTCGCCTTTACAGCATTTTTGCTGCGGTTCGATGTGTTCTCGGCCATCTACGCCCGGATGTCCACGCAGATCATTCGCACGACGATCAACATACCGGCCAACGCGGTGGTGATGGGGTTGTTTCCCGAATCTTACCGCGCGATGGTGCGTCCTTTCTTGCGCGGAACGGTGGTGCGCATCGGCCTCTTTGTCGGCTCCGGGCTGATTCTGATCGGTGATCGTCTCTTTCATCCGCGCTATCTCTCCCTGGTGGCCCTGCCCTTCGTCCTGGGCTGGCTCCTTGCCCCTATTCTTCTCAAATTGCGCTACGCTGGTATCCTGTCCAGTCTGATCAAGGACAACCAGTTGGACCTGAAATCCATGGAAGAGAAAGATTTGGCGCAGCTGTTTCGAGAGCGTTCCATTCAAAACGAGCTGGCGGAAACGTTCCGCAATGCCGAGGAACGCGAGGTCGTCTGGTATGCCCGGTTGATGCAGCGCCTGAACGTACCGGATACCGACCGCTTGCTGATCGAGCGCCTGCCGAAGCTAGCCCCCGAGACTCAAATGGCGCTACTGGAATTGCTGACCCCCAATGTCGGTGCCAATGCATCCGCGCTGCTCTTGGATCTGGCGAACCGCAACAACCCGACCCTGACCTTGGCCGTATTGAAAACTGTTTACCGTTTGGGCACCGGCGCCACGGCGGCCTTCGATCGAACGGTCTTCATGGATCACCCGGACCCCATGATTCGGGCCTATGCCGTAGCCGGTTTGATGGCCCAGGCCCAGGAAACGGCGCGGGCGCATATCAAGGCATGGCTCGATGCCGAAGATGCCGACATGCGCAAGGCCGGTATCATCGCGGCCGGACTCTCACGGGACAAACGATTCTTGCCGGCGCTGAAAACGCGCCTCGAAGACGAAAGGGATCAGGCCTTGCTGCCGGAGATCATCGATGCCATGCACGCGACGGGCGAACATGACCTGAACCCCATCTTGGCCTCTTTTCTCAGACACAACGATCAGCGCGTTCGGCTGGCGGCCCTGGGCGCTTTCCACGTGACCGACAAATCCAGTCTCAAAACGGTTGTCGCCCTGCTCGCCGACCCGCTATCGGAAATTCGACATACTGCCGCAGAACGCATCGAGAGCGCCAGTTTCCAGGATGGGAAGACACTCATAAAGGCCTTGAATACGCCAAGCAAGCCCTCCCGTGAGCTTCTCTTCGACTTGCTGGACCGGCTGCAGATCAAGGACCCGGACCTGTTCCGCTTCGCCCGCAACCAGATCGAAGGCGCCTATAAATCCCTTGCCGAAACCAAGAGTTTGTCCAACCTGCCTAAAACCCCGGCACGGGAACTGCTTCTGGAGCACCTCGCGCAGCAGCGGATGGAGCTGGTCGAGAATGTGCTGCGCGTGCTCAGCATCGAAGACCGCAGCGGGCGCATGCGGATCATCGCCCGCGGCCTGCTGTCGCCCGACGCCAGACAACGGGGCAACAGCCAGGAAGCCATCGATGACATGATCGACCGGTCCCTGACCCGCATTTTACTGCCGCTGATCGATGAAAGACCCGTGGAACAGGTGCTGGCCATCGGCCGCAAGACGTTCAAAATCAGAAAATTCTCCAAAGACGGAACTGATCTCGTCCGGCACCTGCTGGACCGCTACGATTGGATGGCCGTATTGTTGGCGTTACAGCTCAACGCCGAATCGGAAAAGCCTTATGTCGGCCGATCCGAAATCGAACCTCTGGCCAACCACCTCAACCCCCATGTGCGCCGGTTGGCACGCCAGATCCTGTCATCATCTCCAATCGCAGAACCCAAGGAGGAAGGTTCCATGACCGAATCCCTTACCTTGCCCAAAATCATTCTATGGCTGAAAAGAATCGAGATCTTTGAACAGCTGTCAGTCAACGAGCTCGCGGCGGTCGCCTCGGTCACCGAAGAGATCGATTTCGCGGAAAATCATGAAGTGATCAAGGAGAACGATCAGGGTGACACCCTCTACCTGATTATCGAGGGACGGGTGTCCGTTTTCAAGCGGCAGGAAGATGGCAAAGAGATCGAACTGGACTACATGGATGCCGGCGACTATTTCGGTGAAATGGCCCTTTTTGAAGACCTTCCCCGCACGGCTACGATCCGCACGACAACCCCGTGCCGCATGCTGATGCTGCACAAGCAGGAATTCAAAGAGATGGTGCGCGAATATCCCCAGATCGCCCTCGCGATCTGCAGGGTACTCAGCGCCCGCATCCGGAAGCTGCACGCCAGAATGACCCAATAGACCCACTGTCCCTTATGCGATCGAACAAGGAGCCCATTCAGCCAAGATCCGCAGGTATTTCGGAAGATGCCGCTTCGATATCGATAATTTTCTTATCGCCCACGTAATCCTTGGTGGCATATTGGGTGATATTTTGAAACTTGATTATTTTTTTCTTCATCTGCTCGATGTTGTCCTTGAGCAGGCGGAACAATTTCACGTCACGTGGATTGCCGACCGCGGCAGGGGCCAATTTTTCACTACAGGTCATGACGACTTGCAGTGGATTGTTAAGTTCATGGCCGACGGCACCCGCCAGCTCGAGGACCGACAATAATTTTTCCTTGGCCAGACGCTCTTTTTCAACCTCTTTGCTTTTGGAAATATCCATAAAATAGCACAGGGCGGCCCTTCGCCCCTGATATTGGATCGATGTCGCGGTTTCCAGAATCCATTTGGGGCGACCGGATTTATCGTCGATGCAAAATTCGTATGGGAAAAACCGTTCGCCTTTGAGCATCTGGATGCAACATTCCCGAACACGTGTCTTGTGATTCTCCTGAACGATTTTCAGCGGCCTGGTCCCGATCAACTCTTCTTCAGTGTACCCTGTGATGCGCATGAATTCCGGGTTGACATATTTAAATGCGCCGTCCTGCACGATGTAAGAGCCGATCAGGGAGTTACGAATCGACAATTCAAACTCCATCTCGGCTTGCCTGCGCCAGGTATTGTCGCGGATGAACCCCTGACGGCCATCGGAGTGCCGGAAGGATCCCGAACGACGGTCCATCGATCGTGCATCACCCGAACGGACCCGTCGTCTTGCAGGAGACGATACTCTATCTCTCCGATGGGATTGGGGGAATTGAGAGACGCGGCCCTGGCTGCCCTGGCCTTTTCACGGTCATCGGGATGGATGCGCTGAAAAACGCTGCCGGGCGACAGAATTTTGGCTCCATTTTCTTCGATGGCGTACAAAGATAGAAACTGTTTGTTGAAAAACGAGAACGTCCTGGATTCGATGTCGTACTGATAGACGGCATCCTGGGAACGATCGGCAAGTTGTTTGAAATCTTCGGAAAGCTGACGGATGACGGTATTGTCCTGCCGTCTGGACGCCGCCAGGGCGCTCTCCAGCGCTTTCACCCTGGCTTCCAATTCTTCATAGGTCGGCTTTGCTGCCATTGGAATGATCGGCCCCATCTCTTTTATTGGTCGGGAAAAATATTTCTGCCATCCAAAACGATCCCGATGCGATCGTCTTCCTGTATCAGCAACACATAGGCATCGCTTTGGCCGGCCAATGGCGCATGACGACTGCGAAGATATTTAAAATCAAGGGATTCAAGCGCGCGTCGGGTCACTTCGATGGTCTGTTCGAGGCTCTGGCGCGTTTCCGGATCTGAACGAAAATAGAGCGATACCGCGCGGTTGTGCAGCCGTTTGATCTCGGTTTGGATACAGTGTCCGGAAAGGTCAAGTTCAAGCGAAAACGCCATTTGCCGCTGTCCTTGGGATATCGTCTTGCAAGTTGTCGATCGACGAACGGACGATCGGCTGATCGCCCGCGGCAGAACAGCCGCAAATTACCTTAGCGCAATTGCGGGCGGGCGTAAAGCCCGCCCTTGCGGCCGGTGGGGGCCGATGTCATGGGGTCGTGTGAATCGAATGTTTTAACTCTCTTCTGCAGCTTCCAAATCGGCCAGGCGCTGCTGTATGCGCTGCAGTTCAGACTGTAACAGATCCGCCTGACGCTTCAACGACTGTCGTTCCAACTCGGAAGAAGCCCCTTGCGCGTAAGACCCGTATCCGCCCCAATTCATCCTGCCGGCTCCGCCGCCTTGCCAGTACCGCCAACCGCCTCTCCGGCCGCGCCCCTGGAACATACCGTAGCCCCGCTTGGGCGCCAAATTGCCGTATCCGGGGGCTACCTCTCCGCTGCAATATCCCAGACCGCGACCGGTCATGGGTCCCAATCCCATTGGTCCGCTGCCATTTCCAGCTGGCATGTGTCACCTCCTTGGTTTTGAACTGTGATAGGAGGAACTGACCATCGCAGTGCCGCACGTGCGGCACTGCAACATGGTACAGGGCATCCCTGTTTGGCGGGGTTCCCGTCGCCCACATTTCGGACATAGACATTCTTCGACGCCGCCCGCTGAACGCACCGATCTACCCTGGCCATGGGGCTGACCTCGTCTGCGACCTCCCCCCCTGGGATGCTGTGTCTCCTCAGGCGCAAGAACCCATGCTCCCATGCCGATTGGAGCAGCGCCGCCCATCTTGCGATGGCGCCGTCCGCCATACCCCGGCATGGCGAAAGCGGCGTCTTCGATGGAACCTTTGAGCCAGGCGCCGATCACCTCCTGCAGATCTCCGGCCACGAAAGGAATGACCCGTATGGCCTGAGCAGCTAAAATCAATTGCAGAGAGCGAGAGATGGCCCCGCAGACCAGGCTTTCAATTTTCCATTGAACCAGGCACAGTACCTTCTGGGCCGGCAAGTCATCCTTGAATGTCTCCATTCGCTGTGACACGCGTCCGTCTTGATCGACTTCGACAATGCAGGCCGTTCGCGCAACATCGAAAACAGGGGCGATCCGGCTATTCCATGTAGTGAAGGCGGCGTTCATGGGAATCAATCGAGTCCTCCGATAACACATTACTAGCACGGCACGTGCCAACCTTCAGAAGGCCGGTCCGCATGGCTTAAATTAACGGGATGATTTGATTTTTTGGTTTTGAAAAAAAGAAGAATTAAAAGACGGTCATTCCAGATCAGCGACCATGGCCGCTGGAAGAGACGCAGGCCCGCGACCGTCAATGCTCTACCTAGTGTCCGTCCACAAATAGACAGATTGGGTTGAGATCAAGACGTGCGAAAAATTTTGCCGCAGGCAGATAGTTGATATTCGGAGGATAAAATTTTGAGCAGAATGCAGATATCAGGCAAATTGGCCATTTGTGGATGGGCGCTACTTTACGATTCTAAGGCGGGATTTGCCGGCCCGCCAACGTTCGATATCCCTGACGTGTTCCTCCAAATCGAGGCAGGCCAGACGAAACCAGCGGGCGCGGCCTCCCTTGGCAGGGTCGACCTGGGTCGCAAAAAGTTGAAAAATATTTTGCCCGGGCCCTTCACTCATCTCTCTGAGCAGCATCGCCAGCCGGCTGGCGGTTCGGTAGTAATCCGATACATCCACCGGGCCGCTGTTGATATCCCTCAAGAGATGTTTTAACGCGCGGTAGGTATCGTGATGCCTGAGAATCGCGTGCTCAGATCCCACCAATGCCTCTACTCTCTTCTGCTTTAGTTCTTCGAGTGTATAGGTGATCATGGAGCAACCTGAAACAGAAGGTAAGGAAGGCTCGAAGTGAAAACCTTCGAGCCTTCCGATCGATACAATTACTTCTGCCCTGCAATTCTTCCGGCGTTTTTACGCCAGGGAGATAAAAACACGACCTTTGAAATCAAAGTCTACATCGCGGTTTCGGGATGAAAGACATTAACCTCTTTCAAGTCATCGCGCAGGTATTCTCGCTCGTTTGGCCCCAAAATTCCGAGAGACAGGCAAATCAGTGTCCACAAATGCACGACGCCGTAACCGGCGCCGTAATGCTCACTCAGTTCATGGATCTGGGCATGGCAGTTATGGCATCCGGCGATGCAGTAATCCGCACCGGTCGTTTGAATCTGCTGATCTTTCAGCCGACCATACTCCAGGCGCGCCTCCTTATAGCCGGATTGGAGGAACCCGCCGCCGCCGCCGCAGCAGTAATTGTTCGAGCGGTTGGGCTCCATGTCGATGAAGTTGTCTTCGCCGACCACGGACTTGACGACGAAGCGCAGATCTTCGGCAATGGGGTCGCCATAACTCTTGCGAACGATCTGACACGGATCTTGGACGGTGAACTTGATTTTCAGATCCTTGTTCCAGTCGGAATTGACCTTCAGTTTGCCCTCGCGAATCCACTTGGCGTAGTATTCGTAGATGTTCTTGACCTCGAACTTGTGAGGAATGTTGTATTTTTTCAGTCCTGCCAGGACCGAGAAGGTAACGTGCCCTCACTCGGTATTGAGAAAGACGCGACACCCCAGGTCGTCGGCCTGCTTGGCCGCAGTGCTGGTGATGTGCTTCCAGGCATCGTCATCGGCCAGGAACATGCAGTAGTTCTCGCCGCCCCATCCCTTGGACCCATAGGTCCAATCGGCGCCGGCCAGGTGCAGGATTTTCCACAGGGGCACCATCTCGTCCGGTTCCGTGACCGGTTCGCGTGAATTCTGGTTGAGGAAAAACTCGGCCCCCTCCTTGTCGATGGGCGCCTCCATTTCGGCAAATTCCGGCTGGTTTTCCCGATACTCTTCCAGTACGTCCTCGACCACGAACTGGAAGTCTTCAGGCGAGGTACCCATGGCGCTGCAGCTGTCGTTGCGCAATGCCATGTCGCAAGACCCGAGAATGCCCTTGGGGCGCTCTTCCCTGGGCCACAGGGCGCGCGCGTTGAAAACCAACTGAGGAATATTGATTTTCATCGGGCAGACGTAGATGCATCGCTGGCACATGGAGCACATCCACACCCAATCCGATTTCCGGATCTCCTCATCCATTCCCAGGGCGGCCATGCGCAAAAACTTGCGCGGATCCATATTGTCGAGCCCGGTGGCCGGGCAACCGGACGAACAGGCACCGCACGTCAGGCACAGGTTCAAGTTCCCGCCATCGGGCAGGATCTCCTTCACTTTTTCCAAAAAGGTCTGATTTTTTTTCACGCCGAGCGTGATCGGCTGTTGCGTCATGCGCTGATTTCCTCCTCCTTCGTAAGAAGTGTGATAAAGGTTGCCGCATTTATCTGCCAGGCGGTGCACTCCTATGCCTGATAGCGAGCGACGCTTATAGGTCTTTAAAGTGTTTAGCATTCGGCATGCCAAAGCGCGGCCTATTGCGTGATTTAATTTATCCAACTGTATTAATTATTTTTTGCATCGGCTGGAACTCTATGCAGGGAAGATCACGGTAGCAAAAAAGCGCCCTCCAACTTGGCGTACAGTCGCTGAAATAAGACTGTATCGACTCCCCGTTCTCATCCCTGTTTCTTGCTGCTCATGGAGCGGCCATCCTGCTCCGGCAGATTGATGCCGAGTCGCTTGATAATGCGAAAAAGGGTGCTTTTATGAATACCGAGGGCCCGGGCGGCGGCCAGGCGGTTGTAACCGTTTTGCTCCAATGCGGTTCGGACGGTCTGGCTGTCGATCAAATTGCGCGCCTCCTTTATGCCCGAAGGCAGCAGGCCGCCGGGTCTGCGGTGGGAGGTCAACTCGTCGGGCAGATGCTCCATGCCGATCACCTCCTTATTGCACAGGACGAACGCGCGCTCGATCACGTTTTCCAGCTCACGGACATTTCCAGGCCACTCGTGGGCCATCATGAGCGACAAGGCTTCGGGCGCGATCCCTTTGATCTCCTTGCGCTGCAGGCGGTTGAAACGCTCAACGAACTGTTCGGCCAGCAGGGGGATATCCTCCTTTCGGCGCCGCAGGGGGGGCAGTTCGACCCGTACCACGTTGACACGATAGTAGAGATCTTCCCGAAACGACCCCTGGCGCATCTCCATGGCCAGGTCCTTGTTGCTGGCGACGATAATGCGGACATCGGCCATTTCCGAGGCCGTCGCCCCGAGTGGCTCGAAGGTCCTCTCCTGCAAGACCCGCAGCAGGCGCACCTGCAGGGCCGGGCTCACTTCGCCGATTTCATCCAGCAGCAGGGTTCCCCCCTTGGCCATGGCGAATCGTCCAGGCTTGTCCTTGTTGGCACCGGTAAACGCACCGGCTTTGTAGCCGAAGAGCTCGGACTCCAGCAGCGTATCGGGAAGGGCGCCACAGTTGACGGCCACAAAGGGACCGTTGCGCCTGGGGCTGAGCGAGTGAATGGTACTGGCCATGAGTTCCTTGCCGGTTCCGGTTTCCCCGAGAATCAGGACCGTGCTCGGACTGGCGGCAATGGCCGGCAGCACTTCAAACACCCGCTGCATCAGCGGGCTGCGACTGACGATATCGCCCACTCTGGACCGTCCGGCGAGCTCCTGACGCAGGGTTTCGACTTCGCTCAAGTCCCGGAAGGTTTCGGCCCCCCCGACAATACGCCCCTCTGCATCGCGCAGAACGGCCGTGGAAACGCTGATCGGGATCCTGGCCTGGTTGGCATCGATGATATAGCCGGACTTTCCGATGATCGGTCTTTTGTTTTTCAGAGTCTGGAAAAGCGGGCACTCCGTTTCACACATGCTCGAGCGAAACACCTCGGAACAGCGCCGACCGATGGCCTGGGCGCGAGGAATTCCGGTAATGGCTTCTGCCGCGCTGTTAAACGAGGTAATCCGCCAATGCTCGTCCACCGTAAAGACGCCATCGGAGATGCTCTCAAGGATTGCATCGGTCATTGTCGCTGGAGCGACTTGCGCCTTGCGATTGGGCATAGGTCTAAAACTCCGTTGAAAGAACCGGCGAGCGTTCATCAACACGTTGGCTGCCGGATGGCACAAAGACCATCAGCAATTTGCATGCCTACTGCTAAACCAGATTTATCCATCTAATTTTATATTTAAAATTATTCATAGGAGCAAATTGGCAACCGTACCAGTATTGCAATTTGCAATTCTAAACCCACATCCTTGAAACAGGCAAACGGGTATGGAGAGGTTTCTTTAGGTTGGTGCTCAATTCCTTCTACTGCGACCATCGGTTTCCGGCACTTCGATACCCAGGGACTTGATTTTTCGATAGAGCGTGGAAACGTCGATGCCCAGGTCCTTGGCCGCTTCCCGGCGATTGCCGTTATGGTATTTCAAGGTCTGGCGAATGAACTGCCGCTCCATGCTCTTCAAGTTCACCGGGCCACCCGTATCTCTGCGGGCAAGGGTTTCGGACCGGAGTTCAGGCGGCAGATGATGCATCTCGATCATGCCGCCGCGACACAGCACGAAGGCCTGCTCGATGATGTTTTCCAGTTCGCGTACGTTTCCCGGGAAATCGTGTTCCATGAGCCGGGAGACCACCTCCACCGACACGCCGGCGATGTCCTTTCCCTGCAAACGGTTGTATTTTTTGACGAAATGATCGATCAAGAGGGGAATATCCTCCCGCCGCTGCCGGAGCATGGGCAACACCAGATGGATCACCCGGATTCGATAGTAGAGATCCTGGCGGAAAGCGCCGCTTTTAACCAGTCCGGCCAGGTCCTTATTGGTTGCGGCCAGCACTCGGATATCCACCGTTTTGGGCCGCACGGCACCCAATGGCTCAATGACATGGTTTTGAAGCACCCGCAGCAGCCGTGTCTGCATGGCCTGCGAGATGTCTCCGATCTCGTCGAGAAAAATGGTCCCCCCATCGGCCATCTCGAAACGGCCGGCCTTGTCGCGCCGGGCATCGGTGAAAGCACCGGCCTTATGCCCGAAAAGTTCGCTTTCCAGTAGCGTATCGGGCAGGGCAGCGCAATTGACGGCCACAAAACGATGCTTGGCGCGGGGCGACAAATTGTGAATGGCACGCGCAAAAAGCTCCTTGCCGGTACCGCTGGGGCCTTCGATCAAGACGGTGCTGCTGCTTTCGGCGATCTGTGGCAGAACCTTGAATACTTGCATCATGGCATCGCTGCGGCCGACAATATCCTCAAAGGTATAACGGCTTTCCAGCTCTTTCTGCAGTTCTTCGACCTGGCTCAGATCCTGGAAGGTTTCGACCCCGCCGATCACTCTTCCGCGCCGGTCCCTGAGAATGGCGGTGGATATGCGAATGGGTACCCGGCGCCCCTGGTTGGTCACGATATGCGCGGTGGCATTGACGATCGGTCGACCCGTATCGAAAGTCTGCCGCAAGGCACACGCCTTTTCACAAATATCGGCATGAAAAACGTCACAGCATGCCTTTCCTATGGCATCACTGCGCATGATGCCGGTAATCTGCTCTGCGGCCCGATTGAATGCGGTGATCCGCCACTGCGAATCCACCGTAAAAACACCCTCATTGACCGAATCGAGAATCACATCCCGATGATGCGCTTCCTTGTCATCGTGCATGGCACCTCCCTGAACCAATTAACTCATGCAATTTACCAGAATACCAGGTCGGCTAATGTTGCATATTGCATCGTTGTTTACAATCCATATTCTGCCTTGCAGCCTCCAAATCCACATGCCGCGGCCCAATTTCATCCGAACACCCCCTGGCACGCCTGTTGCTCCACCCACGCCATGCGAATTGCCGTATCACAATGGAATGGCCGCGTTTCACCGGTTTTCGATGTCTCCGAACGGCTCTTGCTGGTCGACACGGCGGAACATCAAGAAATCACGAGGGAAAGCGTCTACCTGACGAGCGTGGGGCCGTTTGGCCGGATCAAGGAGTTGGCGCAGATCGGCGTGAATATCCTGATCTGCGGCGCCATCAGTTTCGCCTTGGAAAGTGCGCTCAAGCATGCTGGCATCCGCGTTATCGGATTCACATGCGGCGAGGTGGATGCGGTGATCGCCGCGTTTCAAAAAGGCTGCCTGGGAAACGCCTGCTTTCGCATGCCGGGACTGACCGGCAATGCTCATGCTCAGAGCCAGAGTTCACATCCAGCCGGCTGATCAGACGGTTCAACCTGTTTTTTAATATAAATCATCTTACAAAAATGGAGTCATCGGCACGTGGAATCAACATCGCAAGACACAAAGAACAAAGACGCATCGGGCTGCAGCAGTTGTGGTGATAAAAGCTGCTCTGCGAAGAACCCCCAGAAAGGGGAAAGTGAAAAGGACTTCCAGGACCGGCAAAAATTGCAGTCACGGCTCTGTCGGATCCAACGCAAAATCGTGGTTCTCTCGGGCAAGGGCGGCGTCGGGAAAAGCACGGTCGCCGTCAACTTGGCCATGGCCCTGGTCATGGAAGGAAAGAAGGTCGGCCTGTTGGATGTGGACATTCACGGCCCCAGCGTTCCCACCATGCTCGGCATCGAGTTACAAGGAGTTCAGGGAGATGGCGAAAATCTCCTCCCGGTGAACGTAAAGGGCTTGAAAGTGATGAGTGCCGGCTTTTTTCTGCAAAAACAGGACGATGCCATTATCTGGCGTGGTCCCATGAAAATGATCGCCATCAAGCAGTTCCTAAAAGATGTGGCCTGGGGGGACCTGGACTATCTAATCATCGACTCGCCCCCGGGTACCGGTGACGAACCTCTTTCGGTCTGCCAACTGATCGGTCATCTGGATGGCGCCGTCGTCGTGACCACGCCCCAGAAGGTGTCGGCCGTGGATGTTCGCAAGTCGGTCACCTTCTGCCGTCAATTGAATGTGCCCGTATTGGGCATCGTCGAGAACATGAGCGGCTTTGTGTGCCCGAAGTGCGGTGAAGTCACGCACATTTTTTCTTCGGGCGGCGGCCGGAACATTGCCAGCAGCATGAACGTGCCTTTTCTGGGATCCATTCCCATCGATCCGCAAATCGCAATGGCCTGTGACAGCGGACAATCGTTTGTATCGGCTTTCGTCACATCGCCGACCGCAACCATCATGCGAGAGATCGTGCCGGCCATTGAGTTCCCCCGCCCTGCGGGTCATACCGCCCAGAAGGCCGTGTGATCCCAAAATGAAAAAACAGGGTTGCTTCAGAGGTTGGAAATTGGAAATAATGCACTATGCCGAACATTGATGGGGTGCCACCGGATCGACCCCTAAGAGTGATCATAGGTGCCGGAGGACAATCCTGGCCCGGCTGGATCGCTACCGACAAGACTTCGCTGGACCTGCTGCGCCCCGAGCTATGGAACTCGTTCTTCGGAGAGCGACGGGCCGAAGCGTTTTTATGCGAACACGTGTGGGAACACCTGACCGAGGATGAGGGCCGGGCAGCCGCGGAGTTGTGTTATTCTTGGCTCAAACCGGGAGGATATTTGCGTTGCGCCGTGCCTGACGGGAACTTTCCCGATCCCGACTACCAGCGCCATGCGAGGGTGGGAGGACCGGGGCCGGCCGATCATCCGGCCGCCGACCACAAGGTTCTGTATGACTACCACCGCTTTTCAAAGCTCTTCGAGCACGCCGGTTTTCAGGTGGATCTGTTGGAATATTGCGACGAACGGGGCCGCTTTCATTACCATCAGTGGTCCATCCAAGATGGCCCGGTCTACCGGTCCCTGCTTCTGGACCACCGCAACCGGGAAGGCAAAATCAACAACGTGTCGCTGATCGTCGATGCGTACAAACCACTGGAATAAAATGAGGAGAAGACACATGGCGAAAATGACCCAACGCATCCAGGAACTCTTCACGAAAGTCCGTACCGCGGTTCTCATCACGGCCACACCCGACGGCACCCCCAATGGGGTCCCGGTAGGTGCAAAGAAAATTCTCGATGATGAAACGGTTCTCATATCCGACCAGTTTTTCGGCAAGACCCTGCAAAACATGAAAAGCAACCCGCACGTTGCCGTCACGTTCTGGGAAGGCCACGAAGGCTACCAACTGAAGGGAAGCGTTACCATCGAAACTTCAGGCCCGCGTTTTGAAGAGACCGCCCGTTGGATCGAGGAAATGAGCAACAAAGCCGGTTTTCCCCTGAAATCCAAGGGAGCCGTCATCATGCAGGTCGAAGAAATCTACGCTGTGGCGCCGGGCCCAGGGGCCGGCAAGCGATTGGCCTGATCGTGCCCATTAGGTGAAATAGAAAAAAGCATTCGCAGATGACAAATCCTGAAGCCAAAGAAAGGAGCGCTTGAGATGGCCAATTTTCTATTTGTTTTGAGTAAAGACGACAACGAATCCGCCACCCGCTGCTTCCAATTTGCCAAAATCGCCCACTCCAAGGGGCATCATGTGGACCTTTTTTTCATCGACAGCGGCGTGATGTGGGCCAACCAGGAAAGGGAGCTCTCCCAAAGAACGGATACCGGGGACTGTCCGCAGGACTATCTGCCCTACCTCGTTGAAAATGAAGTTAAAATAGGCATTTGCACGCCGTGCGCCAAAAACCGCAAAGTCGATGAGGCCCTGTTTTATTCCAACATGCAGCTCGATGGTGGGCCGCATCTGATTGACATGGCGGCGGAGGCGAAAGTGTTCAATTTTTAATCACGGCCCATCTATGATTTTTGCTTAATCGGCCAAAAGGAGGCAACCTATGAAAAAAGGTGAAAGGCTCATCATCGTGGGATGCAGCGGCGCCGGGGGGCCGTGCGCCATGCTGGCTAAAAAACTGATGCCGGAGGTGGACGTCACCGTCATTCGCAAAGAGCAGTATTTCATCGTCAGGTGAGCGCTTCCCCATGTCGTGGCCGGTCTGGCCGCGGAAGACGCGATCGTGGTTCCCGATCAAAACCTGAGAAACGCCGGGATCGATGTGATCGAAGGCGAGGTGGTTCGGGTGGATGCATCCGGTCGCAAGGTGACGCTGGCCAATGGCGACACCCTTGACTATCACAAGCTGTTTCTCGCCACGGGGGCCAGCCCGATGGTGCCCCCCATCGAAGGCCGGGATCTCGAAGGGGTCATGACCTTGCGGGGCTTGCCGGACGCTTGCAGGATCAAAAATTACTTCCTGGAGAAAAAACCCAGGAGAATACTTTTCATCGGCGCCGGTTTTATCACCCTGGAGGTGGCCTCCCTGTTGGCCGCAACGGCCAAGGATAAAATGGACATCACCATCGTGGAACTGATGGACCGGCCGTTGCCGCTCATGCTGGACATGGATATGGCCTCCCTGGTCAAAACCCACCTGGAAGAAAAAGGGCTCAGGGTCATGACCGGCGAGAAGGTAGAAAAAATCATCGGCACGGCGGACAAGGTGTCTGGCGTGCTTCTTGCCTCCGGCAAAGAGCTGCCCGCCGACATGGTCTTCATGAACATCGGCACCCGGCCCAACGTGGAACTGGCCACGGAGATCGGCCTGGAGGTCGGCCGTTTCGGCATCAAGGTCAACCCGTACCAGGAGACTTCCGATCCGCACATTCTGGCGGGAGGCGATTGCGTGGAAAAATTTCACTTCATTACCGGCAAACCGGTGCCCGGTCAGTTGCGCGGTCCGGCCGTCATTCAGGGGCGGTTGGCCGCCAAACGGCTGGCCGGTTACGCCATTCCTTTTCCCGGCGTCCTGAATGCCGGCGGATGCCAGTTCTTCGAACGGGTGGCCACCTCCACGGGATTAACCGAAGAGGAGGCGAAGAGGGAAGGCTTCGATACCATTACGGCCACAGTGGATTCGAGAAGCAAGCACGGCATGATTCCCGGGGTGCAGCCTTGGCGCATCAAGCTGGTGTTCGATAAGAAGACCGAAAAATTGATCGGTGGCCAGATCGTGGCCCACACCGTTGCATCTGCCAAATCCATCGATACGGTCAACGCGCTGATCTGGGGGGGAAAAACCATGTCGGATCTGACCACCCACATGTGCGCCTGCAATCCGGACATCTCTTCCGAGCCTAGTTTGGAACCGATCTCCATAGCGGGCGAACAGGCCTTGCAGAAACTGAAGGCCTGAAGGATAGACCCACACCATGTCCATTGTCTTCAACGCCATCGGAACCATCGAACGGGATCCCGGAGAACAAGCCACCCCGCGGCATCACACCCTGTCGGATGTGGAGGGGTGGCTCAATATCCTTCCCGAATATGAAGCCGGCGTGAGCGACATCACTCCAGGCCAGCGCATCGTGGTGCTGTTTCACTTTGACCGCAGTCCCCCCTTCACGCCGGAGCTGCTCCGCCAGACGCCGCCCCATCGGGACGCCCCTCTTGGCGTCTTCAGTATCTGTTCCCCCAGGCGGCCCAATGCCATCGGCATGTCGATCGTGGAGGTATTGAAGGTCGATGGTTGCCGTATCCGGGTCAAGGGGCTCGATACGCTGGACGGCACGCCGATCCTGGACATCAAACCCTATTTCCCCTTGGAAGATGGTCAACGGCATTGATGAAAGGAGTCGCAAATGACGCAAATCCAACTGCCTGATATCGACCACGCCGAAGTCACGTTTCTCGTGGACAATTACACCGACCTGCTGGCCCCGGACACGGACAGCATCAAAAGAATGCGGCTCCCTCCGCCGAGTGCCCCCAAGGCGGAACATGGACTTTCCTACCTGGTGACCGTCCAGTCCGGCGAGCGGCGTCACACCATCATGATGGACGCCGGCATTTCCGGAGAGTGCCTCAATCACAACGCCGCCTTGCTGCCGTCAAGCCTGGCGGGCAGATTCGGTGTCGTCAAACACAGAATCGAAGATGTGGAGAGCATGGTTCTGAGCCACGGTCACTTCGACCATTTCGGTGGCTTAAGTCTGTTTTTCCAGAAACTCGGCCGGCGGCTGCCCCTGGTGCTGCATCCCGGCGCCTTCGTGGAACGCAGGATCAAGCTCGGGCCGGAAACCTATGTGCCCATGCCCTCGCTGAACGAAGCCGAGCTCAGGGAGGCCGGTGCAGATCTCGACATGCGCAGCGCCCCCTCCACGGTAGCCGGCGGCCTGATTCTGGTCTCCGGCACGGTGGAACGGACCACGGCTTTCGAGACCGGGTCGCCCGGTTTGGAATCGAAGCAGGATGGCGAATGGAAAGCGGACCTGTTCGAAGACGACCAGGCCATCGCGTTCCGATTGAAAAACAAGGGCCTGGTGGTGTTGGGCGGATGTTCACACTCGGGCATCATCAACACGGTCAAACACCTGGCCAAGACCAGTGGTACAGAGAAGATTCACGCCGTGCTCGGGGGATTTCATTTGAGCGGCATGAGCGAACCGCTGATCGAACCGACCGTGGCGGCCATGCAGGCCATTCAACCGGATTTGATCGTGCCCACGCACTGTACCGGCTGGAAGGCGATTAACGCATTTGAACGGGCCATGCCCGGTCGCTTCGTGCTCAATACCGTGGGGACGACGTTTCTGTTCGGACAATAGAGGACAATAGATAGATCCGCAAAAAACGAATTGCATGCCGCCGGGACACTCGATGGCCGGCTCGGCCACTGGCACCCCCCATTGGTCTCGTCATTCGGACAACCGGCGGCATGCTTTCCCACCGCAAGATTCAATTCCCGTGGATTCATATAAGGCCGTTTCCGGACGGCGCCGTCACTCTTGAAGCAGGACGCCGATGAAACACCATGAGAAGCTGTCCTCGGATGCGGTGGTTTCCGCACTCGCGGACGCAGAATCAGAGTCGGTGGTTTCATTGAATGCAGACAGGCGATAGGCGTAGATCGTTTCGCGGGAAAGCCCGATGTCGGTGTACGTGGTGGTGTTGGCCGGCAATTCCGCGATCTGCAGGAATGCGGTGTCCCCTTCCTTCCGACGTTCCAGCACGAACCCCAGTTCGTCCGCACTGTTGTCCGTCCAAGTCAGGTCGATCCGGCTGCCGGATATAGCCAGACCGCTCAATTCCGATGGCGCAGTGGGAGGCGTGCCGCCGATAAAAGCGCCCAGGGCTACGGCGAGGCTGGTCTGGCCCCTGATGAATTCGGTGACCGTATCCTGGCTCACGTCGATTTTCCGAATGGTGTCATCGATGTCCGTGCAGACCACATATGCGAAATCACCGTTGCGCGGCGCAGCGACGCCCAGCTGGCCGGAACCGACCGCATACGTGGCGTGAATGGCCTGTGCAATCGCATCGATCACGGTGACGGAGTTCCTGTTGCTGTTGGTCACGTAGACATAATCGCCTCTCGATCCGACAGCCACGCCCCAGGGCACGCCGATGATGCCGATTCGCTCGATGACCGAGCGATCGCTGGTCCGGATGACGGCCACGTTGGCGCTGCTCTGATTGGCCACATAGACATAGCGGCCGTCGGGGGTTCCTGCAATACCGGTCGGACCGCCGCTGAAGCCACCGCCCCCGATGGATGGGACGGTTTCCGTGGTGATGCCGTCCGCCGCCGAATCGACAATGACCGTCACGCTGCCATCCAAAAAGTTAGAGACGAAAACCAGGGTCCGATCAGAATCCGCATCGTGGACCGCATCGATTCCCCATGGTCCGTCGCCGACCGCGATGGCCGCGCCGACCACCTGAAACGTCGTCAAATCGATTTTGGAAACGGTGTCGTCCTCATAATTGGCCACATAGGCATAATCCCCGGAAGGTGCTATCGCGACGCCCTGGGGAAAGTCGCCGACTGGGATCGGCGCCCGGCTGTAGGTCAAGCCGGAGCCAAAATCCGCGTTGTTGATCCGCAGCACGCTGTCGTTCGACTCGCAGGTGACCAGGACAAAGCTGCCATCGGGCATCACCGCCGAACCGTGTGGATGGCAAACCGCGCCGGCCGGCAAGGCTGCGGAGATGTCGAGAGATGCCACAGCACCGTCGCTGGCCCGCACGCGGATGACCCGGTCATCGTCGTAGCTCGGAATATAGGCGTAGGTGACGGCCCCGGCTGCCGTGGCCGCCGACAGAACCAGCAGGAGTGAGAACAATTGTACTGTCAACGATAGAATCGTCTGTGGGATCATTCCTGTGATCAAAGGGGAGTGCTTCATGACCATGCCTCGACGAAAACGCCCGAATGGGGCTATTTAACTTTAAATCTGGTAAGATGATGCCGCAATGCGGGCAGTGCCTTGTGCACGGCCTTGTGCAGCGGATAGGATTCCAGCTGGGCGACCGACACCCACCGGAAAGCCGCCGGACCGTTCAAACGAACCCTCCCCTGCTGCCAGACGCACACGAACAGCTCCATGTGGATCTTGAAGTGTGTGTAAGCATGTCGAACGGCGGCAATGTGTCGTTCCACCCGCACCTTCAACCCGGTCGTTTCCTCGATCCGACTGGCACAGGCTGCAGCCGAATCCTCATCCACTCCCAGTAATCCGCCGGGAAACTCCCACAGGCCGGCCAAGAGCCCCTCACCGGGCCGCTGGGTCAACAAGAACCGACCGTTTTTCAGCACCACACCGGCGACAAGCTGTTTGTGCGGCACGCCGGCACGCCTGGTGCGCGTCGGGTAGCAGTGGGTCTGTCGGGTTCGACGGGCCTCACAAAAAGAGTGAACCGGGCATTGCCCGCAAGATGGCGTCTTCGGTGTACAGATCACGGCCCCCAGTTCCATCATGGCCTGGTTGTGTCGTCCGGGGTTCGAATGATCCAGCAACTGGTCGGCCATGGCCTGGTAGGCCTTGTGACCGGACGCTTGGTTGACAGGGACCGCCATTAACAAAAGGCGTGCCAAAACCCGTTTCACGTTCCCGTCCACGACGGCATAGGGTTGTCTATGAGCGATACTCAAAACGGCGGCGGCGATATAGTCGCCGACGCCTGGCAATTGCCGCAGGTCGTCCCACTGGCTGGGTATTTCACCGCCCGAAACCTTGACGATCTGTTGAGCCGCACGATGCAAGTTTCGGGCCCGGGTGTAATACCCAAGCCCTTCCCATACCTTCAATATCGTCATGTCGTTTGCCCGGGCCAGGTGCTGCACATCGGGAAACAGCGTCATGAACCGATGATAATAGGGAATGACGGTTTTGACCTGGGTCTGCTGCAACATCACTTCAGACACCCAGACGGCATATGGATCACCCGTTCGGCGCCATGGCAAATCGCGCTTGAGATCGTCGTACCAGGCGCCCAATTGTCGCCTGATGCCGTCGCACAGGTCTGGAGAAAGGGTCGCAACTTGTGCTGCCATGCGGGAGGTCAAAGCGTCGCCTTCCATGTCCGAGGTTCAGTTGGACACCAAATATACCCTGGCCCTGCGCCATGCACCAATCGGACGGTGCAAATCAACAAAAAAATACCATTGGCATACCAATGGCCGATGACCGGTCATCGTTTCTGCAGGATCACAAATAAAACGGATAATGACTCTCAAGCGACGGCTGCCGGGTGCCGATATGAAACTTGAAAAAATGAGGTCTGCGTTGCACCACCCCTTCGACTCTCCTGCGCCAATCTCCGAGGGCACCGCCGACCGTTCATCCCAAGCATACAAGAGCCTGCCCGGCGGGACATGCCAGGCCGCTCCAAGGAGGATATCCATGGCCCGTGTCGATCCAGGTCATTTTCTCGAAGAGTTGCGTTTTGATATCAAAACCAACGACTTGATCAAGGCCCGCCTGGTGATGGCCCACTATTCCCAGATGGAGGCCCAGATCCAGCGCAAGGCCTTGTACGAACTCAGCAAGGCACCGGACACGTTTGTCTTTCCGCTTCTGGTGGCGTGTCTGGCCCAACCCCACGCAGGCCATGAAGCCGACCCGGCCCTGAAGGAGCTTCTCTATTCCAGGGCCCTGGACAATCCACAAATGCTCAACCAGATGCTGATGCGCGAAGTCAAGCCCAGCCATCGCGTCATTCTGGCCGAAGTGGCCGGTGAGATCAAGCTGGAAGAGGCCACACCGGTGCTGCTGGGTATCCTCAACGAAGACCAGGACGAAAAGGCGTTGCGGGGGGCCATCGTCTCCCTGGGCATGATCGGCGATCCGTCGGCCACCACGCCGATTTCCGAATTCTTATACGCCGGCAGCGTCGAACTGGTCATCGCGGCCATCCAATCCCTGGGCACCCTTGGAACCCCCACCGCCATCCAGCGTCTGGCCGAAAAGCTGGGAGCCGACCCGGATCTCGATTATATGATTCTGGATCTGTTTGCCACCTCCCAGGAACCCGAAGCACTGGATCGTCTCAACGATACGCTCTCAGCCCAGATGGCGCACCTGCGCAACGCCGGCAAGCAGCGTCTGCTCGATATCGGACGCAAGGCCGTACCGGTATTGATCAACAACCTGCGCTACAACGACCCGGACCTGTTGATCCACACCTTAAATGTCCTGGGCGACATCGGCGATGAATCGGCCATTTCGCCGATCCGTAAACTGCTGCACAACGAACCCAAAGATGCCAATGTGCGCTTTGCCGCCTACGAGGCACTGGGCAAGCTGCCCATGGCCAAAGGGGCCTTTGCCCTGGCCCAGGGGCTCAACGATCCGGTGGACAATGTGCGCTCCGCCGCAGCCAGTGCCATCGATCACAACTACAACACCGTTCTGGCCGCCGGTGTGAAGAACATGATCCGCGACGAAGATCCGGCCGAGCGCCGCATCAGCCGCACGGTGATGGACACCGAGTGCGATACGATCTTCATGGACCTGATCCAGGAGGAAGTCTTCCGGCAGTTCGCCACCGAGTACCTTTGCCGTCAAGCCCACAGCGACATTCGTTCCCATTTCAGCGCCCTGCTCAAGGCCCATGGAGAGTCCGAAATGGCCGCGGCCATCGAAAGCCAGACCTGCACGGCCAGCCTGGATATCCTTAAGATTTTTGCCGTGGACGACTCCAAAATGATCCTCAACATCTATCGCAGCGTCCTGCACAATCTGGGTTGCGAACCCATCCTGTTCGAATTCCCGGCCCAGGCCATCGATCAGGTGCGCCGCATCAAGCCCGATTTGATCTTTACCGATCTGAACATGCCGGATATCAGCGGCGTGGATCTGACCCGGCAGATCCGTGCATGGTTCAGCAGGGAAGAGCTGCCCATCGTCATGGTCACCACCCAGAACGAATCCCAGGACAACGAGGCCGCCATGGCGGCCGGGGTCAATGCGATATTGCACAAACCGTTCAACGAAGAGACGCTGAGAGCGGTCCTGTCGGATTATTTCACAAAGCAGAAGTGAACCCGCTTCAGCACGCCTCGATGTCGCCGATCAGGGCCTCCATATGGGCCTTTTCCGCATGGGACAAGCCGAGAAACGCCTGGCGCCCCTCCTCGGTGTTAACCTCGTCGGCCAGGTTGCGGTAGAGATCGAAGGCGGCATATTCGATCTGCAGGGCCATTTCGATGAGGCGCAGGCAGGCCTCCTTCTTCACGCCGGACACCCTCTTCAGCGCCTCGTCGAGTGTCAGGCCGCCCTCCAGGACATCGCCTTTCATTCGCTCATAGATCGGCTCGAAAGAGTCGATCGTCTCGTCGATCTGGCGCCAGTATCCATGCGCCATACGGGCATGGGCAACTTCGGCCTTGGCGAGACGTGCGAAGGTCTGGGACCAATCCTGCCCGGCCCATTTCCGCGCCACGGATTCGTAAAACAGCTGCGCCCCCTTCTCCAGGTTCATGGCCGTTTGGAACCTTTCGGCCAATGATTGCCCGGCAAACAGGGCCACCTTGGGAAGGTCTTCAATTTTTGCGCCGTCCCAGCGCAGCATGCCCCCTTCCAGGTTGTATATCCGCTCGCCGAAACCCTCCTCCGCCACCATGGCCGCCGCGGCCATGGAACGTCCGCCGCTGTGGCAGTAGAAAAGCAGATCTTTTTGCGCCGGTAACTGATCCATGCCGCGCACCAGATCGGGAAGCGGCATGAGGCGCGCGCCGGGGATGTGGCCCATTCGATACTCCTGGGGTTGCCGTACGTCCACAAGCACATAGACGTTTTCATGGTGCGTGCGGATATACTCGCGTAAAGCCTCCGGTGTCAGATTTTTGATGCCCATGGCCAAATTCCTTTGTTGGGTTGATCAGTTTGAGGTGGGCCGCCGAGGATGGTTGCCCGACAGCAACTCCCACCCCGCCAAGGTATGCAGATAAGCCGACGGCTGCTTGCGCACCGAACCGCCGAAGGCCTGGATCAACCGACCGGCCTGCGACAACCAGGCGTCTTCGGATGTCAACCGGCTCAATCCGATCAAATTGTGCAAGGCCACGGCATTGGCCGAAGGGATTGCCCCGTCGTAGACCTCTTTGGGCCGCACCGGCAATTCGTGAACGGCGGCATCGGTCAGGTGGTATCCGCCCTGTTCCGGATCCCAGAAGGCGGCATCCATATGCCCCTGCAAGCGGACGGCCGCATCGACCCAATGGGGATTGCCAGAGGCGCGCGACAAACCGAGCAATCCCATGATGAAGAAGGCATAGTCATTCACCGTGGCAGTTATGGCGACCTGGCCGTTTCGAAAGCGATGTCGCAGACCGCCTCTCTCATCGGTCATGTTCTTGAGGACAAAATCGGCCGCCCGGCCCGCCGCGTCGAGATATTCGGATGTCTCGAGCACCATGGCCCCCTCGGCCAGGGCGGCGATCATCAGACCGTTCAAATCGGCCAGAATCTTGTCGTCCCTGAGCGGCGGCACGCGGCCGGCCCGCCGAATGAACAGCCGGCTGCGAAGGTCTTCCCATCGCCGCTCCAGTGTATCCTGGGAAACATTCAGCTGTTTCGCCCACTGGGACCAGGAACGGGCCATGTGCAGGATATTGGTGCCGGTCTTACGCCGAGTGGCCTCATCGAAAAAATTGCCTTCGGACTCGAGACGAAAAATCTCCGGCCATGGGATGCCATCGGCGTCTTCAACCGCCAATCGCTCGAACTCGCTCGATGACCAGAGGTAGAACTTGCCCTCCTCACCTTCGCTGTCTGCATCCTCGGCCGTATAGAAACCGCCGGCCGGATCGGTCATGTCGCGCAGCACATAGGTCAAAATTTCCCGGGCGGTTTGGGCAAAAAGCGGCTCACGGGTCAACACCCAGGCCTTGAGGTAGGCCTGGGCCAGCATGGCCTGGTCGTAGAGCATCTTTTCGAAGTGGGGCAGCAGCCATTGGCGATCCGTGGCATAGCGGTGAAACCCGAATCCCACGTGGTCCCATATCCCCCCTTGGCGCATGGCGACGAGGGTGTGGGAAACCATGTCGAGCAGTTTACGGTCTTCGGTGCGTTTGAAGACCTGCAGCAGAAAAAGCAGCCGGTGAGCCGACGGAAACTTGGGCGCGCCGTCGAAACCACCGAACTGGACGTCATAGCGCTGGGCCACACCGGCAGCGGCCGCGTCGATGACTGCCCGTTCGGGAGTCTCGGCCGCGTGCGGTTCGAAAGCAAAGGCACCGCCCAGGTGGCTGACCACCTCCTGGGCCGATTCGATCACGCGATCGGGGGATCGGGTCCACAGGTCATTGACCCGGACGCATAGATCGATGAGCCCCAGGCGGCCGGCGGTGCTGTGCTTGGGGATATAGGTGCCGGCAAAAAACGGCTTGCGGTCAGGCGTCATCATGACCGTCAGGGGCCAGCCGCCGCTGCCGGTGACCAGATGGCAGGCGGCCATGTAAACCGCGTCGATGTCCGGGCGCTCTTCCCGGTCGACCTTGATACATACGAAATTCCGGTTGAGTGCGGCCGCTGTCTCATCATCTTCGAAGGATTCGTGGGCCATGACATGGCACCAGTGGCAGGTGGCATATCCCACGGAGAGAAAAACCGGCTTGTTCTCCAGGCGGGCCCGTTCGAACGCCGCATCGCCCCAGGGATACCAATCCACCGGGTTGTGTGCGTGTTGAAGCAGATATGGGCTTTGTTCGTCTATTAATCGGTTGGGCATGGGTTTGCCTCCTGTCGCTTTTCGGGATTCAGTCCGAAGCCGCCAAAATAGAGATTCATGGGGCTGCGTGACCGGTGGCGGAGGTTCTTATCCTGCGCCCGCTTGGGGCTTCCACCGTTTCCATTCAATATAGGAACCCGGGTACCGGTTTGCAAATCAGCGGGATAAAAGCGGCTGGCGTGTCAGGCGGCGTGCAGGTGGTGATAGGCCGGTAGCGTGGTGATGCGGCGGTCCTCGATGGGATGGCCGATGGTGAAGTGGTAGAGGCTGTTCACGCTGCCGTCGGCGATGCCCATAAGATCTGCGACCGCGTCGTCGAAAAAGCAGCCGATGCCTGTACCGCGGATGCCGTGGGCTTCGGCTTCCAGGTAGAGCATCTGGCCGATCATGCCGCACTCCCAGTGCAGGTGGCGATACATGAACGGCCGTTCGGCAACCGTAGCCTTCAGAGGTGCCACCATGGCAACGGCGAAGGCCCCGTGGCCGGCGATCTCCTGGTGGCAACTCACCGCCATGGCGTCGTAGCTCATATCGGCGGTTTGGAGCAGAAAAAGGGGAAAGTCCGGCCGCACGGGCTGCCATGAAAACTCGGGCCGGCATCTGGACCGCCATTGCGACATGGTGTCGCGCGACGCCGAACGCGCCAGGAAATAGAGGCCCGGGGCGATATCCTCCACCCGTTGGACGAACAGCAGAAGATGAACGGCCGGCCCGGGAAGTCCGGCTTCAAACGGCGCGCGTGCGGCCCGGGGAAGCGTACGCTCGAGGATGGCGAAAAAAGTGTCCGCCGCGATGTGCTTGCCCGGATCGTAACTCACCGCGCTGCGGCGGTTGCGGATCACATCCGACGCACGCCTGGATCGGGGCCCGGGATAGGAATCGCCTTGGGGCATGGGATCGAAGACGAGCGCCGAAGTGGGCGCCTTCTCCGTTGCTGCCGCCGCACGTGGAATGATCGGCCATGGATTGGGTTTCCGGCTCAAAGGCTCGGGCCGGCCGCTGACCGGAAGGGTTGCCAACGATCGCACCAAGTCTTCGGGCAGGGACCGCAGTATGGCCGAGGCCTGCGGCACGGCGGAAATCCAGAAGATCATTTCCGGCCACTCCGATTCGAGAGGATGCCAGGTGGTTCGATCGAAACCCAGTATCGCGGCGATCTGGCGGTCGCCAGCCCCGGAGAGGCAATGCGCCTGCCAGCCGTTGAGGCGAGCGGCGATGGTGATGGCCGCCGCCGCGTGGCCGGCGTCCAGGAGACAGTATCGGAAGGCGCGTTCGCCATACTTCCAGGACTCCCGCCAGAAGATGGTGCTCAGTGCGAGTGCGAACCCGTCACCCGAAAAATGGTCGCGCCACGCAGAGCAGATCTCCGAGGGCAGGTCAATCCGCCGCGCGAGGGCGTGGCCCAAGGCATTGTAGTGATAGACACCCCCGGCCAATCCGTCGACGGCCGGCGCAACGAGGTAGCATTCGGTAGGGTGAAGATTGCCGGACGAGGGATGGACGCGGAGGGCCCAACGGCTTCCGCCCGCCGATTTCCAGGCGGAGATGGCAAGGCTGTGGTAAAAGAAATCCCCTAACGTGTGAATGTTCAACGCGCGGCGGGCCGTGGGCACAGCGACGTAAAGATCCGCATAGGGCAGATCCGGTCTATCATCGGGCAGGGGCAGGCGAACCATCTTCGCCCCTTCGAAAAACCGAAAGGGCTGGGGCTGGTTCTGCCAGTCCATGTACCCCGCCGACCTCGCGTAGCGATGGAAATGATGCTTGGTCGCTTCGTGGTAGTCCAGGATGGTCCAGTTCGTGCCCATGGCCTCACTATCCTCGCGGATGGTCACCCTGCCGATAAAAGGATGAACGGCCGGCATCGGATCGCCCAAGCCACCGGCGACCCCACGGCCGACACGGGCGACCCGACAGGCCCATTTAGTTTACCATTTCTCGTAATGGGTGAACGCGGCGGTCTCTTTACGCGGCGGGGCCGATCCGACCTTGGCCGGATATCCCACCGGGATCATGGTGACCAGTTCATACCCGTCGGGCACCTTCATGGCCTGCGCCGCCTTGTCGTGATCGAACAATCCGACGACGACCGTGCCCAGGCCGAGACTGTGGGCCGTCAGGCAAAGGTTCTGGGTCGCCAGCCCGAGGTCGTACATCATCCAATCCCCGAATTTGGTGGACGCCACATCTTTGTAATAACCCGAAACCTTGGCCTTGGCGCACATCACCAACACCACCGGGGCTTGCACCATGGCGTTGATGGCGGGATTGCCTTTAGGGGGCAGCGTGGCCTGGAGCTTTTCCTTGGCTGCGGCATCCTTGACGACGATCACCTCCCAACACTGGCAGTTGGTCCAGGAAGGGGACCATCGCACCGCATCCAGGAGTTGTTGCAAGATCGGGTCGGAAAGCGGCCGATCCTCGTATTTTCGAATACTGCGTCGCTCTTGAATCAGGTTCATCAGGTCGGTCATGTGGGATCCTCCTTGTCGGTGAAGTATTGAATGTCAAAAAACAGCGGCGTTTGCTAGAGATCTTCTTTTTTATGGCAATCGCATTGCTGGTCGTCGCATACCGGGCACACATAGGTTTCCGGAGGCTCACTTTCGGGTTCGGGTGCGGTCTCGGGTCTGGCAAAGGTCAAGAGTCGCCAAGCGATAAAAACAAACACGGCGATAAAAAGAAGAATGAGAAAGAAGTACATCATGATATCGCTCCAATTCGTCCCATTCAAATGGATCGATGATTCGTATTACCAGGATTGCCGGTAACAATTAAGAAGAAAGTTCAGATTGGCTTCAGTAAATCTTCAAGGGCTGCGTCCAGCCGGCCATACCGAAATTCAAAACCGGCCGCCTGCAGCGCGGCCGGGACGGCTCGTTGACCGGCCAGCAATGCCCCGGCCGCTTCGCCCAGGGCCAATTTGAGGGCCAGGAGCGGCACCGGAACGGCGGCGGGACGGCCGATGGCCTTTCCCAGCGCCTTTGCAAAATCGCGATTGCGCACCGGTTCCGGGCCGCACAAATTGAATGCTCCACTGAGATCGCTGCGTTCGATCAAAAATTGCATGGCGGCGATCAGGTCGCCGATGTGAATCCAGGGAAACCACTGGCGACCTGAGCCCAGAGGCCCTCCGGCAAACTTGCGAAAGGCCGGCAGCATGTTGGCCAGCGCGCCGCCATCCGTGCCCAGTACGATCCCCAGCCGCATCAACGCGACACGGACCCCCCTGTCGGCCGCCTTGCGTGCTTCGGCCTCCCAGTCCCTGGCCAGTGAAGCCAAAAAACCTTCTCCATTGGGGGACTGCTCGGTCAGGATCCGTTCCTCGCCATCGCCGTAATAGCCGACGGCGGAGGTACTGAGCAAAATCGCACGGCTCTTTTCCGGCAAAGCCGAGACCAGATGACGGGTCGTCAAAATGCGGCTGTCGTATATCTGTTCTTTATAGCGACGGGTCCAACGCTTGAAGATGGTTCGCCCGGTCAGGTTGACGATCAGATCGGATTGCGCAACGGCTTGTTGCCAGTCGCCTGGCTGAGTGGTATCCGCCGCAATGTACGTATATGGATCGGAACCGATCTCAGCATCAGATCTTCGGCGCGTCCCGATCACCGTCACACGATGACCCTGGTTCATGAGATGGGCGCATAGCGAGCGCCCCACGAAACCCGTTCCACCCGTGATCAACGTCTGCATAAGGGGCCTCCATAACGTCTCTTCAACCCATTCTTTCAGGGCTTGAGAAAGATAAATTGTCCGGATTCGATATAGGGCACATCGTCGACATCGAGTGCATGCAGGATGGATGCGTTTCGGCGTTTCTTGATCTCAGCCACCGTCTCCCGCTTTTTATCCATTTGACGGGCCAGCGACATGGCCGCCTCCATCAATCGGTCCAAGGGGCAGGCGGCCTTGATCACATGATGGGCGCATAGGGTCTCGGCTGTCAACCGCTCACCGGTGATCTGCATTTCGCGCAAGAGGTAGGGTGGAATGGCACTTTCCAGAAGTGCGTTCATCCCCGGCAAAAAGGCAAATTCTCGATCGACGGCCGGCAAACAGAAATAGCCTCTGTCCGATCGCATGAATCGAAAATCGAAGGCACAACTGAAAATGGCACCACCGGCAAAGGCATGTCCATTGATCGCAGCAATGGTCACCAGGGGAAAATTGAGAACCCGCTTGAACATTCGGTTCAATTGATAAAAGAGGCGCTTCACCGCAGGCAGGTCGCGTTCGATCCGCTGCGCCACCCACGCCAGGTCGATGCCATTGCTGAAAATCTTTTCATGGCTGCTGGTGACCACGAGCGTGGTGGCGGCGGTTTCGGCCTCGATGGCGTCCATCGCCTGTTGAAGAGAATCGAGAAACGGTGGATTGAACCAGTTTTCACCATCATTCATGGTGACCACGGCCACATGACCGTCCAACTTAACATCGACCAGGGCCATCCTTTACTCCCAACTGTTTCCGAACCCGCTTTCCATCACTATAAGGGCAAACCGGCGGGCAACGCAACGCTACGATTTGACAGGTCACGCCCATTCCCAAAAAAGAAAGCGGGAGCATGGCATCCCGCTTTCCTGTTTAAAACCCGATCAAAAAAATGTCAGCAACTGCAAGAGCTGGATCCGGAGCTGCATCCCGAACATCCGCCGGCGCCAAAATCCACGCCGCAATCCAACTTGAAACCATACATGTGAAAATCGACCTTGATGGGTTGAACCCGATCCAGGAACGACTTGTTCACCACGTACTTGAAACCGTCCACATCAAACTCCTGATCCTGATCATTGGGCTCATCCAGAGCCATGGCCAAGCCCGGTCCGCCTCACCCGCCTTCATTCAAAAAGATGCGGATGGGTTTGACCTCTTTACCGTTAAAATAGGCCGCGATCTGTTCCGTGGCCGCAGGTGTTACTTCGAACATGATTGCCTCCTTCAATAATATGCATCGCCGCTGGGCGCAGATTTTTGCGCGCCTTTTGCGACGCGCAAGCCAACCTAACCATAACCGGTCTCAATGTCAAATCCAGATGCCATCGACATCGAAATTTGATCAGCTATCCGATCCTGTTGCGGTTGTCAAAATCAGTTTGTCATTTATCGGACAGGGCCTTGAATCGTTCGATGTATACCTCGCGGTCCCCTGACGAAAAGAGGACGAAAATGATTTTTTCCAACTCGGGATGACCCTCCAGAAAGGTCGATGCCGTTTCCAAGGCGATGCGGCAGGCGGCATGGATGGGGTAGCCGTACACTCCGCAACTGATGGCCGGGAATGCAATAGTTCGCACCTGATGGGCCACCGCCAGTGCCAGGCTGTTCTGATAGCAGTCTTTGAGCAGGTGCGCGTCCTTGGGTCTGCCGCTGTACACCGGCCCGACCGTGTGGATGACATATCTCGCCGGTAAATTGTAGCCACCGGTAATGCGCGCTTCACCGGTCGGACAACCACCGATGGTGCGGCACTCGGCCAGCAGCTGGGGGCCGGCGGCCCGATGAATGGCGCCGTCCACACCGCCCCCCCCCAATAAGGAGGTGTTGGCTGCATTGACAATCGCATCCACTTGCAAACGGGTGATGTCACCTTGCCGGATGTCGATTCTGTCGAGAACTGACGGGTCCATGTTCCCCTCCAATGTCATTCAACACTTTAAATTTTATTTAACCATTGTTTACAAATCGTAGAGCGTTTCATCCCTGCGAGGCGCTATCCGCCGGGAGGCGCGGGCAGCTTTTTTACCCGACAGTTGAAACGGATCTTCGTTTTCCAGGATATCGCCCATCTCCGCTTCGATCTGCTCCGGATCCTCGCCTCTTTCCATCCGGCTGAGGGCCTCCTGCATGCCGCTGCCCAACTCCATCCCGGTCATGTCGGTCAGTTTACGCATCAGATTGGCCGCCTGCCTGGGATCGTCCTCGTTGATCTTTTCCGCCTCGCCGGCCAGCATTTGCATGGCCTGTTCCATCTTGGTTTCATCGAACGGCAGGTCCTCCATGTCCCCTTCTTCCTTGGCCCGCCCAGTCACCGCGAAGGCCGACATCTGACGGGAGAGGGAGTGGGTTTTGCACCGGGGGCATTTTGGCCGTTTGGTCGTGTTGATGGATCTGGAGAAGAAGTTGAAAATAGTATGGCATCGATCGCAGTAGAATTCGTAGATGGGCATGGCATCACCTCATGTAGGAGTCTGTTCAGGCATATTCCATTGCACTGATTTCGTTCATCAAATTATGTTATTTGACACCAGTTGTCAACGATCGGCAGCGTCACTAAGGGAATGACATGCATGAGAACCGGCCCGGGTTTGCCGAACAGGATTCGGTTCAATCGTCGCCGTTCACCCAGCAATTCTAACTGAATGCGATTCACCTTGAAGGGCACGCTTTCAATAGTCTTTTGATATAAAAAATCGCATGGCAACGGAGATGGCAGGCGTGTGTGGGGCAGGAGGCCAGGGCCACGTGAGCCATGCGGTTTAGTGTCGATAGAATGCAAACGGCGGACAAGCGGTCCAGACTGTTTGAGCGCAGCGAGTTTCTGGGCCGCCCGCCGTGCATTTTAGCGACACTTGACCGCTTGGCGTGTGGCATCGGCCACCTGTTCCACACACGCCGGGTTTAATGAATAGCGTTCAGTCAGAATCCCTACCGCTTACTGGCGGTCGTTGACTTGACCATTACCTTCTGTTATGGCAGCCGCAACCTCCGAACAGAAAGGAAACTGATATCATGGAACAAACTTTGGCCATTATCAAACCCGATGGCGTTTCCCGCGGACTCATCGGCGAGGTGATCCTCCGCATCGAACGCAACAAGCTCAAAATCAAGGCCATGAAGCTGATTCAAATGTCCAAAACCCAGGCCCAGGGTTTTTATGCCGTGCATCGGGAACGTCCTTTTTTCCAAAGCCTGACCGATTTCATGTGTTCCGGTCCGGTCGTGGTGATGGTTCTGGAGGGCGAAAACGCCATCAAACGCTGGCGCGACATGATGGGTGCCACCAATTATAAAGATGCGGCCGAAGGTACGATCCGTCGCGACTTCGCCACCGACATTGAAAAAAACGTGGTCCACGGATCGGACGCGCCTGAAACCGCCGCCTTCGAAACCGGCTACTTTTTCAACGCCCTGGAACGTGTCTGATGATGACGGGCGTTCGCCTCGACAACATCACCGTCGTTTTGAACCGGCCCCGATATCCCGAAAATATCGGGGCCGCCGCACGCGCCCTCTGCAACATGGGCATGCGGCGGCTGGTGGTCGTCTCTCCCGAAAAATGCGACCTGACGCGGGTATTGCGCCTGGCGACCCATGCGGCCATCGAGGTGGTCGAACAGATGGGCTGTTTCGATGACCTCATGGAGGCTCTGGCGCCGTTCGGCTATGTCATCGGCACCACGGCCCGGCAAGGTCGCGAACGCCAATTCGTGATGCACCCGCAGCAGGCTGCCGAACATCTGGTGTCGATCTCACAGGAGAACGAGGTGGCCCTGCTCTTCGGCCCGGAAGACCGGGGCCTGACCAACGAAGAGCTGCGCCTCTGCCACCACCTGGTCACCATTCCCACCGATCAGTTCTCCTCGCTCAATCTGGCCCAGGCTGTCATGGTGATGTGCTATGAAATCTTCAAGACTGGCCGGCCGGAACCCAAGCATCAAACACCCCGATTGGCCACGAGGATCGAGCTGGACGGCATGTACGATCAGGTCAAAGACCTGCTGGTGCGCATCGACTATATTCTGCCGGACAACCCCGACTACTGGATGAACAAGCTGCGCCGCTTTTTCACCCGGCTTCAACTGCGCGCCGGCGAGGTGAGCATGATCCGCGGCATTTGCCGCCAAATCGATTGGTACGCCGGCAAATGTTACCGGGATGGCGCCTCGGGAACAGAGGCACCCAAAACCTATTCCCCACCCGAATAAGGCACTTATCGCGTGTCAATCCGCGGATGGCCGATTCGCGGGCGGATACCCTGAAAGTGATGACAAACCTCCGCCAACGAAACCCGGTACTTGATAACTCGAAACACACCTGCCAGCTTGCCAAGCTTGCAGAGACATCCTATCTTGTATGTCAATCAGAGGGCAGCTCCTCGGCATTTGTCTGGTTGGAACGATAGAAAGTGATTGCCGGACGTGGTTGCTATGTCTCAACTGACATATCTATAGGGAGGACATTCATGCGCGGCTTGGCGCTTCGATGGCTGACACTCACGTTTGCCATCGTGTTGGCTTCATATCTATTGGATGGCGTACGCGTCAGTGGTTTCTTTTCGGCCCTCGGGGCCGCTGCAATGTTGGGAATTCTTAACGCCTTTTTCAGGCCCATCGCCCTGATCCTGACCCTTCCGATCAATATCCTTACCTTTGGTCTCTTTACCTTCGTCATCAACGCCGTCATGTTGAAAATGGCCTCCGGCGTGATCAGTGGATTTGAAGTGCATGGTTTCTGGACGGCGGTATTCGGTGCGCTGATCATTGGACTGGTCAGCTTTGCCTTGAACACGCTGGTCGATGAAAGTGGACGGGTCGATATCATCGATCTCAAACACCGGGGCGGCAATCGCTGGGAGTAAGCCTCCCACATAGTGTCCGTCCACAAATAGGCAAATTTGGTTGAGATCAAGGCGTGCGAAAAATTTTACCGCAGGCATATAGTTGATATTCCGAGGATAAAATTTTGAGCAGAACGCAGATATTGGGCAAATTGGCCATTTGTGGATGGGCACTACCTATTTTCATTCTGCAGAGCGGATATGCCTATGGCATGGATCTGGATAATCCTGGCGCTAATCTATATCCTCTCGCCCTATGACCTGCTGCCGGATTTCATACCCTTGCGCGGCTGGCTCGATGACCTCGTGGTTCTCTTTCTGATGGTGCGCCAAATCATGCGGTTGCGGGGCACGAGACCATCGCAGCAGCAAAACCATCATGATCATGAGGATCAACAAAAGCAACGGGATGCAAACCAGTCAAATGGGAACGATCCAACTGATCCATACGAGATTCTGGGTGTCCGGCGCAACGCTGGAAAAGAGGAGATCCAAGCGGCTTACCGAAAATTGGCCAACCAGTATCATCCGGACAAGGTGGCCCATTTAGGCAAAGAGTTCCAGGAACTTGCCGAAAAGCGCTTTAAGGAAATCCAGGCCGCTTATGAAAAACTCTCCAGACAGTGAAGGTATTTCACATGACTTCCAAAAAGGGCTCGGCAGACCGTGAACGTCTGGCCAAAATCGTAGCGGAAGCACGACGGCACCGCGAGGAGCAGGAAAAAACTTACCGGGAGAGGGCCTTGAAGCTCTTTCCCTGGATCTGTGCACGATGCGGCCGCGAATTTTCAGGCAAACGCCTGCGCGAACTGACAGTGCACCACAAGGACCATAATCACGACAACAATCCTCCCGACGGCAGCAACTGGGAGTTGCTCTGCATCTACTGCCATGACAATGAGCACGATCGCATCGCGGTGGCCGAATCCTATGACAGCGGCCCGTCCGATGGCAGCCAACCTTCCGACTCGGGCAACACACCGTTTGCCGGGCTGTCTGACCTGCTGAAGAAAAAAGGGTTGATCTGAACATTCGATCCGAATTGACAAACCCTGTTTCTTGGACTATTTATTCGTAGTTTTTTCCATAAGTTGCTTGAAACCTCAAAAGGAGTCGAGAATGAACCTGAAGGCAAAAATCTATGAACAACTTCACAAGGATGCCGCCGCAGCCAGGATTTCCGCCCGAATCGGTCTCTTAAAAGAAAAGGGGATGGAAGCGGCGGTCATTGATAAGGACCCTGTGGTCAAAATGCTCAAGGCCTCGATGCGCCAAGCCAAGCGAAGATTGACCCGGGTGGCGGCCATGGAAAAGCTCGGCGCGCAAAAACGCGAGGAAAAGGAAAAGAAAGCCGCGTCCAAACGGGAAGCCCAAAGCCGGCCCACTGTAAAAGCCCCCAAGGCGACCGCTGCAAAAGGAACCAAGAAAGAAGCCAAGCCCAAAACCAAAAAAGCGGAAAGCGGGGCAGCCGATTAACCATCTCATTTATTTAACACCCACCATTACCCGGCCGTTTGGTTGTCCAAACGGCCGTTTCAGTTTCGCCGACAGGCCTATTTGAAATAAAATCAGTTCGTCACAACCCGCCCGTCGCATGCTTACCATCATCTATTTTCTGAACGTCAATTATTTATAATATTTTGAAATGATTAATTAAACCCAACAAAGTGCTGGCATGTCCACCCATTCGTTGATATAGCGTCGCGAATTTTACTCTGAATTTTGGGATGGCGCCCATCCAGCGCGATGGGGCCGGATAATCACTATCAGCTTCATGGGGATTGGAATGGAAAACAAACAGCCTTTGTACCTTGACGTGGAACAGACCGTCGATCACATCATCGATAATTTCGGCAACGATATCAAAATCGGTATGCCGCTCGGACTTGGAAAACCGGTACCCCTGATCAACGCCTTGTATCAGCGGGTGAAAAAGGACCCGGCGCTCAGACTGACAATCTATACGGCACTCTCCCTGGAAAAACCAGTATGGCACAGCGATCTCGAACGCCGGTTCCTGGAACCGGTCGTCAACCGTGCATGGGAAGGCGTCCCGGACCTGGACTACCTAATGGACTTGAGAAAAGGGGATCTGCCGACCAACGTCACCATCCGCGAACTCTTCTGCAAGGCCGGTGCATATCGACACAACCCGATAATGCAGCAGAACTTCATGAGCACCAACTACACCCACACGGTCCGGGATTGTGACGCCTATCAAAATGATATCTTCGCACAAATCATCGCCAAGAAAGACAAGGACGGCGACACGATTTACAGCACCAGTTGCAATGCGGATACCGCTTTGGAAACTCTGGGCAAGTTCAGACGATACAATCAAAAGGGCATCAAAAAGCTCTCCATCGGAATGGTCAATGCCAACCTGCCATTCATGCATGGCGATGCAGAAGTGCCCGCCGATATCTATGACATCATCATCGACGATCCCGATTTGAATTACCCGCTGTTCCAAACGCCGCGTCAGCCGGTTTCCGTGCCCGATTATATGATCGGTCTGCACGTCAGCACCCTGATCAAGGACGGCGGCACCCTGCAGATCGGCATCGGCGCCTTGGGCGACGCCATCGCCTATGGCTTGAATCTGCGTAACAACCAGAACGAAGCGTATCGAAAACTTCTCGACCACAGCGGCATCAGCGCCACCTACGGCGATTTGATCAACAGCGTCGGCGGGACAGGCACCTTCGAGGAGGGACTCTATGGATCGACCGAAATGCTGGTGGATGGTTTCCTGCAGCTGTACAAAGGGGGTGTTATCAAGCGCAAAGTCTATCACCATGCCGGCGTCCAGCGCCTGATCAACGAGGGCAAGCTGAAGGACCAGATTCCACCCGAGATCCTGGCGTGGATGATAGAACAGGAGACCCTTCATCCCTATTTGACGCGTAAAGATTTCGAAGCACTGCAGCATGTCGGCGTATTCAAAGCCGAGGCGGTCTATGCGAATGGAGAGATCATTTGCGATGGCCGACGCTTTTCGGCGCTGCTGGCGGACGCGGAAAACCTCAGAGCCGTCAGCGACAACTGCCTGGGATCGGCGTTGAAGAACGGCGTCGTGCTCACCGGCGCTTTTTTCATCGGTCCCAAGGATTTTTACGATACCCTCAACCACATGCCTGAAGAGGAGCAGAATCAATTTGAAATGACCGGCGTCGAGGTGGCCAACCAGTTGTATGGCAACGAAACCTTGCGGGCGTTGCAGAGAAAAGACGGCCGCTTCTGCAACACGGGCATGAAAGCGACCGTGCTGGGTCATGTCTCGTCGGACATGCTCGAGGATGGCACGGTGATCAGCGGTGTGGGCGGCCAGTACAACTTTGTTTCCATGGCCCACGCCCTGCCGGACGGCCGCCTGGTGATGATGATCAAAGGCACCCGTCAGGAGAAGGGCAAGACCCTCTCCAATATCGTTTACAACTACGGCAACGTGACCATCCCCAGGCACTTGAAAGATATTATCGTCACCGAATACGGCATCGCCGACCTGCGGGGCAAGTGCGATCAGGATGTGATCAAGGCCATGCTCAATATTACCGATGCCCGGTTTCAGGAAGCGCTTCTGTCCGAGGCCAAGAAAAACAACAAGATCCCCCAGGACTACGAAATCCCGGAGCAATTCCGGCACAACACCCCCGAACGCCTCGCCGAAACGCTCAAGGCGTTTAAGGCCATGGGGCTGTTCCCGGATTTTCCGTTCGGCTCCATGTTTACCGATGTCGAACTGATGATCGCCTACGCCCTGAAGGTCCTCAAGGCCAAGGCCGCCGGTCCCGATGCGGAGAGCTTTCCGGAAATCATGAAGCAACTGCCCATTGAAATACCAGACAACCTGCAACCCTTCATGGTGCGCATGGGTCTTGCCGCTCCTGCGACACCCGAAGAGATGCAAACCCACAAGATGTTGCTGCTGGCGTTCCGGCTGGCAGGGTTCTGCTGAAACCAGCCTAAAAAAAGACTCGACTGAATGGATCTGAAACGGCTCTTGAAATATCGGCTTAAACACACTATAGATCAGAATGTTCTTATTAATTTCAAAACATTATCCGCAACCGAGGCCAAGGCCGACGGCGAGTGCCTTGAGCCGGATCAAAACCGATATGATCAGCCAAGAAAAAAATTGTATGGGGTGACACTCTATGGAAACAGGATCCAAACAGGGACTGTCGACCCGATCCGTACACGCGGGCGAGGTGCGATATAATGAGTATGGTTCGGTAACGACCCCCATCGTTCAGACATCGACCTTTATTTTCAAGAATGTCGAGGAAATCAGAAAACTGGCCCAGGGGGCGGCAGGTCGGTTCGAATACGGCCGGTACGGCCATCCCACCCAGGTCGCCGCCGAAGGAAAACTGGCGGCCATCGAGGATGCGGAAGATGCCGTCCTCTTCTCCTCGGGGATGAGCGCCATTACGACAGCACTGTTCGCTCTTCTGAAAAGCGGCGACCACATCATCATCACCGATGATGCCTATAAACGTACGCTCGATTTCTGCCGCAGCTGTCTCAACCGATTTCAAATCGAATGCACGGTCGTAAGGATGTGCGACTACGAGGCCATGGAGCGGACCATCAAACCCAATACGCGCCTTTTTTTCTCCGAATCGCCGACCAACCCGTATCTGAATATCATGGATCTCGAACGGCTCGTGTCCCTTTTCAAGCCCAGGGGGATTCTGATCATCTCGGACAGCACGTTTGCCACCCCTTACAATCAGCGCCCCCTCGAGTATGGTATCGATCTCGTCGTCCACAGCGCCACCAAGTACCTCGGCGGCCACAACGATCTGCTCAGCGGCGTCGTGCTCGGCAAAAAAGAGCTGACCGCACCGATCCGCGAATACCTGAAGATCACCGGCGGGGTCATCGACCCCAACTCCGCGTATCTGTTGATCCGCGGCATAAAAACGTTCGAACTGCGCATGCAGCGCCTCAATGAAAACGGCCAGGCGGTGGCCGAATACCTCGAGCGGCATCCCAAAGTGCTGCGCGTCTACTATCCGGGCCTTCCCAGCCATCCGCACCATGATGTGGCCAAGCGTCAAATGAAGGGCTACGGCGCCGTGGTGACCTTCGAGGTCAAAGAGGACATCGACTATGTGCTGGATTTCCTCAGCCGGTTGACGATCGTCAACATCGGCCCGAGCCTGGGAGGCGTCGAATCGCTCATCACCCACCCGGCCACCATCAGCTACTATGATAAAACCCGGACTGAACGCCTCGAACTTGGCATCAAAGACGGCCTGATCCGTTTTGCCGTGGGCGTGGAAAATGTCGAAGACATCATCGCCGACATCGACCAGGCCCTGGCAAAAGCCGGTTAAGCGAAGTCCTCGATCGCATCACGCATCAGTCTTCCGATGGGCATGCCCTGGGGGCAGCGGGCTTCGGCAGCCGTAAAATCAGCCCTGGCCATTGCGGACTTGACGGCCTCCGGCAGGGCTGCGAACTGCTCCCGGGCCCAATCGGCCCGGCCGTAGCTGCGGCAATACATGTGGTAGCGCATCACGTCGCTGATCGGGATGTCCACCGTTTCGGCCATCTGGCAATGTCCACTGCAACCGGCGCAATAGTGGCCCGCCGTGGCAACGGCATAGCGCTGGAACATCTCCACCTCGGCCGAGGTCAGCGGCTCGGGATCCACCGCGACTTCCATGTTGGCTTTCAGCAGGCGCATGCTGTCCATCTGGGAACAGATGCTGGCGATGCGCGGCTCCTGCCAGACGGCCTTGAGCTTGGCCTGCTCCTCTGTCCATCCCTTTCGGTGGAAATGCTCGGCCAGGGCCCGGCCCTCAGGCTGCGAACGGCTCCAGTCGAACCACGATCCCCTGGCCTGGGTCTTCATGGCGACCAGCCCGACGCCGGCGTCGGCGCATGCCGATACGGCGTCCTGCATCTCCCGGGTATGCATATTGCGAAAGTTGTAGGTCGTCATGATGCCGTCCACCCACCCCAACCGGGCGGCCCCCTGCATCACCTCCGGCATGTTGCGATGGGTGCTGAACCCGAACAGCTTGATCCGGCCATCCTTTTTGGTTTCGTCGACCCAACGCCGGGTATGGTCATCGAGCTCATTGATGCGGCTGAGGCCGTGGATGAAATAGAGGTCGATATAGGTGGTTTTCATGCGCTCCAGAGAGCGTGCCAGCAACCGGTTCATCCCTTCCGGGTCGCGTGCGTCGGATTTTGTCACCAGGAATATTTTCTCCCGATCCTCGGGATACTTGCCGAAATATTTGCCGATCCCGTCCTCGCTGCCGGCCTGATAGCAATCGGCGGTGTCCCAGTAGGTCACGCCCCATTTAATGGCCTGCCGGAGCATCAGCTGATTGGCGCCGATATCGAACATGCCGCCCAGCGATAAAATGGAAACGTCCCGTCCGCTTCTTCCGAAAGGCCGGGTGGGCACCCGGTCCAGCAAGGCCTGCTTGGCAACGGGCGCATCGACCGGCGAAACGGCCGCCGCCCGGCCGGCCAGCAACGACCCGGCGCCGATGGCGCCGGCGGTCTTCAAAAATTGGCGTCTGGAAAAGCCTTCGTATTCTGTTTTCATGGTATCCTCCCCCATTTGTGCAATGCTAAAAGATTTTTTCTCTTCATTTTTTTAACGAATGCTGCCTACCCGCGCCTGCCATAGTGACCTGCGCCGGCTAGGACAACACCAGACGATGGGACGGGTTGCGCGATTCGTTTTCGGCGGTGACGCGAATCGCCCGGCGGCCCTGAACCGGACACTCATGTTCGCAGACACCGCAGCCGATGCACCGGGTCGGGTCCACATACGGCTGTTGCAACCGGATCAGCACCTCGATGGGTTGCCCAGGTTCGGGCCATCGGGACCAGACCGGTTGCGGCCCCAAGGTGAGTGAATCGTCGTTGCTGGCCGCAATAGGGCGAGGTGGCTCGTCTGCGTAACGGCAAAAGTAATCGCCGGTGGCGTACTGATCCTGGCGCAACGCCGTCGTTTGCAGAACAAGGGTATGGCCCTCGGCGGTCTTTACCATGTATAGACCGCCCCGTACCTGCCGGAACTCCTCGCGGGTAAAAATGGCCTTGGGACTCACCGGACAGTTTTCCTGGCAGACGATGCACGGGGTGTCCATGGCCCAAGGCAGGCAGCGGCCCCGATCGACGAAGGCCATGCCGATCCGCAAGGGACCGCTCCCGGCAAATGCCCCGCGCCCCATGCGCTCATCCACGCTGATGGGCCGCAGGGCTGCGGTCGGGCATACGAAACTGCAGGCCACGCAATTGTGCTGGCAGCCGCTGCTGCCCACGCGAAAGTTGAGCATGGGCGCCCACAGCCCCTCGAGCCCGCCTTGCAGCCCGGCGGGATGAATGACGTTGGTCGGGCAGATCCGCATACATTGGCCGCACTTGATGCAGCGGGCCAGAAAGGCCTCCTCTGACAGGGCGCCCGGCGGCCGGATCACACTTGGGTTCCAGTCAAGGCCGGCGCTGCCTTCGAGGCGCATCACCGGCGCGCCGACCAGGCCGGCAGCCAGCGCCACCACCACCTGGCGGCGGGTCAGATCCGGTGAAGCCGACTCTCCGGCCGCCGACGGCGTGAGATGGTATCCCATAACCCCGTGACCGCAGCGATCCAGGCAGTTGAGACACAGGACACATTCACTGATCCGGATGGTCTCCGCCGGTGCACAGGCCCCTTCGCAGTCCCGCTCGCACCGGAGACAATGAGTACAGCCGTCGCCCGCCTGGCCGATGCGCCAGATGCTCCACCGGCTGCAGAGCCCGAACAGCGCACCCAGCGGGCAGACGAAACGGCAGTAAAATCGCGGCACACGCAGGGACAACAACAAAAACAGCAGGAAAAGCAGGCCAATCAATAAGCTGCCCGGATAGACGCGCGGAAGGGCGGATGTAACCTTCAAGGGGGCATCCACTAGGGGCACCACCACCAGGTTGACCGAACGATGCATCAGGGCGATAGGATCGAGAAGCCCGGTTTGCAGCGAAGCGGCCAACCAGCGACTTTCGGGCGCCATCCATTCGAAGAGCAGCCCGCCGGTCAACAGCGCGGCCACAATGACGGCCACATCGCGGCGCATCCGTATCCATTGAAAAGCATGCAGAACGACCAACCCGACCACCGCTGCCGCCAATCCCCCCCAGAACACTAACGGCGACTGCCGGCTGGAAGACACAACGAAATTCATCATGTCCGCCGCCGCCAGCGCCAGCACGAAGAGGAGCAACCCATATTTGATCCATTGGGCCGCATGGGGCCGGTTGCGGGCGATTCGCTGCGCCGGTTTCAAACCCTGTTTGCCCAATACGCCCATCAGCTGCTGCAGCGCACCAAACGGGCAGATCCAGCCGCAAAAAAAACGTCCCAGAACAAAGGTGAGGGCCAGCGTCAGCACCCCCCACAGCATTCCCTTGTAAAGGGTATGGGTTGCGAGCCACAGCCCCAGGGCATGGAGCGGATCGAGCTGCAGCAGCCAGTTGACCGGCCAGCCGCGCAGCTGCCACCATCGCTCGCCCAGGGTGGCGGCCATGCAAAACCAGATGAACAGCAGAACGAAAAAAATCTGGCTGATTCTGCGCGCGGTGATGATTCTCATTCCCAATGTTCTCCGGTCGGTCCTGTCAAAGTGAGGGCGCACCTTTGGAAACGGACCGATAATCGACGGTGCCCAGACCGGCTTCGGCGGCCATTCGCAAGTAGGGCAGATCGTCCACCGATCTTCCCAGCAACCCGGCCCCGACACTGTCCACGGCCACCGCATCGGTGCCGGCGATCATGGTGTGGGTATCCTTCAAATCGTCCAGGGAACCGCCGGTAGGGCCATTGGTCATCATGCTGGTCGTGCCGTCGAGGATGACCAGGGTCGGCCTGGCCAGCATGGCCAGCTCGGTGATGACGGCATGAATCTGCTGGTGGAAGATATTCCGGCGTCCGCCCAGCAGGCCATACCAGTTCTTCATGGTCAGGCTGGCACCGCTGCGATGGTGGTCCTTGACCGGTGCCAGACCGATGAGTTTGTCCACCTCCCGCAAGGGCCGGGTCAAAACGGGCCAGCGGACGATCAGACGCCCGCCGGTCATCGAATAGGATTCGAAGCGATCCTCGGTGGGCAGCACCACTCGCGCCCCGGCCCTGCGGGCCGCCGGCCCGATGCCGGTCAGTTCGAAACAACTGGCCGGATCATTGATCGGGTTGTCGGTGACGTCCACTCGCCCAGCACCAGCCTCGAGGCAAAGGCGTATCATATGGGTCACCAGATCCGGATGGGTGGTGGCCCCCAGCATCGGAGGGGTGGCAAAAGCGGCGTTGACCTTCAACAATACCCGATCGCCGGGGCGGATGAAGCCGCCCAAGCCGCCCAGCGCATGGAGCGCGGCGGCGAGTGTTTGCCCGCGATCGGCGCCATGGACGATGGCCAGCCGGCCGCCTTTTTCAGGCAGCCTGAAGTCGGGCAGGGGGTCACTCGTCGGGGCGACAACGGCAGGCGATGGCCCCCGGCGGTCCCAGAAGGCCAGCCCCAGGGCGCCGGTGCCCAGGGCCCCCATCAGGCTGCACGTCAGACGGCGCAAAAAGGCCCTGCGAGATGGTTGTGCGATATGGGGCGTTTTACCTGGCACCCATGCCCTCCCCCAGGTTGCGATAGAGCCGATCGGCCAGCGCCAGGGCGACCTGCAGATCGGTGGCCTCATGCACGCCGCCTATCAGATCTCCCCGGCTGAAGACGATCTCGAAGCCGTCCAGGATTTCGATGATTGTCATGGGCGGCAGATCTGACGGCGCCGGCACCGCCACCCCGCCATATTCGAGCAGGAAAGCGCCATACGCCTCTGCCAGCACGGCGGCCTCATCCGTCGATTTTCGCCGGGAAAGGAATGCGGTGGCCGCATGTTCCCCCAATCGATACGGGGCCGAGAAGACCCGGTCAAAACGATCGAACCCAAACGCGTTGGCGGCCGTCAAGGTCACCTTTTCCGAAAGGCGGCCCTCTTCGGGAAACAAGTCCCGCTCGTCCGCCGCGCGCCCGCGCACAGGATGGGCATCCACGAAGTCCCTGGCCAGACCCAGGGCCGCCTGCATCACCGCCGCCGACGCGTCCGATGCGATCATCTCCACATAAAAAACGCCGTGGGCCATGAAGATGCCGTTGGCCGATCGATACGCATCGCCGGTCAAGTCCAGTGGCTCGGCCTTTGCCCGGCGCTGCTGGCTGTAAACGGCATAGGCGCTGGTGTCGCTCGCCATGGTGTAAACATAACGTTCGAGCCACGGTCCGGGGGGTGAGACCAGGGCGAAGCGCACGGTCTCTAGCGATTCGAATCCGGCGGCGAGATAGAGTTCCGCCTTGCCGTCGATCTTGTCCGACAAGGTGGCGGCATCGTATCGCTCCGGCGCGGAGATGGGACGGAGGTTGGCCACCTCAGGTTGCCCATCGGTGGACGAAACCGCGGTGGAGACCGATGGCGCCTCGTCCGTCGCCCGGGCACGCCATTGGCCGGGATCGAAACGATGGTGAACGGCATAAACGGCCATGCCGATCAGGCATATCAGCCCGATCAGCAGGAGACTGAGAAGACGCTCGCGCCGGGAAGGGGCATGCCTTGCCGCACGATCGATGGCGGGGGAGCGGTGAATGATACCTCCAAACGGCACATCACGACTTGCTGGTAAACAGACAGGAGACCCGGTTGCGACCGGCCTGTTTGGATTGGTACATGGCCTTGTCGGCCCGCTGGACGAAAAGGGCGACCTCTTCTTTGCGGTTGTATTCGGTCACCCCGATACTGATGGTAATCGATACCGGATCGCCGTCTTTGACAGGGGTAAAGCGCTCCATCTCCACCGCCGTCCGAATGCGCTCGGCCACGGTGGCCGCCTCGTCGCCTTCGGTTTCCGGCAGGATCACGGTAAACTCCTCGCCCCCGTAACGGTACGCCGAATCCATCTTTCGCAGACAGCTCCTGATGACCTGGCCCAACCGGATGAGCACCTGGTCTCCTTCCAGATGGCCGTAGGTGTCGTTATAATCTTTGAATTTATCGATATCCAGCAGGAGCAGGCTCAACGGCCGCTGGTAGCGTTCGGTGCGATCGATTTCGATTTTGAGTTGATTGTAGAAGTAGCGTGAGTTGTAGAGCTTGGTCAGTCCGTCGGTGATGGAGAGCCGTTTGAGTTTTTCGAGCATCTGGGTTCGTTCCTGGGTCAGACGCCGCTCTTTGAGCACCCGTTTGAGCCTGAGCAGCAGTTCTTCGAAACGCACCGGCTTGAACACAAAATCACTGGCGCCTTTGCTGATGGCCTCCTCGTAAGAGTAGTCGCCACTGTAACCGGTCATCACGATCACATCGATCTCATGCTTTTTTTTAATGCGATCGGTGAGTTCCAATCCATCCATGCCCGGAAGCATGATGTCCGTGATGACCACATCGAAGTAGTCATGGTCCAGGATGTCCAGGGCGTCTTCCGCGCTGGCCGCCGTGGACGATCGGAATCCCGCCATGCCGATAAACTCGTCCATCGACTCTCGGATGGCGGCATCGTCGTCCACGATCAAGATGTGGGCATCCAGCAAAGGGTGTGATTCTTCGCCCATAGACCTATCTTTATCAGTTGACACTCTTCGAAACAATCTGATACTAAAACAAATTTCATTAATTTGAGAAATATACCGGCTTGGTTTTGTGAAGTCAACCGGGATTTGGAAGAAAGATAATGGATGTCTTTCAGATCCTGAAGAAGATGCACCGCACCAAGCAGCGGTCGTGTGCGCGCCAAACGGTTTGATCGAAGTACCGGCGGATGCGCGCATCGGTCAAAGCGAAGACACCAGATAGACGACCCAGGCCACTGAATGAAGACCCCATGAAAGAAATCCGTAACTTCAGCATTATCGCCCATATCGATCACGGCAAGTCCACCCTTTCGGACCGCCTGATCCAGGCTGCCCATATCGTCGCGGATCGCGATTTCAAGGATCAGATCCTCGACACCATGGATATCGAACGCGAGCGCGGCATCACGATCAAGAGCCAGACCGTCTGCCTGCCTTACGAGGCGGCTAACGGCCGCACCTACACCCTCAACCTGATCGACACGCCGGGCCATGTGGACTTTTCCTACGAGGTCTCCCGGGCCCTGGCCTCCTGCGAAGGCGCCCTGCTGCTCGTCGATGCCAGCCAGGGCGTCGAAGCCCAGACCCTGGCCAACTTCCTTCTGGCCATGGACCACAACCTGGAGATCATCCCGGTCATCAACAAGATCGATCTGCCGTCGGCGGACATCGAACGGGTCAGGCATGAGATCGAAGAGGATCTCGGCCTGGACGCGGAAACCGCCGTCCTGGTCTCGGCCAAGGAGGGCACCGGCATCCCCGAACTGATGGAGACCATCGTCACCAAACTGCCGCCCCCCAAAGGCGATCCCGATGCACCGCTGCAGGCCCTGATTTTCGACTCCCACTATGATCCCTTCCGGGGGACCATCGTCCACTTCAGGGTTTTCCAGGGGACCCTCAAGGCCGGCGACCGCATCCGGTTCATGTCCAACCGCCAGACCTACAAGGTGGAAGAGGTGGGGTTGTTCCAGATCGTTCGCAAACCCCAGAAAGAACTGACCGCCGGAGAGGTGGGTTACATGATCGCCGGCATCAAGACCGTGAGCGACACGCGCTGCGGCGACACGATCACTTTGGACAGCCGGCCGTGCGACAAGCCCCTGCCCGGCTTCCGGGAAGCCAAACCGGTGGTGTTCGCCTCGATCTACCCGGTGGCGGCGGATGAGTACGACGAGCTGGCCATCGCCATCGAAAAACTCAAGCTCAACGACGCCTCCCTGATCTACGAAAAGGACAGCTCGGCGGCCTTGGGGTTCGGCTTCCGCTGCGGTTTCCTGGGACTGCTGCATCTGGAGGTGGTGCAGGAGCGCCTGGAGCGCGAATACGACCAATCGATCATCCTCACGGTGCCATCGGTGCAGTACAAGTTGATCCTCAACGACGGCACCGAGATGGTCATCGACAACCCGGCCCTGTATCCCGACCCCACGACCATCGAGCAGTCGCTGGAGCCCTTCATTCGTGCCAGCATCATCATTCCCGACCGCTACATGGGTGCGGTGATGAAGCTCTGCCTGGACCGGCGCGGCATCAACAAAAATTACCAGTATCTGACCAGCAACCGGCTGGAAATGATCTTCGAGCTGCCCCTCTCCGAAGTGATCTACGACTTTTACGACCGGCTCAAATCGGTCACCCAGGGCTATGGCTCGTTCGACTATGAAATCATCGACTACCGGCCGGGCAAGTTGGTCAAGCTGGACATCCTCATCAACGGCGAGCGGGTGGATGCCCTCTCCCAACTGGTGCACGAGGAGCGGGCCTACACGCGGGCCCGGGTGGCCTGTGACAAACTCAAGGAGGAGATCCCCCGCCAGATGTTCAAAATCGCCATCCAGGGCGCGGTGGGCGGCAAGATCCTCTCGCGCTCCACGGTCAACCCCTTCCGCAAGGACGTGACCGCCAAATGTTACGGGGGAGACATCACACGCAAACGCAAGCTGTTGGAAAAGCAGAAAAAGGGCAAAAAGCGCATGAAGATGGTGGGCCAGGTGATGCTGCCCCAGAGCGCCTTCCTCGCCGTTCTCAAGACCGACAGCGATTGATTGGAGACCGCATGGGAAAGACGATCGCCGAAAAGATTTTCGACGCCCACCTGGTGGACCGCCCCACGTTGGACCGCTACGTCCTGCGGCTGGACGCGGTCTTCTGTCATGAAATCACCACGCCCATGGCCATCAACGACCTGGTGGTACGGGGCAAGGACCGGGTCTTCGATGCGAGCCGCATCAAGGCGGTGATCGACCACGTCACCCCGGCCAAGGACGGCAAAACCGCCACCCAGGGCTTGATACTCCGGCAATGGGCCCGACGGCACGGCATCCGGGACTTCTTTGACATCGGCCGCAACGGGGTGTGCCATGCTCTTTTCCCCGAAAAAGGATTCGTGCGGCCCGGCTACACGATCATCATGGGTGACTCGCACACCTGTACCCACGGGGCCTTCGGCGCTTTCGCGGCCGGGGTGGGCACCACCGATCTGGAGGTGGGCATCTTAAAAGGCGTATGCGCCTTCCGCTTTCCGGCCACCATGCGCATCGAGGTGACCGGCACCCTGCAACCCGGCGTCTTCCCCAAGGACGTGATCCTGTCGATCATCGGCCGCATCGGGGTCAACGGCGCCACCGACCGGGTGATCGAGTTCCACGGTCCGACCGTCGCAGCCATGAGCATGGAAGAGCGCATGACCCTTTGCAACATGGCCATCGAGGCCGGCGCCACCTGCGGCATCTGCCCGCCCGACCGGGTGACGGTGGACTACTTGTGGCCGTTCATCCAAGACGAGTTCGACTCCCCCGAAGCGGCGCTGGCGGCCTATGCCCGGTTTGCACCCGACCCGGATGCGACCTATGAACAGACCATCGCGCACGACATCTCGGATTTGGCGCCCCAGGTGACCTTCGGCTACAGGCCTGACAATGTCAAGCCGGTGTCCGAAATGGCCGGCGCCCCTATCGATCAGGTCTATATCGGTTCGTGCACCAACGGCCGCATCGAGGATCTTCGCATCGCGGCCCGGGTACTCCAGGGCCACACCATCGACCCGGCCGTGCGCGGCATCGTTTCCCCGGCCACGCCCCAGATCTTTGCCCAGGCTTTGCGGGAAGGCATTATCGACATCTTCATGGCCGCCGGTTTCTGCGTCACCAACCCAACCTGCGGCGCCTGTCTGGGCATGAGCAACGGGGTGCTGGCCGAAGGCGAGGTATGCGCGGCCACCACCAATCGCAATTTCAGCGGCCGTATGGGTAAAGGCGGCATGGTGCATTTGATGAGCCCGGCCACGGCCGCGGCGTCGGCCATTGCCGGCAAGATCGTCAATTCAAAGCTCTATGAATCGTCATGATTCGTTTTTCTGAAAATCGACACAACAACACGCTGGATGGTATTCATGAAGGATTTTAAAGGCGAGGTGCTCTTTTTAGACCGCTCCGATATCAACACCGACGAGATCATTCCGGCCCGCTACCTGACCGAAATCACCAGGGAGGCCCTCAAGGCCCGTCTGCTCGAAGACCTCAATCTGGAGGAGTTCGATCCGTCCACCGATATTCAGGGCAAGCGCGTCGTCATCACCCGCAGCAATTTCGGATGCGGCTCTTCGCGTGAGCATGCACCCTGGGCCCTGGAAGTCAACGGCATCCATCTGGTGATCGCCGAGAGCTTCGCGCGCATTTTCCGTCAAAACATGTTCAACTGCGGCATGCTGGCCATCGAACTGGCGCCCGACATCATTGACGGGCTGTTCGGGCGTTTCGCCGGCCGGCAGACATTCGTGGAGGTGGATTTCGACAACAGCCGCCTGACGGTCCGCAGCGGCGATGAGGAGGAGACGGTTCCTTTCACGATCTCCGATTTCGACCGACGTCTGGTCGAGGCCGGGGGGTGGGTCGAGTTTGCCGATGCGCACTATTGACGACGCCCTAAAAAGCCCAATATCTGCGTTACGCTCATCCCGTGGTCCTTGCGGCGTATGACAGGTACGCCTCAGGAGACGGAATTTCGCGCGCCTTGATCTTGAACTTTTTAAGGCGCCGTCCACAGCCAGTGCCTCTAACGAATCTATCCCATCACTTTCAAAGCTGTCCTTAAGAAGGCTTCTCCCGGTCTTTTGAAAAACGACGTTTGCGGTGTTCATCCTGGATCTCCAAGAGCTGGACGAATCGATCGTGCCCGACGATCTTGCGGACTTCCAGCAGGAATCTGAACCGCTCTTCGGATAACCGCCTGCGCGCCGCCTCCTGATTCTGGTGCTGCGCCATCACCTCGTTTTCATCGAAATCCGGCTGTTCCATCAACGAACGGAGCTTGATCCGCTCGATCTCAACCTGGCTTCGAATTTCAATCATCCGAATAAGGGCGGCCTCGTAGGCGGCATCGAGCCGGCGGATCTCATCTTCGGGTAGCTGCAGCTGCCCGGCGATCTCTTCCACATGCCACCACCGGCCGCGGGTATCGCCGGCCAAGGCGGATCCTCCGATGACCACCAGCAAGAGAGCACTGACCCAGAGCAACGTGCGAAGGGGAGTTTGCATGAAACATCTCCTTGTCCTAAGATAAAAAATCATCATCTTCTTCATCTGTAGAAGGTACGATCCAGTCGAAAACATCCTGCTCATCGCTGGTGCTATCTGAAAAATCAGGCGTATTGAAGGACACCACCTGCTGATAGGCCTCGGGCAGGGCATTGTCCACGATGGCATCGATATCTTCCATCAAACGTCGATCCGCTGCCGCGTCGAACGCCACGGCCGGCACGGACCGGGGCGCTGTGAACCATGCTGGCCGCCACACCACCACGGCCAGCAGGACCATCCCCGAAAGCCCCATGGCCAGGATCGACTTGCGCTGCCACAGGGGTTCTTTTCGGTCGGGCCGAGTCAATCGAAAGGGGCGTGCCGGCAAGGGGGCCGAGCTTCGGGCCATTCGGCCCATGCCAGCCAGCCGGCTCTCGAAGCGCCTCAACCGTTCGGCGCAACTGGGACAGCCCGCCAGATGGGCGCTGAGACTGTCCGGCAGTGAATCCCTTTCCACGACCGCCTGGATGAAATCGTCTTCACTCAGGTGCCTTTCTTCTAATCGGTCGTTCATATCGACTCCCAAAAATCATCTTTGTCGGGCGTTTCGGCCATGGCAGCCTTGATCTTATTCAGGGCACGATACAGATGGGTCTTGACGGTACTCTCATTCTTGCCCATGGCAGTTGTCATCTCCTGGATGGAGAGCTGATCGAAAAATCGCAGCAAAAACGCCTCCCGCTCCTTTTTCGACAATCGCTCCAGCAATCCCTCCACGCGGTTCCAGAAATCCCGGCGATCCAATCGCTCCTCGGCATCGGGCGCCACAACCATCTCTTCGCTCTCCCGAAATCCTTCCTCGTCCATGGAGACCCATCCCACAAGGGATTTGATCCGTTGCCGGCGGTAAAAGTCCTTCACCCGGTTGACGGCGATCCGATAGAGCCAACTGCGAAAAAGCGCCGGTGATTCGATCCGGCCGATTTGTTTGTAGGCCCTGAGAAACACGTCCTGGGTCAAATCCTCAGCATCCATTCTGGAGCGGGTCCGGTAGTACATCATGCGGAAGATTTCCGGCTGATATCGATCCGCCAGGCGATGAAAAGCCGTGTGATCTCCATTTTGGGCCAGGGTCACCAGCCGGGCGGTCTGTTCGCCCCGGCCGGAAAGATTCGAATTGTCGTTTTCGTTGGATCCGCTCATAGCGTCTTTTCATTTCGAAGCCCCACGCCTCCCGGATTAACCCCTTGTTAACCATAAAGACGTCAGACATTTTCGATTTGTTTACACCAACGGTCTTTCATAGAAAAAAATAAAACCGGAACAAACGACGCGGCCAACTTAGGCGAGTTACAACGTATCGTCAAGCGATTCGGCGGGATAGGATGAAGAGAGGGTCTCATGAAGGCGACGGGCGGGCTTTAGGCCCGCCCGTCATGCATGGATGCCTGATCTCGAATCAAGAAAAAAGAGCCGGGCAAGGCCGTCAGGCCACCTTACGTGTTTCGAGGATGCGGCCACGGGTGCTGACCACCACCTGCTCGACAGGAATCTGTACGCCGGCCTTCTCCATCGCTTTTTGAACGATTCTGGGCATCCCGGCGCAACATGGCACCTCCATGATCACGATGGTGATACGTTTGATGCCGGCTGTCTTGAAGATGGCGGCGAACTTTTCCACATAGAGCTGGACGTCGTCGAACTTGGGGCATCCCAGCATCACTGTTTTGCCTTGCAGGAAATCCTGGTGAAACGACGGAAATGCCACTGGAACGCAATCGGCTGCGACCAGCAGGTCCGCGCCTTTCAGGAATGGAGCGTCGGGCGGCACCAGGCGGATCTGCACCGGCCAATGGGATAAGGTCGACTCATTTTCCGCGGTCTGGCGCACGGGCCGATTGGCTTTGGCGCACGGGCTGAAACTTTGGATCTGGGCCGAAGGACAGCCGCAGGCCATGGGTTTTTCTTTCGGAACGTCTTGCTGGCGGGTCGACAGGCGTGCCTCGACGGCCTCCTCATCGAACGCTTCGGCTTCCCGTTCGATGATTGTCAGCGCCCCTTGGGGGCATTCGCCGATACAGGCGCCCAAACCGTCGCAAAGGTTATCTGAAATGACTTTGGCTTTGCCGTCCACGATGGCCAGGGCCCCCTCGGCACAGCCGATCACGCAATTGCCGCAGCCGTCGCACTTCTCTTCGTCTATTTGAATGATTTTACGCTTTATCTTCATAACATACCTCACATTAGGTCGTTTATTCGGCACCCAACAACATCTTCCGGGCGTAGGCTCTACCCGTATCGGTCTTCAATTGGCGCTCGATCTGTTCCGCCATGCCGTCGCTCAGGGCCGGATCCTGCTTCAGCGCGTCCTCAAGGTTGACGATCGCGGCGGCATCTCCGGCCACCAGACGGTCTTTGTGTCCATCCCCGCTGGCACTGCTGGGATCACCGAGAATTCCCATCACTTTTTCGATCAACGGCGCCGGAGCCTTCAAATCGGCGAGCAAGGCGTGCGCCGGGCCGCCCTCTGCGCCGGCCTCCGGCGATGCGGCCCCGATGTCCCACAGATAGGCGGCGATCAGCACGGCGGCCGGGTTGGCCTGCTCCTCCCGACAGATCTGTTCGGCATGACGCGACCGGCGGGCCGCCCGACCGATTCGTTTGAAATCGGTCTTCAAGTGGCGCTTGACCGCAATGGCCACCCGGTCTTTGAAAAGCTCTTCTTTCTGGGCCACCAGTTCGGGGGGCAGCTGGCCGAGACACTGTTCGGCGAATTTGCAGTAGGCGGCACAACCGAAGTCCATCTTGGGGTTGACAAAGCGATGACCACAGTGGCCGCATCTACGGCTGGTGTCGTCCTTGAAGAACTCCACCGGACGGCCGCACTGCGGACAAGGGGCTTCGAATATGGATTTGGCATCCCAGAATTGGGTATCTTGTCCAGGACATTTCATTGTCGCACCTCCTTGATCTCGAACGGTCAGGTTCAGTCGTCTGATGGTCGGTCCCTCTCGATGCATGGGCGCAACCCGCCTAATCAGGGATCGACCACCAGAAGGCTAAACGGTTGCCTTCCCGGAGCGGACGAACCGCCCCGGGAAAGCATCTGGCACCCTATCCCAAAATCGCCTTCAAATCCTGTTCCGGCGTGCTGATCGGCATGATGTTGAAATTCTTTACCAGCACGTCGAGCACGTTGGGACTGATAAAAGCCGGCAGACTCGGACCCAGGCGGATGTTCTTGATACCCAGGTGGAGCAGGCTCAGCAAGATGACACACGCCTTCTGCTCGTACCACGAGAGGATCATGGAAAGCGGCAGGTCGTTGACGCCGCACCCAAAGGCATCGGCCAGGGCCGCCGCGATCTTGATGGCCGAGTAGGCATCATTGCACTGACCGATGTCCAGCAGGCGGGGAATGCCGCCGATATCACCCAACTCCTTGTCGAAAAAGCGGAATTTGCCGCAGGCCAGGGTCAGAATAACACAATCTTTGGGAATCTGTTCGACCAGCCGCGTGTAGTAGTCGCGGCCCGGCTTGGCGCCGTCGCAGCCGCCCACCAGGAAAAAGTGACGGATGGCTTTGTTTTTGACCGCTTCGATCACCTGGCCGGCCACGCCCAGCACCGCGTTGCGACCGAAACCGACCATGACCGATTTACCCGGTTCGTCGCTTTCGAACCCCGGCAGCGCCAGGGCTTTATCGATGGCCGGAGCGAAATTCTTGTCGGCGATGTGTTGGACACCCGGCCATCCCACCAACCCGGTGGTGAAGATATTGTCCTGATAGCTCTCTTTGGGCTTCTGAATGCAGTTGGTGGTCATGACGATGGCGCCCGGGAATGCCGCGAACTCCTTGGCCTGATTCTGCCAGGCCGTGCCGTAATGACCGTAGAAATGGCCATATTTTTTCAATCCCGGATATCCATGCGTGGGCAACATTTCGCCATGGGTGTAGACGTAAATGCCCTTGCCCTCGGTCTGCTGCAGGATCATCTCCAGATCCTTCAGGTCGTGGCCCGAAACGAGCAGCGCCTTGCCCTTCTTGTGTCCGAGGGGTACCGCGGTCGGCACCGGATGGCCGTATGTACCCGTGTTGCCGGCGTCGAGCAGCTCCATGGCCCGCAGATTGACTTCCCCGCATTTGAGCGCCAGCCCGACCAGGTCGTTGACTCCCAATGTATTGTCCAGGGTAGCGGCCATGGCCTCATTGACGAACCGATAGACCGCCTCATCTTCCTGCCCCAGGATCCGGGCATGGTCCGTGTAGGCCGCCAGCCCCTTGATGCCGTAGACCAGCAACTCCCGCAGGCTGCGAATATCCGGATCGAGCTCCTCGACCGAAGGGATCCCCACCTTTTCCCCCTGGGATACCATGGCCGCCCGGTCGGCTCCGGGCACAAACCCCACCGGTCCATCCGATCCGACTTGCGTACCGGCCGCCTCGACCGTGGCCTTTAGGTCGTCGCGCAGCCGCACACACTCGCGAATCATGGCCACGAAACGATCCGGATCGAAATCCACGTTGGTCAACGTGGAAAAAATCGCCTCGCAGGTGAACTTGTGCACCTGCGGGTCGCTGATGCCGGCCTTGCCCGCAGCCACCGCCACTTTGGAAAGCCCCTTGACCGCGTATATCAAAAGATCCTGAAGGGCAGCCGTATCGGGTTGCTTGCCGCATACGCCGATTTTGGTGCATCCTTCGCCTTTGGCTGTCTGTTCACATTGAAAACAAAACATGGTGTGCCTCCTTTTCTTTTTTTACGCCTCGACATGTTGAACCGAATCTTCGGCCTCGATTTTCCCCTACCCTAACCTCATCCGTTCGGGGATGGCATTGACCTAAGTCAAGCCCGGGTTGAATGATGCGTTTTTCCCTTCACCTGGGGCGAGGTGTAACCCATGGGCCGCCGAGACACCTTGACTTAAATCAAGTTATCGATCAAAGTGCCCTCAATTTCGGCGGGCAGCTGGTTGCACCGGTTCCGGACAAAGGCTCCTTTACAGAAGCTTCTGTATCGATCGCTCCCCCTGGTTTTGAAACGATTCATGCAACACTTCCGGGAAAGCCGGAAGGGACAGAGTTCACATGGCATCAGACACCGAAGGGTTCCGAAAACGTGATATTCTCAACCTGAGCCCCTTGTTCGGCGGCCTGGATAACGAACAGCTGGACCGGCTCGAGGAGATCAGCCGGGAAATGTCCTTTGATCGCAATGCCCCGATCTTCTGGGAAGGGGACGAGGGGAACGGCTTTTATATCGTTTCCACCGGAAAAATTAAGATCTTCAAGGTATCCCCGGAAGGCAAAGAACAGATCCTGCACATATACGGTCCGGGCCAGCCATTCGGGGAAGTACCGGTCTTCTCGGGGCAACATTTTCCAGCCAACGCCCAAGCCGTGGAAAAAAGCCGGTTGCTCTTTTTCCCCCGCCAGGTGTTCATCGATCTAATCACCGCCCATCCTTCCCTGGCGCTCAACATGCTGGCTATGCTCAGCATGCGGCTGCGCCAGTTTACGGTTCAGGTGGAGAATTTATCCCTGAAGGAGGTGCCGGGTCGATTGGCCTCCTATCTGCTTTACCTCTCCGAAGAGCTGGCGTCGGCAAATGACATCCGCCTGCCGATTTCCAAAGGGCAATTGGCCAGCCTGTTGGGGACCATTCCGGAAACGCTCTCGCGCATACTGGGCAAGATGTCCGCGCAGGGGATCATCACGGTGCAGGGAGCGGAGATCGCTATCAATGATCGAACCGCACTCGAAGATCTCGCAGAAAACGGCCGGCTGGCGGAGTAGCCGGGCGACGATCCATGTGATCGGTGGTGGTGTGGATGACCGATCCGGCAAGCGGTCCACCGCATCAGGAAATGGCCGGCGGACGGGGCTGCATCCTTCTATCGCAGCCCCGCGCCGAAGCCCCATCCAAAACACGACAGATCGCAGCGTGTGGGGGGAAAGCTATTTTTTCGAGGCCACCAGGGATTTGCTCAACAAGCGGATGTGCCCCATCTCTTCCTGAATCACGTCGTCCAGCCGATCGCGCCCCAGATCCGCCGGCACCGCTTCGCGCATCCCCAGGTAAAAAACAATGGAATCCTTTTCGGCCGTGATGGCATCTTTCAAAATTGCCTCCAGGGAAGAGGTGTCGATCGGTTTTTCGAAAAAAACACGCGTGTCTGCCAATGCCCTGAGATAGGCCACCGCATCGCCTTCCGGATCGAAAACGGTCGCCTTCTTCTCAGAGGCCTTGAGCTCGGATCTCATTTGGGCAAAAGTCTTCTCGTGATCATCTTCCATGGCAGCCAGTTTGAGCAACAGCTCGCGCGCATCCGAATCCTGGGTGGATCCGGCTGCGGTGCGGTAGAATTGGGCACCGTTTCGCTCCAGTTGTTCAGCAATTTCAAAAATGTCATCGGCGTTGAAATCGTACATCATCTTGGCAGGTTCCTTTCCCTCGTTCTCGTGTATCCAACTAAAATTATTTGTAAATAGGCACTATTTGGCTTTCAGTTTACACTCCTTGTCCCACTCCGGGCATGCCTCTGCCATGGTGGTGGTGTAATGGACCATGCATTCACCGCACTCCATCTCGATATTGGGCACATCGCCATAACGCCGCTTGAGCTCCTCTGCGGATAGGTTGGTGGCAAAGCTGCACCCGCATTGGGGGCAGGCGGATTTGATCTGATAGCGCTTTTCGGCCATGTTTACCTCCTTCATCGTTAAGGAATATTATCTGCGTCTACCATGACTTCGTGTCTCCGGGCCATGCGAATCGCACCTCAGCCCAGTAGCTCATCAATTCTTTTTTCAGGCAGCACCCTTGCCTCGGTGACCACCTGACGAATGGTTTTTCCGGTATCGTAGGCGCGCTTGGCCAATTCGGCGGCCCGGTCGTACCCGATGTCGGGAACAAGCCCGGTCACCAGCGCGAGGCTTTGTTCGATGAACTGTTCGCATCTTTTTTCGTCCGCTTCCAACTTTTGAACACACTTGTCGGCCAGCAGACGAGCGGCGACCGCTACCATGTCCAGAGACTGCAGCAGGTTGTGGGCCAGCAGCGGCAGGGTCACATTCAACTCGAAATTTCCGGACTGACCGGCGAGGGTAATCGTCGTATCGTTGCCCATCACCTGGTAGGCCATCTGGATCACCGCTTCCGGGATCACGGGGTTGACCTTGCCCGGCATGATAGACGAACCGGGCTGCAAGGCGGGCAGCCTGAGCTCACCGATACCGCAACGGGGGCCCGACCCCAGCCAACGGATGTCATTGGCGATTTTCACCAGACCGACCGCCACGGTCTTGAGTGCGCCGCTGGTTTCAACGACCGCATCGCGCGCACCCTGGGCCTCGAAATGGTTAGCCGCCTCGGTGAACCGGATCTTGGTCAGGTTGGATAGGCGCTCGATGGTCGCACCCGCAAACTGGGGATGGGCATTGAGACCACTGCCCACGGCCGTACCTCCCAACGCCAATTCGCACAACCTGGGCATGACCGCGTCCATACGCTCGATGGCCAGATCGATTTGGCGAACGAAACCCGAGAAGGCCTGGCCGAGCGTCATGGGAACGGCGTCCTGCAGGTGGGTTCTTCCGATTTTGCGCACATGATTGAAGGCGATCGACTTTTGGGCCAGCGACGCCCTCAGATGGTCGAGGGCCGGCCGCAGGGCCTGGTCGATATGCCGGGCCGCCGCGACATGCAACGCCGTCGGTATCGCATCGTTGCTCGACTGTCCCATGTTGACATGGTCGTTGGGGTGGACCGGCGACCTTCCGCCCCGTTGCCCGGTCAATATTTCGTTGGCCCGTGACGCCAGCACCTCGTTCATGTTCATGTTGGTGGAAGTGCCCGATCCGGTTTGAAACAGGTCCACCACGAATTGATCGTCGAAGGCACCGGTAAGAACCTCGTCGGCCGATGCGACAATGGCATCGGCCAGGCGGGTCTCCAAAATTCCCAATACGGCATTTGTCTGCGCCGCGCAGCGTTTTACCAGGGCCAGGGCGTGTAAAAAAGCCGTGGGAGGTTTGATCCCGCTGCCTGCGAAATTCTCTGCCGCCCGTTGGGTTTGAGAGCCATAGTACGCCTCTGCTGGAACACGCACGACGCCCATGCTGTCTTGTTCTTCACGAAATTCCCGGGAGGCGACGATCGAAGGCATGGTTGCCCCTCATAAGCAGTTAAAATAGGTTACAATACCACTAAACATAAGTATGAACCAGTCATTAAAGCCTCAAGCAAAAAAACAACACAACCCGCTCAGCGCTCGGGAAAGGCATCGTTCAAAGGGCGTTTACGACACCTTCCCCGAACAGCGTTGGGCGGGATAAGAGGCCACCTTTCGCCTGGTTCGGCCATTTATCCGGGCATTCTTTCAATATTGCCGACGAGCTGTGCGATCTCTATCCCCAGGCCAACACACTGTTTACCGGTCAAACAGAGCTCCGCGTCGCCATCTTCAAGATAGGTTTTCAGCTCATGGGCATCCTTTTTCAGGTCGACCACCCACCGTTGCTGCTCATCGCTGTAGTTGACGTCGATATCGATGCCGCATGTACCGATATCGGGGTATATCTCACGGATTTTCTCACAAAGTTCATTTTTATCGATGTCAGGTCTGTTGCTCATGTCATCCTCCTTTGGCTGGATGTAAAAGATTAACCACGACTATAATCATGGATCGGGATTGTAAAAGGGTACGGCAACGACTGAGCGTCCGAAATCGATCCGAAGCGGACCTGTCCAAGGACCGCACCCAATCCCTTTGACAACAGGGTGTTATGTCTCTATAGTGTCTCTCATGGTCAACGGCCGCCCACGGCACCCGTTTCGCAAAAATATGCTGGTTCTTCAGCATATTAGGACCGGAGGTCGACCGGGGACTCATTGAAAGTCGATCGATCCCGCTCGTTGCGTTACTGTTTGATGGAGGTAGGAACAAATAGATGCTGCCGTTTCTAAGGCCCATAGCCACCTTCCTCGGCCAGGTGCGCGGACGCCTGCGCCGGGGTCATGTGACACGCGACGACCTGTTTATTGGTGAGGTCCTCAAACGCAACGGCATCATTACCGAGTTCCAGCTTAAAAGCGCCCTGGACAGCCAACGCGAGATCCTGATCCAAAAGGGCCGCGCAGTCAGGCTTGGCCAAGTCATCGTGGAACTGGGTTTCGCGGAAGAATCGGCAATTATCCGAACGATCAACAGCGAATACCAGATCGAAGTCACCTCCCTGTCCGATGACATCCGGGAATTGCTGGCCTATAAGTACGGCAGCTATTTCGAACGACTGCCCCGTCCGCGCATCCCCATGTGGCTTCAGATGGCCGTGGCCACGACGTTCATCATCGTGTTGACCATCTTTACCCTCAGCATGGTGGTCCTGGGCCAACAAAAAGAGCGGCTCTACGAACAGACCGTGCGTCTGGGCATGGTCAGCCTCAACTATTTTGCCAACAATGCCCCCATCCCGCTGCTCGAAGATGATATTTTGAGACTCAACACCCTGATCAAGGAAGCGGCGCGTGTCGAGGGGTTGCGGTATGCACTAATCGTCGGTACCAACAACCTGATCAAAGCCCACACGGATATCAACCTGATCGGGGTCCCCTTCAAGCAATTCGCCGAAAACCCGGTCACCACCGAAAAAAGCGACGTCACCTACTACAGCTACGATCGGCCGGACGGAGAACGGCTCCTCGACCTTTACCGCAACATCAGCTTCAAAGACAAACTCCTGGGGCAGGTTCACGTAGGCATCTCATTGAATTTCATAGAAGATCTGGTACGACAAGAGCGCATCTCGGTGGTCTTGATCACCCTGGGCATTCTGGGCGTCGGGCTGCTCGTTGCGCTGCTCTACGGCTTTCGTTTTTCAAGACCGATCTCGGATCTGCTCAAAGCCACCCAGGAGATCGCCAAGGGCAACTATCAGTTCCGCGTACCGGTCAAACGCAATGACGAACTGGGGACGTTGGGCGCCTCTTTCAACAAGATGGGTCAGGAGCTGTGGAAAAATGCCATGACCCAGAAATCCTTTGGAAAATACGTGGGCAACGAAGTGCTGGACATGATCCTTGCCAATCCGGAAACCGAATGGTTAAAGGGAACCCGAAATGAGGCGACGATTCTGTTCGGCGATGTGCGGGGCTTCACCTCTTATGCCGAAAGCAAGGCCCCCGAACAGGTGGTCGAGGCGTTGAATGCCTATCTCGAGATGGCGACCCGGGTGATCATCAAATATGGCGGCTATATCGACAAGTTCATCGGTGACGCGGTGCTAGGGGTTTTTGGCGTTCCGGTCTTCCGACAGGATCATGTGGAGCGCGCGGTGCGTGCCGCCCTATACCTGCAGGAGGAGTTGCTCAAGGAGAGCCTGCACGGCAACAAGCTGCTGGCCTCGGTGGGCATCAGCATCCATACGGGCGAGGTGGTGGCCGGCAACGTCGGTTCCCAATCGAAGATGGAGTACACCGTCATCGGCGACAGCGTCAATCTGGCTTCCCGGCTCAACGCATTCGCCGGCGCCGGTGAAGTCATCGTCAGCCGGCAGGTTTGCGAGCGCCTGAGCGCATCCCTCGAGGCCGAACATTTGGGGCAAAAGGCCATCAAAGGCAAATCGGAACCCGTGGACATTTTCAGGGCCCTTCGAATCAAAAGTCGAATTCATGCTTAAAAAACTGAGACCCAAAATGATCATCTGGCTGATCGTCTGGTCCATCGTCCAGGCGACCGGGCCGATTTTGGTGTCTGCGGCGCCGAAGGATTCGGATGTCATCAATGACAGAGATTTCGTCATCGTGACCGTAAAATCCGAGGAGTCCCTGGCGAGCCTGGCCGGTCAGTACCTTGGCAGTATCCATAAGGCCTGGCAGATTGCCGATTATAACGGCATCTCGAGCGTTACCCCGGGACAACGCCTGGTCATTCCCCTCAGGCCGATCGCCTACGGCGGCCTCGACAAGAGGGGATTCCAGACGGTACCGATCCTTTATTATTCAAAACTCACCGCCGATCCTGACGATAAAAAGAGGGTATCCGCCGCCGACTTCGACACCCAACTGCAATTTCTTCGTGAACAAGGATATCGAACGGTATCGCTGGATCTGTTCGTCGCATTCCTTAATTTCGAAGAGCAACTGCCTCCCCGAACCGTGATCATCTCCTTCGACAGCACCGAGCGTTGGGTCTATGACATCGCCTATCCCATCCTGCTGCGCCATGGCTTTCAGGCCGCCCTCTTCGTGCGCACCGACCGCATGGATCAGCCGGGCCACCTCACGTGGCAGGAAATCGATAAACTGGCGGCCGCCGGGTTTGATATCGGCACGAGTGGTCTCTCCGCAAAGATTTTAACGCGCCTCCAATCCCAAAACGACCCCGAAGCGCATATCAAGGCGCTGGAATTGGAAATCGGTGAGCCCCGCAGGATCATCCACACCCATCTGAAACGGCCCTGCCACTACTTTGCCTATCCCGCCGGACTGACCGATGATCTGGTCGTTGCCCTGCTGAAAAAGCATGGATACAAAGCCGCATTCACACGCAGGGAGGGCGGCAACCCGTTCTTCGTCGATAACTATAAAATTCGAAGATCCATCATCCAGAAAGACAAAGACCCCCTGAAATTCCGGGAGCTTCTGACAACCTTCAATTCGATGGACCTGCGATGAACGCCATCCGACAGCTTCTTTTGTTTACCTGCTGCGTCATCGCTTTGAACGGCTGCGGTTCTTTCAAACAAATGGTTTCGACCCTTTTCCCAGACCCACTTCACGAGGTGTATCGAAAAAAGGCCGTGCAGCATGAAAACGAACAGGAACCCCAACAGGCGCTCTTCGCGTGGCGCGTGGCGGCACGATTGAATCCCGACGACAAAACGATACCAGACCAGATCAAGATCCTTGAGGAGCGCATCCTCAAGTCGGCGAATGAACACTATAAGAGAGGTGTCGATGACTATCACAACGGCCGGTTGAACAGTGCGCGCAGCCATTTTTTGATCGCCCTGCGCATCATGCCCAATCACAAAGGGGCCTTGAAGTATCTCAAAACCAGGCTGCCGAACAGCGAAACCCCCGTTTACAATGTGGTTCGGGGCGATTCGTACTCCAAAATTGCAACCGATGTGTATAACGACGCCGCCAAAGCCTCGATCATCGCCTATTTCAACGACTTGGATCCCCAGAAACCGCTTCTGATCGGGACCGATCTGATGCTGCCCGAGCTGTCTCCGAAGGTCACCTCGCCCCGCAATGACCTGGAAGCCCTGGTGCAGCGCGCAAAATCGGCCCTGGAGAATCGCCGCTACCGAGAAGTCCTTAAAATCGCATCTGAAATTGACCAACGGCAGCCCCACCACCCTGCCGCCAATGACCTCAGGGACGCAGTGTTCTTTCAACGTGGCATGGCACTGCTGGAGCAGCGGAAATATGTACCGGCCATGGCCCAACTGAAGAAGGTCAGTCCTCAATATCCCGGCAGAGCGAAAGCCATCGACAGGATCAGAAAACACCTTTCGGCAGAGGCGACCGTTGCGGAGCTGGCCCAGGCGCAACATTTCCTCGATGAAAAATCCTATGCCGAAGCGATCATCATCTGCGAAGAGATCCTCACCCAGGATCCGTTTAATAAAAAGGCAAAAGCCATTTTCAACGCATCTCACTATGCCTGGGGGAAAATGCTGCTCGAAGAGGGAAAAGAGGCCGAAGCCATAACGACATTAAACGCCCTCGATCAGGGATATCAGGACACCGCCCAACTGCTGGCCCAGGCTCGCGCCCAACTCAACGCCCGCTCGGAATCCCTCTATCGCAAAGGGGTCCGCCTTTTCCTGAACGAGGAACTCGAAAAAGCCATTGGGGCATGGGAGCAGACATTAGAGCTGAACCCGCATCATCCCAAGGCGAAGCAGGATATCGAGAACGCCATTCGTCTTCTGGATAAATGGCGTGATCTGGATCAAAAGGAGGATACAACGGCCCCTTTACATTAGCGACCGGGCCAAAAATCCGTCAAAATCGCTACATCTGATTGATATCTTAAAATTATTTACACCTTCGCCAATTCCTGTGCCTAAATCGAATTCCGGTTGAGCTCATTCCACCTCTTCTTTTTCCGCCGATTATGGTCCATGTGTGACAAAAATTGCCTGTGGCCTGCTCTGGGCAGTTACCCTTTTTTGCACGCTTCTAAAAAAGGGTCTGCGCCGTTTGCCTGGTTAATCGGACAAATCCAAGCAGATAGACCGACCAGTGGGTCAGCGGCCGTCATTGGCGTTCTTTTTGCTTGTCAGATCATAGACCAGAGGTTAGGTTCCCTTTTTCGGTCGGTAATTTGGAATGGGTGGCCATGGAGCTCATATTATATATTTTTTCAGATGCTTAAAAAATTAAAACATACCGCGGTATGCCTCGCCGCACTGGTCGGGTCCATCACCTTTACATCCTGTGATCGAACCCTGATGCTCAATGACCTCGAAGCGGTCGAGGACCGAGGGGAACTGGTGTTGCTGACCCGTAACAATTCCGCCTGCTACTTTGAGGCGGCCCACGGCTACGCCGGTTTCGAATTTGAATTGGCCCGGGCTTTTGCCCACCACCTGGGTGTAAAATTACGGACCGTCATTGTCGAAGAGGAAGCAGACATGGTCGAGCGTCTGCTTCGTGGCGAAGCCGACATCGCGGCGCCCGGCTTCCCCTTCGGCGCCCCCACCAACCGCATGGTCAACCTCGGCCCAGGATATCTCGAGGTGCACGAGCAAGTCGTGGGACGACGCGGCGGTCCCGCCATCCTCCGACCCGAGGACCTGAATCAGTTCCAGCTTTGGGTGACCCGCAACAGCGCGGGTTTGGAACAGCTCAAGGTGCTCAAGGACCGATACGACGATATTCGATGGCGTACCCTTGCCGATCGAACCAGTGAAGAGATGCTTCACATGGTCTGGAATGAATCTGTTCCATTAACCATCGTGGAATCCAATGTATTGACCCTGAACCAACGCTACTATCCGGAATTGGTGGTCCACATGAACCTGGGAGAGCCGCAACAACTGCGCTGGGCCATGCACCCCCAGAGCCGGCATCTTCATCGCGCCGTGGCCCAATGGTTCGCTCAAGCGGGCACCCAGGAGACGATCAAGGGCCTCGTCAGCCACTATTACAGTCATCTGGAAGATTTTGACTACGTCGATATCGCGCGTTATCGGCGTCGCATTTTCAATCTGCTGCCGAAATACAAGAACTACTTCGAAGGGGCGGCCGACCATTATGGATTGGACTGGCAACTGATTGCCGCTCAGTCGTATCAGGAGTCACACTGGAACCCGCGCGCCAAAAGTTTTACCGGCGTACGCGGCATGATGATGCTGACACTTGAAACCGCCAAAACCCTGGGCCTCAAGAATCGAATGGCGGTGGAGGATTCCATCTATGCCGGCACGCGTTATATGGCGCGCCTGCACCGCTTGGTGGGAACCGACGTGGCCGAACCCGATCGCACCTTGATAGCCCTGGCGGCCTACAATCTCGGATTTGGTCACCTGCAGGATGCACGACTGCTTGCCCGCAGGATGGGCAAACCAGACAACACCTGGCGAAGCCTCAGGGAAGTTTTACCGCTGCTGCAACAAAAAATATACTACCAGACGCTTCCCCATGGATATGCCCGCGGCACCGAAGCGGTCCAGTATGTCGACCGCATCCGCACCTACTACCAGGTGTTGAACATGGCCATGGCACCCGATGGGATGAAAGCCGTCGGGGGATAGTCCGCACCGCACCGTCCGGGAAACGACTCATTGCGGATCCACCGACCTGAATTCATTATATCTTGCACCCAGCTGCGTACGTCAATCCCTGTCCGCGAACTTGGGTGGCCGCTTTTCGAAGTTGGCTGTCACCGCCTCGATTTGATTGGGCGTTCCTATCAGGGAACGCTGTAGGGACTCTTCCAGCCACAGGCCCGCCTCGTCATCGCTATGCCATGCACGCTCCAACAAATGTTTCGCCGCTGATACGGCATGGGGGGATTTAGCCGCCAATTCGGCCGCCATGCGAAGGGCCTCTTCCAGGGGTTGATCGCATACGCCGGTGACCAGACCAAGCTTTTCAGCCTCGGCGGCCTCCACGATACGTCCGGAGAAGGTCAACTCCTTGGCCACATCGATGCGCACCAGATCGCGGAGGGTCTGCGTCAGGGACATGTCCGGGACCAACCCCCACTTGATCTCCATGACGGAAAATCGCGCATCGGGCGCAGCCAATCGAATGTCGGCCCCCAAAGCGATCTGAAGCCCGCCACCGAACGCCACGCCGTGGATCGCCGCAATCACCGGCACCGGCACCTGCTTCCAGACCATACCGGGCATCTGGGCATTGTTGGCCTTCTGGCCGGGTGTGCGTTCAAAAAGATCACTGCCTTTTTTGCGCCCGCCGCCCATTTCGGCAAAGCTCTGAAAATCGAGTCCGGCGCAAAACCCCCGTCCCTCTCCTGATATCACCACCGCCCGGACCGACCGATCGTTTGCCAGGGCCTTTCCCGTTTCGATGATCGCTGCAAACATCTCCGGACTCAGCGCATTGTATTTATCGGGACGATTGAGCCGTACATCCGCCACATGGTTGTCAATATTCACTTTCACCAACTCGGTCATAAGCTCTCCTCTTGAAATAGACGATGCGATGCAGGGCTATTCTATTAGACCTGACCTCTCTATTTGTCAACGCAACCGTAGCGATAAAGAGCGCTTGGGAATGAGTCAATTTTTCGATATTGTCATACATCTATCGGTTTCAACGAACAAAAGTGTTCTCGTCATTGCGAAAATGGATGGGACATAGTATCTTTAGTCAGTCTCAGACATGGCAGCATGGCAGTGACCGGCTTTCCCTCATCGAAAGCCATGAACCCGGATCACATCCATGATACAGCTCAAGGGGGGACACGATGCCAAAACTCTTCGAACCGACCACGATTCACCATCTTCCGCTGAAAAACCGTTTCGTGCGCTCGGCCACATGGGAAGGCATGGCCGAGGCAGACGGCACCTGCACCCCCCAGTTAACCAGGTTGTATGCCCAACTGGCCGACGGCCAGGTGGGGCTTATCATCAGCAGTCACGCCTACGTCACCCAGGAGGGTCAAGCCACGCCCTGGCAGCTGGGTCTGTACAAGGACGAACTGGTCGAGCCCCTTCGCCGATTGACGACGGCCGTGCATGATCGGAATGGTGCGATCGTGGCACAACTGGCCCATGCGGGCTGTTTTACGAACCAGAAACTGACCGGCAAGCCCCCCCTGGCCTTGTCGATCCTGGATTCAAAGGGCGCAAAATGGTATCGGGAGGCCAGCGCCTCAGACCTGGACGAGCTCCCCGCCCAGTTCGCACGGGCCGCAACCCGCGCGCAACAAGCAGGATTTGACGGCATTCAACTCCATGCCGCCCATGGCTATCTGCTCTCCCAATCGCTCTCCCCCGCTTTCAACCAGAGGAATGATCGATATGGCGGATCGCTTCAACATCGGGCGCGCCTGATGCTCGCGGTGTTGTCCGCCGTGCGCCAGGCCGTGGGCCGGAACTATCCCGTGCTGGCCAAGGTCAACTGCGCCGACTTTGTCGACGGCGGCCTGGAAATCGATGAGGCGCTCCAAGTCGGCCGCATGCTCCAGGACGGGGGCGTCGATGCCATCGAAGTGAGCGGCGGTACGCTTGTCTCCGGTGCACTCAGCCCGATCCGTCAAAACATCACCGCCGAAGAAAAAGAGGGCTATTTCAGACAGGCCGCCAGCCGTTTCAAAGAAGCGCTCTCGGTCCCGATTATGCTGGTGGGCGGCATTCGCTCTTTGTACCTGGCCGAAAAGCTCCTGGCCGAGGGAGTAGCGGATTACTTCTCCATGGCGAGGCCCTTTATCCGCGAACCGCACTTGATCAAACGCTGGCAAGCCGGAGACAGGCGCAAATCGACCTGCCTTTCGGATAACCTGTGCAACCAGGCGGCCAGGGCGGGCGAGGGCCTCTACTGCGTGGTAGAGAGAAAATTGAGCGAAAACAAGAGATCATCCAAGGAGAAAGGAGCTCTATGAACGGGGCTGAATGTTTGATGCGCGCACTGGCCGATGCCGGCATGACGCTTTGTTTCACCAATCCGGGAACGACCGAAATTCATCTGGTGGCGGCCTTGGAACAGGAACCGCGCATCCGGACGGTGCTCGCTCTTTTCGAAGGAGTCGGTTCGGGCGCCGCCGATGGCTTCGCCCGCATGACCGGGCGGCCTGCCGCCACACTGCTTCATTTGGGCCCCGGACTATCCAACGCCATGGCCAACTTCCACAATGCGCGCCGAGCGCAATCACCGATCGTCAATCTCGTGGGCGACCATCCCTGGCCGCACCGCAAAAACGACCCACCGCTGGCCTCGGACATCGCGACCATGGCCAAGCCCGTGTCCGGATGGGTACGCGAAGCCACGGATGCCAGGCGTCTGCCCTCGCAAGGCATCGCCGCCCTCCAAGCCGCCATGTCCCCGCCCGGACAAGTGGCCACGCTGGTCATCCCCGCCGACTGCGCCTGGGGGGAATCGTCGCCGTACGAGGAGAGAATCGTTCTTCCCGAAGCTGCCAAAGTCTCCGAGCATGCCGTAGATAAAGCGCTTCAGCTGCTGCTCAACGGCAAACCCACCGCGCTGATCATCGGCGGCAAGGCCCTGCTGGAACCCGGATTGAAAGCCGCGGCGCGCATCGCCCAAAAAACCGGGGCCGTGGTCATGTCCCAAACCTTCGATGCCCGTTTTGAGCGAGGCGCAGGATTGCCGGTGGTCAAACGGTTGCCCTACTTTCCGGAACGGGCCAGAAAGCGGCTCTCCGGTTATCCCCAGGTCATCCTTGCGGGGACCAAAGCCCCTACTGCATTTTTTGGTTATCCGGATCAATCCACGCGGGTCTTGCCCGATGAGTGTGACGTGCACAAGCTGGCCGAACCGTTCCAGGACGCCACTGCCGCCCTGGAAGCCCTGGCCAGGTCCATCGGTGCCGGCAGGATAGAACCGGCTTTGCAGCAGGTAGAGCGCCCGGATTTGCCGAGCGGCCCCCTGACCATCGAATCGGCCGGCGCCGCAATAGCCGCCCTTCTGCCGGAAAACGCCATCGTCTCAGATGAAGCGGGTACTTCCGGCGGCCATGCCTACCTGTTTAGTGCCGGCGCACCGCGTCATGACTGGCTATGCCTCACCGGCGGCTCGATCGGTCAGGGGGTGCCCCTGGCTACCGGCGCGGCATTGGCCTGTCCGGACCGCAAGGTCATCTGTCTCCAGGGCGACGGCGGGGCCATGTACACCCTGCAGGCCCTCTGGACCCAGGCCCGGGAAGGGTTGGACATCACCACCGTGATCTTCTCCAACCGCAAATATCAAATTCTCCAGGCAGAGCTGAGCCGTCTGGGATTCAAGGCCCCTGGTAAGGCCACCCTGAGCACGATGGACTTGAGCCGGCCGGATCTGGATTGGGTCAAATTGGCCCAGGGAATGGGCGTCAGCGCCACACGCGCCGAAGATACCGATTCTTTCATTAAAATGTTCGCCCGTGCATTGCAGTCGCCGGGTCCTCACCTGATCGAGGCCCGGTTGTAGAAGACACGCCCCGGGAAGACAGTAAGGCCCACAGCCAAACAACGGAAAAAATGGAGGTCCCATGCCACAATCAAGCGCTTCCGATAAAAACGTCCGCATCGTCAGGGCGACCTCGGCGTTTGACTGCGGCGGTCGCTGCCCGCTCAGGCTGCACGTCAAAGACAATGTCATCGTGCGGATCGAAGGAGACGATGCAGAAGAGCCCGATCAACTGAGGACCTGCCTACGCTGCCGGGCCTATCGCCAGTATATTCACCATCCCGAACGGCTCATGTATCCACAGAAGCGGGTCGGCCGGCGCGGTGACGGTCAATTCGAGCGCATCTCCTGGGATGAAGCCCTGGACACCCTGGCCAATCAGCTCAAACGGGTCAAAAAAATCTACGGCAACGGTGCTATTCTTCTGATGACCGGTGGCGGTTACCTGGCCAGCCTGCATCGCGGCGGTGCGGCGGCCCAGAGACTTCTCAACATGTTCGGCGGCTATGTGACCCATTACGGCAATATCTCATCCGAGGGGGCCGTATGGGCCTCCCTGACCCAATACGGCTCGGTCATGGTGGGGCATAGCCGCGAAGACATGCTCAACTCGAGGCTGATACTGCTGTGGGGCTGGGACCCGGCACGCATGATATCGGGAACCAACACCATGTACCATCTCATCCACGCCAAGGAGAACGGCGCACGCGTCATTGCCATCGACCCCCGTTATCACGATACGGCCGCCACCGTGGCCGACCAGTGGGTTCCCATCCGGCCGGGCACCGATACCGCCGTGATGGCGGCCATGGCCAACGTGATGATTCGCGAAAAGCTCCAGGACCAGGCCTTCCTGGATCGCTATACCGTGGGTTTCGATCGATTCAAATCCTATCTGCTCGGCGAGGAAGACGGCGTTGAGAAAACGCCGGAGTGGGCGGCCGGCATCTCCGGTGTGCCGGCCGACATCATCGCCAGTCTCGCAAGGGAGTACGCCACGACCCGGCCGGCGGCCCTCATGGATTGCCAGGGACCGGCCCGTAGCGCCATGGGCGAGCAGTACAACCGCTGCGCAGCCACCTTGTGCGCCATGACCGGCAACGTGGGCCGTCCGGGCGGCAGCGCCGGCGGGGGCTTGATGGGCATTCCCGTCGCCCACATGTTCCGCAGCCCAGGCATCCCGGCAGGGAAAAATCCTTTCGAGCTGGAGGGCCCCAAAGTCAAAGGGACCCTGGACATCCGCGAACGTGTGATCAAGCGGATCCACATCAACACCCTTTTCGATGCCATTTTGAAGGGCAAAAAGGGCGGCTATCCGTCGGACATCCGAATGGCCTGGTCCATGTGCAACAACTACCTCAACCAGACCGGCAACAGCAACAAAGCGGCCAAAGCACTCCAGAGCCTTGAGTTTTTCGCGACCCAGGAGCTCTTCATGACACCCCAGGCACGCTATGCCGATATTCTTCTGCCGGTCACCAGCACGGCCGAACGCAGTGACCTGATGCGCCCCTGGCCGTCTGGGCCTTATTTCATGTTCAGCAACCGGGCGCTCGAACCCCTGGGCGAATGTAAGGACGATCTTGAAATTGCCACTGAATTGGCTGCAAAACTCGACATTAAGGATTTCGAAACACATTCCGAAGAGGCGTGGCTGCGGCGCCTTTATGAACGGAGCACTGACCTGAAGCATCACATTCGAGACTTTGATCGATTCAGGCAGGAAGGCATCCATCGCATCGAGCTGGAAACCCCGGTGGTGGCTTTTCGCAAACAGATCGAGGACCCCGAAAACCATCCGTTCGATACGCCTTCCGGAAAAATCGAGATCTACTCCCAGCGCGTGGCAGACATTGTCGACGGCTTGTGTCCGCCAATCCCCAAATATCTGCCAACATCTGAAGATCGTAACGACCCGCTCTCCCGAAAATATCCCCTGCAGCTGATCACCCCCCACCCCCGCAACCGGGTTCACTCGGAGATGTACAAAGTCGAGTGGCTGCGCGAGACCGAACCCCATCGGGTATGGATCAATCCGGTGGATGCAACGCCGAGAGGCATTGAAGATGGCGACGAAGTACATGTTTTCAACGATCGGGGCACCATTGCCATCATTGCCTGGGTCACCGAGCGTATCATCCCCGGTGTCGTCTCGGTCACCGAAGGGGCCTGGTACGCGCCGGACGCAAACGGCATCGACCGCGGCGGATGCGCCAACACACTGACCCGCGACGCCTACTCGGGTGGCGGTGCTGCCGTGCTCAATACGTCGCTCGTCGAAGTCATGAAGGGGAAACGGTCATGAATCAATTCGGATTCTATTTCGACCAGACACGCTGCACGGGTTGCAGCGCGTGTCGCGTAGCCTGCAAGGATTGGAACGACATTCCGGCCGGACCGGAAAACTGGATGCGCATTACTTATACCGAGAAGGGAAAGTGTCCCGACGTCTTCGTCAGCTATCTGGCCTCACCCTGCTGGCACTGCGACAATCCTATGTGCGCAGCCGCCTGCCCGGTCGATGCCATTCACAAAAGAGAAGAAGACGGCATCGTCGTCGTCGATCGCGACCGCTGTTTGGGCAATTCGGCCTGCGACGAAAAATGCCGTAAGGCCTGCCCCTATCATGCGCCTCAATTTGGCCCTGAGCCGGGCGCCAAGATGGGGAAGTGCAACCTTTGTCTGGACCGCATCCAAGCAGGGAAAAAACCCATCTGTGTGGATGCCTGCCCGGTCCGGGCAATCGACGCCGGGCCATTGGACAGCCTCGAAAAACAATACGGTCGGGCCCGAACCGCAGCAGGGTTCACCTATGCCAAACGGGTCAGGCCCGCCGTCGTTTTCAAACCCAAACCCACGTCGCCCTGAGCAAGTCCGAGGGGGGACGTTCTGGCAGGCCCGGGCGACATAAGAATACCCATTTTCGATCCTAGTCGGAGCTGACCAAGGATCTGATGTGTGACCTGAAAAATAGAACCCGTTTGACCAAGCCGGCCTTATGGATGTTGTTCGAATGCATCCACCAGCGGGGTGATGTGGTTATCCCAGACCCGCCGGTAGCGCGCCTGGTCCCCGGCTGGATTTCTGATCATCTTCAAGCAATGGGCCGCCTGCACGTCCGTAACCCCAGGTTTCTGGGACAGCTGCAGGGCAAACTTCGAGAAGTCCCGAATCATGAAGTCGAATATCTGATCGAGAACGTCTTTGTCCACTTCCTCCAGGTTGGCCTCTTCGATAATCAACTGGCCATATGCCACTAAGGTGAAAAGCTCTCCCAGGGAGAGAAGAAAGTCGATGTCCTTGGACTGATCCTTGCTCGGCGGGGCGGACATGAGCAAGTCGCGCAGCAGGTTGACCTGCTCCTTGAAGATGGCCGTGTTGGGGAGATCGACCGAGTCGTAAGCGATCTTGTAGTCGTGGAATTTGATCTTGCCCAGACCTCGCGTCGGTCCCTGGTCGAAGAGAAACGTGTCGTCGACCGGATCGGTGCGTCTGGGAATGTTCGGAAATTCGCCCGGACTGAAGAAATAATTGGCCATGAACTTGACGACGAGGGCCATGTTCACATGCACGGTGCCCTCCAGTTTGGGCAGTGTGCGGATGTCGCGGGTGGCGTTTTCGAAATACATGTCCTTTTCAAAACCACGCGCCGCGATCACGTCCCAAAGCAGGTTGATAACCTCCTCGCCCTCGCAGGTGACCTTCATTTTGACCAGGGGATTGTAAAGCAGGTAACGGCGGTCATCTGCCGAAGCCGAACGCATGTAGTCCGCCGCCCGCCTTGCGAAAAGCTTCATGGCCACCAGCTTGGAGAAGGCGTCGGTGAACAGTCGACGGATGTGGGGGAAGTCGGTGACAAAGCGCCCGTACAAGTTGCGATGGGCCGCATGGTTGATGGCTTCGTAAAAGCAGTGTTCACCGATGCCTAACGATGCCCACCCCAGATTGAACTTGCCGACGTTGACCGTGTTCAGGGCCGCGTCCCAGGCATCCTGGCCGGTGGACAGGATCTCATCGTCCGTCAGCGGATAGCCATTGAGGGCATATTCGGCCACGTAGCCGCTCCAATCGACGGTGTTCTTGACCAGATCGTAGTTCGGTGCTTTGGGATCGGCCACGAAAAATACGTATTCCCCGGTTTCGGAATTTTTCGCGAATGTAGAAACATAGGCCGCTTTGTTGGCATTACCGATGTAATATTTGCCGCCATCGGCCACGTAGCGCCCCTGGGCCAGCGGAGTGACCATCATTTCCGACGAATAGAGATCAGCGCCGTGCGTCCTTTCGGACAAGCCGAAGGCGAAAATGCCCCCTTGGGCGAGCAAATCAGCGGTCTTTTGTTTTACCTTTTCGTTGGCACTCATCCAAATCGGACCCAATCCCAGGATGCTCACCTGCCAGGCATACCAGTAGGACAAGCCATAGAAACCAAGGATCTCGTTGAAGTCGCAAATCCGGGTGGTGTCCCAGCGGGCGTCCTTATGAGCTCCGGCGTACCGGGACGGGGTCAGCAGATCGGCGAAAATGCGATTCTCTTTGATAAAGTCGAAAAAGTCCTGATGCCAGACACGCCCGCGCAAGTCCTCCTTGCACCTCTCCTTGCCCTTGGCTTCGAAAAACGCGATGGTCTTTAACATGATCTCCCTGGAACGTTCGTCCAGATGTTCATACTTTTCGGTCTTGGGATTGAGTAACATGTCGCTACGCCTTTCCGTTTTGGGTTTTCTGCAACCACTTTGCCAAATGCCCTGACGCGAACGTAAGCTGTGCAGGCCCCCAGCATAGTTCGCATACGAACCATCAGCACAAAAAAAACACGCCTCAAACAAAATCCATTAAAAAACGCTTGAACAGCACCCGTTCCTCGGCGGAAAAGCCGGCCAGCAGATCGTCGTTGACCGCCTGCCTCAACCTGATCAACTCTTCCTTCATCTCGTTGGCCTTGAGCGATGGATAGAGCCTTTGGACACGGCCGTCTTCAGGATCAGGCCGCCTTTCCAGCCAGCCCGCCTCGTTCAGACGATCGATCACTCCCGACATGGTCGCCTTGTCCAGAATGAGGTTTTTGCCCAGCTCCGCAGCGGTGAACCCCTCCTGGTACCAGAGCGCTTCCATCACAAGATGTTGCATGTTGGTCAACCCGTGAGGCTTCAGGCGCTCCTTGAAACGGCCATGGGCCTTCTGGTAAGCCTTGGCCAGAAAAAAAACAATGCAATCGGGCAAATTGTCACGGTCCCACTTCATCACACAACTCCTTCGGATGCGAACTATCTCAACCCGACGAGCCTGTCAACCGATATCGTGATTGAATCTTGGAGGGAAACGGATCGGATGACGGCTTCACGCAAAAGGCAGCCCCCTGGGCCGCCTTTTGCATTGAGCCGTCCGTCAGCGGGTGGATGGAAGGCTATTTGATCTTCACATCGATGGCTTTGGGTTTGGCTTCCGCAGATTTGGGAACATGCAGGTTGAGCATACCGTCCTTGAACGTGGCCTCGATCTTGGTCTCATCCACATTGTCCGGCAGGGTGAAGCTGCGCATGAAGGTACCGAAATATCTTTCGACGCGATGGAACTTCTTGTTTTTCTCTTCCTTTTCTTGTTTTCTCTCCCCTCGAATGGTCAAGACGCCATTGTCCACTGTCACGGAGACATCCTCTTTCTTCACTTCCGGAATTTCCGCCTTGATCATGAACTCCTTTTCCGTTTCCGAAATATCCACCCGAGGCGCCCAATCACCGGTGGCCATCATCTGCTGGCTGGACCTGCGCGGCCAATCCAGCGCCCGGGTATAGCGATCGAACACATCCTCCATCTCCTTGAAAGGGTCCCATTTGGTCAATTGCATGGTTCTGCCTCCTTTCTGAATGGGTTGTCGAAATCTGACTTGTTTTTAAAGACGCAAAAGACATGCCGGGACAGGATCTGTCACATGACAGGCATCTATCTAAAACTGTTGAAATTATATACCTGACCGGAGGATGGCCCAACACTTGGTGGGAGAGAACTGTCAAAGATTTTTACGAATTGTCATCGATTCGAACGTACGGTGATCGCCAGGCCACTTCGCAGAGGCCCAGCAACTCTAACTGAAGACTATTCATTAAACCCGGCGTGGGCAGGGCAGGTGGCCGATGCCACACGCCTAGCGGTCAAGTGTCGCTAAAATGCACGGCGGGCGGCCCAGAAACTCGCTGCGCTCAGACAGTCTGGGCCGCTTGTCCGCCGTTTGCATTCAAGCGACACTAAGCCGCATGGCTCATGTGGCCCTGCCCACGCCTGCCTTCTAAGTTGCCATGCGATTTTTTTATCAAACAGCTTTTGTCAAGCCTGTCCTTCAGGGTGGAACACATTCGACTAGAATTTCTTGCAGACACCACAGATCTGACAGTTCTCAGGGTCGGCGGGACAGGGCGGGGTTTCCTTGGCCTGCAAAGCGCGCTGATACTCATTCCAGAGAAAGCGCTTGTTCAAGCCTTGATCGATGAAGTCCCAAGGCAGACGTTCATCCCGAGGACGTTCGCGGTAAACATAAAAATCCGGGTTGAGGGAGGAAGATTTGAAGGTCCGGGGCCAGTTGCCCTCGTTCTCATGAGCCGACAGCAACAATTGAGCCACGCGCCGATCACCGCGTGACAACAGGGCCTGAATGTAAGCCCAGCGCGGCACGTCGGCATGGACACGCACGTTGGCCACCTTTTTTAGGTCCATCTTGATCTGTTTGATTTTCTGTTTGAGGTGGACGACATCATCCATGGCCGTCCATTGAAACGGTGTAAACGGTTTGGGTATGAAGGAGTTGAGACTGACGGTGATGGTGCCCATGTGGCCGCGCGCGCGACTCGATCCCAGGAAACGATGTTTTATCTTTTTGACGAGAGTGACGATGGCCGCGACATCCTCGTCCGTCTCTGTGGGAAGACCGACCATGAAATAGAGCTTCAGGTTGGGAATACCGTTGGCCACCAGCCGTTCGGCCGCATCGAGGATGACCGCTTCGCTCATCCCTTTGTTGATCACCCGACGCATGCGCTCCGAGCCTGTCTCGGGTGCGATGGTGGCGGTTTTAAGGCGACCGCTCTTCATGGCCGCGATCAGCCCGTCGTCCAGGGCATCGGCCCGCAGCGAACTGAAAGCGAGCTGCAATGCATGTCGGCTTCCGAAATCACACAGTGCTTTCAGATCGGGAAGGTCGGATACCGCCGCACCCAGGAGGCCGACCTTTCCAGTCTGGTCGGCCCCCTGTTGCAGGGCATGAAGCAGCCGGGGCAAGGGACGATATCGCGGGGGACGGTACACATAGCCGGCGGCGCAAAAACGGCAGCCATGAGGGCATCCCCGGCTCACTTCGATGAGGAAAGCGTCTTCAAATGTCGTGTGCGGCGTCACCACCGTGCTGGTCGTATCGAACTGGCCGATATCGGCGGCATAGACCCGCGTTATTCTTTCAGGGACCTCGGCCAGTGGCGTAAAACCGGCCAGGGTCCCATCCGGATGGTGGCTGTCCTCGTAGAAGGAAGGCACGTAAACGCCGGGCAGATCCCGGGCAGCCTTCAACAAAAACTCGCGACGATCCATTCCCGGATGAAAACACTCGAAAAAATCTGATAGCAGGGCTTCGGCTTCGCCGATCAGAAAGCAGTCTATGAACGGCGCGAGGGGTTCTGGATTGAGAGAAGCGGAGACTCCCCCTGCCAAAATTAGGGGGAGGGAGGCGCCACGATGGGCGGATGACAGGGGGAGCTCCGCTTTTTGCAGGATGGTCAGTACATTGGCAAAATCATTTTCGAATGAGAGCGAAAAAGCCAAACCATCGAACTCACGCAACCTGCGCCCCGATTCGAGGGAAACCAACGGCCGGTCGGCGTGATTCGTTTCAGGGAGAAACGCACGCTCGCAAACCACATGATCCATTGCATTGAGTAACCGGTAAACCGTTTGGAATCCCAGACTGGCCATGCCCACGGCATAGTGATTGGGATAGATGAGCGCCACACGCACGCGATCATGCCACGATTTATGGGTTGTACCGACCTCTGCATCGAGCCTTTCTTTACGCTGTTTGTCTGTTCCGGGTGCCATCAAACACTCCGTTTAAAAAAAATTGATCCTGAAACCGGATCGCCCTGACCGTTTGGATGGCACCCATTGATCCACAAAAACGCATTCAACCTTGCCTGTCTTTCCCAGCAGGACCGCTTGACACCAAATCCCTAATCCGCCTTGCGTCTCAGGAATGTCGGCACATCCAGGTCATTGCTGTCGATGACCATGCCCTTGTAGCCTTTATAGAGCGACCCGGAGGATTCGTTGGCCGCCAGCTGCTGCCGGCGGACCCGCCGGAAGGTGGGCTCGTCCAGATCATCGCCGGCTGCCAGATCCGCCGGCGTGATATCGCGCACCTTCCCGCCATAGGTCGGATCGGAGACCGGGGCCTGGGCCGGGGCCGGCTCCTTTTTATCCTTCTCGACACCGATGCCGGTGGCAATGACCGTGACCCGCATCTCATCGCCCATATCGTCATCGATGACCGCGCCCCAGATAATATCGGCATCATCGCCGACTTCGTTGTATATACGGTCGGATGCCTCGGTCATCTCTTCCATGGTGATATCGCTGCTGCTGGTGATGTTCATGAGCACACCCTTTGCGCCGGAAATATTGATGTCCTCGAGCAACGGATGGGAAATGGCGCGTTCCGCGGCTTCCACGGCCCGGTTCTCTCCACTGGCCACACCGATACCCATGATGGCCATGCCGGCCTTGGACATGGTGGTCTTGACATCGGCGAAATCGAGGTTGACCAACCCCGGCCGGATGATCAGATCGGTAATGCCTTTCACCGAATGGAGCAGTATTTCATCGGCCTTGCGGAACATGTCGATCATGCGGGCATTTTTGGAAGCCAGACCGCGCAGCCGGTCATTGGGAATGGTGATGACCGTGTCGGCCACCCGCTTGAGCTCTTCCAGGCCTTCGTCCGCGGCGCGCGCGCGTTTTTTACCCTCAAAAGAAAAAGGACGCGTGACCACGGCCACGGTGAGGATCCCCAGCTCCTTGCACAACCCTGCGATGACCGGAGCGGCGCCCGTTCCGGTGCCGCCTCCGAAACCGGCGGTAATAAACACCATGTGGCTGTCAGTCAGCGACGCCTTCACCGCCTCGCCGCTTTCCAGGGCGGCATCCCTGCCGATCTGCGGATTGGCCCCTGCGCCCAGTCCTTCGGTCAGCTTCTCTCCCAGCTGGATTTTGATTTCCGCCTTGGAAACCTCCAGGGCCTGGACATCGGTGTTGGCGGCAATGAATTTTACGCCATGCAGATTGCTGGTGATCATGTTGTTGATGGCATTGCCGCCCGCCCCGCCAACGCCGATCACCTTGATTTTTGCCGAATTTTCCTGCTCGATGTAACTAAACATAGTCTCCCCCTTTTTGTATGTTAAAGGTTTCCCCCTATATCCTTCTCTTTTAAGCAGACAGGTGAATACCCGAACGATTCTTCATATTACTTCCTTGAACCATTTCTTCATCCGCTGCACGATGCTGTTGAAAATATTCTTATCGCGAATGCGGAACTTCTTGACCGGCTGTTTGCGTGCCCCATACATCACAAGCCCCACGCCCGTGGCATACATGGGATTGTTCACCACATCGGTCAGACCCGTGATCCCTTGGGGCTTTCCGAGTCGGGCCGGAAGCCCCAATACGGATTCGGCGATGTCCGTTACCCCATCGAGCAGTGCCGTTCCGCCGGTGACCACCACGCCCGACGTCACGTAGTGCTCCATCTCCGCACGATAGATTTCCCGTTTGAGCAAGGTAAAGATCTCTTCCATGCGAGGTTCCAAAATCTCTCCGAGGATCTGGCGCGGCAACTTGCGGGCTTTTCGCCCACCCATACCCGGCACTTCGATAGTATCTTCCGTGTTGATGTTCTCCGACAGGCAACTGCCGTACTTCTTCTTTATCTTCTCCGCCTCGGCCAATGGCGCCCGCAGGCCGATGGCGATATCGTTGGTCAGGTTGTCTCCGCCCAGGGCCAGCACAAAGGTGTGCTTGATGTTCTGACCGGAGAAAATCGCCAAATCCGAGGTGCCGCCGCCCAGATCGATCAGGGCTGTCCCCAGTTGCTTTTCTTCCCCCGTCAATACGGCCTCTCCCGAAGCCAGCGATTCCAGGACGATGTCGCACACATCCAGCCCCGCCCGGTTGGCGCACTTGACGATGTTGTGGGCCGAGGTCACCGCGCCGGTCACGATATGGATTTTGGCTTCGAGGCGCACACCGGCCATGCCCACTGGATTCTGGATGCCGGTCTGGTCGTCCACGATATACTCCTGAGGCAGGACGTGGATCACTTCCCGATCCATGGGAATGGCCACGGCGCGCGCGGCGTCGATCACCCGGTCCACATCCAGGGGCGTAATCTCGGGCCCCTTGATGGCCACGATGCCGCGGCTGTTGAAACCGGTGATGTGGCCTCCGGCGATGCCGGCATAGACCGAGGAGATTTCGCAGCCGGCCATGAGTTCGGCCTCCTCGACGGCCTTTTTGATCGACTCCACCGTCGATTCGATGTTGACCACAACGCCCTTGCGCAGCCCTACCGAAGGATGGGTGCCGATTCCGATGACATTGACTTCCGGTCCCCGGACTTCACCGACGACGCAGCAAATTTTGGTCGTCCCGATATCCAGTCCCACGACGATGTTCTCGTTGCCCTGCGCCATAACTCTCCTTAAGCTCCCTGCGCGTCGGATGCGTTGAGCCGCACCACGACCCGATCCGGGTTGTTCAGGTCCACCATTTGAAAGCTGCGCCACTTGCCGTTCCCTTGCAGAACCGGCCGTAACCGCTTGAATCGCTCCAGTTTGGTGTCCAGGTCGCCAAAACCCAACTGGATCATCCGCTCTTGGTCCTTGAGCACGATCGTGATGCCCATCTCCTTATCCAACCGCAATTCCTGAATTTCGGTGTAAGGGATAACGCTCACCGGTTTGCGGCACGATTGCAGCACATCGACCACCGCCGCCATCGGAGGGTTGAGTGCGTCTTCGCCGAGGCTGATGTCCCCGTATTCGATGCCCTGTATCAGGGGCAGCCCCGAGGCTTCAGCGTCCTGAACCTCCTTGAAAATCTTTCCATCCGTATTGATCAAGAACCGGCGGCCAAGATCGATCTGCGCCAACGCCTCGTGTTCGACAAGCCGGATGGTGATCGTTTCCGGAATTTCTCTTGCCACCCGGGCATCGGCGACCCATGGATGGGCGATCAACCGCTTGCGGACCAGGCTCAGGTTGAGGGCCAGCAGATTGTTTCCGATATCGATACCGGCCTGGGCGAGGACCTGTTCTTCGGAAAGCCTCTGGTTGCCGCCGATGCGGATCTTCTCGGTCCGGAAGTAATCGGAGCAAGTGACAGCCGCATAGACATACATGAACCCGGCGGACGCCATCAACAGACCAGCGATGATACCGCAGAGCTTCACGCCGGTAAGCGTCCTCGCCATCCAGCGTCGCCGCAGTTGGCCCAAGTCTTTCTTGCGTCGGTTCTTTCTCGTCTTGCGGTTTTTGGAATTGCCCAGCACCGTGACCGTCCCTTGAATCATGTCGTCAAAAAATCCTTCGCTCCCCTGCCTTCCGGCGATCGAAAGCGCCTGTCCATCGACCGCTTTAATCTTCTAACTTCCCGGTCTCTTTTTTCGGCACGCCGGTCGTCTTCAACCGATCGAGCAACCTCTCGCCGACCTGATACACATTGCCAGCCCCCAGGGTGAGCACCACGTCCCCGGTCGTGACCCATTGGGCCAAGTCAGATACCGCTTCTTCCAGGCCCTCGGCAAAGCGTACGTCCTTGTGGCCGTGAGCCCGGATGCTCTCGCACAGGCCGCGACTGTCGATTCCCTCGATGGGCCGCTCGCTGGCCGCGTAAATGGGAAGCACCATGAGCACCTCCGAGCGGTAAAAGCTGCGGGCAAAATCATCGTACAACGCCCGGGTCCGGCTGAACCTGTGCGGCTGGAAAACGACCACTTTGCGCCGTCCCGGCCATCCCAGCTCCATGGCTTCGAGGGTGGTTTTAATTTCGGTGGGATGATGACCGTAATCATCCACCACCGTGATGCCCCCGATCTCCCCCTTGATCTCCATTCGACGCTGGACGCCCTCCACATTTCCCAGGGCCTTCTTGATCCGCCCGAATTCGATACCCAGCTCCAACCCGACGGCAATGGCAGCCAGGGCATTATGCACGTTGTGCATACCGGCCAGACTCAGGGCGATCCGGCCCAGCGGGGTGCCTTGAAAAACGACCTCAAACTGGCTGGCCAGACCCCGGCACACCACGTCGCGCGCCTGCAAATCGGCCTGAGCATTGGTGCCGTAGGTGACATAGCGTTTACGGATATGGGGAATGAGATCCTGAACCGCATCGTTGTCCAGACACAACACCGCCAGGCCATAAAAGGGGATTCGGTCGATAAAATTGAGAAACACCCGCTTGATGTCCTCCAGGTCCTTGTAGAAGTCGAGGTGCTCCCGATCGATATTGGTCACCACGGCGATGGCCGGCGAATATTTCAAGAAAGAGCCGTCGCTCTCATCGGCCTCGGCGACGATGTAATCGCCCTTGCCCAGGACGGCGTTGGAGCCGATCCCCTTGAGCTTACCGCCGATCACCACGGTGGGATCGAGCCCGCCGGCGGCCAATATGGAGGCTACCAACGATGTGGTGGATGTTTTGCCATGGGCGCCGGCCACCGCGATGCTGTATTTGAGGCGCATCAACTCGGCCAGCATTTCGGCCCGCGGAATCACCGGCACTGAATGCTGGATGGCGGCGCTCACCTCCGGATTGGATGGATCGATGGCCGACGAGACCACCACCACATCGGCGCCGGCAATTTGGTCGGCCTCGTGACCTTCGTATATTCTGGCGCCCAGGTGGGACAGGCGTTCAGTGATATCCGATGATTTCAGGTCTGATCCGGAAACCTCGTAATGCAGATTCAACAGCAGTTCGGCAATGCCGCTCATGCCGATGCCGCCGATGCCTACGAAGTGAATGTGATATTTTTTTCGATACATATTTTCCGCCTATGCCTAATCCCCTTGCGGTATGGAACCGCCTATCCACCGATGAGCTTGTAGATGTCACCGATGATCATCAGGGTGGCGTCGGGGCGCCCCAACGAAAGCGCCTTGGCTGCCATCTCCGACAATCGCGAACGATGATCCATCAAATCGAGAATTTTTTCCGCCAGCCCCTTTCCCTCGAGTTGGGATTCCGGCACCATCTCCGCGGCACCGGCGTCGACCAGGGCGCGCGCATTGCACGTCTGGTGATCGTCGGCCGCAAACGGATACGGTACGAATATGGCGGCGCGGCCCACGGCCGTGATCTCGGCGACGGTGGTGGCCCCGGCGCGGCAGATGATCAGGTCCGACTGCTGATACTGCTCGGCCACATTGTTGAAAAAAGCCTGCACCCTGGCCCGCATTCCCGCGCGGTTATAGGCCTCTGCCACGACGGTTTCCTCTTCGCGACCGGTCTGGTGAACCACCATCAGCTCCCGCCGGTCTGCCAGGTAGGGCAACGCCGCCACCATGGCCTGGTTAATGGCCCGGGCGCCCTGACTGCCACCCAGCACCAACACCGTGAAACGCTCTTCGTGCTGCGGTCTGGGCATCTCGCCCAGCACCAGGATCTCATCTCTGACCGGATTGCCGGTGACAAGGGTCTTGGTCGCATCGAACCGCCCTGCCTCGTCGGGAAAGGTCAGATAGATACGCTTCACGATTCGCCGCAGCAGACGATTGGTCATACCCGGCAACTGGTTCTGCTCGTGGAGCACGGTAGCCACGCCGCTGAGCCATGCCGCCAGCACCACCGGACCCGCCGAATAGCCCCCCACACCCAGCACGACGTGAGGATCGAAGGATTTGATCAGACGCCGCGATTGCAGGACCGCTTTGGGCATCTTGATCAGAGACCGGAACTGGTTCCAAAGCCCACGGCCCTTCAGACCTTCCACCCGGATCACCTCGTGCGGCCAACCCAAGCGTGAGAGGACCTCCACTTCCAGCGGACGACCGGCATTGACGAACAACACCTGATTCTTGCTGTGACGGGCAAGAAATGCCTGGGCAACGGCGATGCCGGGAAACAGATGCCCGCCCGTGCCCCCGCCGGCGACGATCATGCGGAAACTTTGCGCCGATCCGTATGGTTCAAACACGCTTGGCATGATGCGATCCGATGTTCATCAAGATGCCGATCCCGACCATGTTGAGCAGCAACGAGCTTCCGCCATAACTCAAAAACGGAAGCGTCAGCCCTTTGGTCGGCAAAAGCCCCAGGCAAACGCCCATGTTAATCGATACCTGCACGGCCAGGGCGAACGCGATGCCCGTGGCCATGAGCATGCCGAAATCATCTTCGCAGCGACACGCGATGTGAACGCTGCGCCACAGGACCAGACCGTACAGCCCAAGTATGAAAAGCACGCCCAGAAATCCCAACTCCTCTCCGATGACGGCAAAAATAAAGTCGGTATGCGGTTCAGGCAGATAAAAGAGTTTTTGATAGCCCTTGCCGATGCCGGCCCCCCAAAATCCGCCTGTACCAAAGGCCATCAGCGAATGGATGATCTGATAACCTTCGTCGGCGGGATATTGCCAGGGATCGAGGAAGCTGACCAATCGTTTGATGCGGTATGCGGCATTGGTCATCAGGAGGTAGGCCATCGGCAGCAACAACAAAGAGGCGGAGAGCAGATGCCGCAGCGGCACCCCGCCCACGAACATCATCAGCCACGCGATGAGGCCGAAAATGACCACCGAACCGAAATCGGGCTGAATCACCAATGGAATGCTCAGCAAGAGCAGGATCAGCAGATGCGGCACGAATCCCACCCAAACATCCTTGAGCAACGGCTGCTTTTTGCTCAGGGAGTAAGCCAGGTAGACGATCAAGGCCAGGCGCGCCGCCTCCACCGGCTGAAACGTGACCGGACCGATCCGCATCCAACGCAACGCCCCGCCTGCCGCCAACCCCAACCCGGGAACCTGCACCAGGCTCAACGACAGCAAGGCCATGGCCAACAGCGGATAGGCCAGGGAACGGTAAATCCTGAACGGGACATGGCTGAACACGACCAGCGCGACGATGCCGATCAGGGAGTAGGCCGCCTGCCGTTTTAAAAAATAGGTCCCGCTGCCGAACTTCTCCAAAGCCACGGCCGAACTGGCGCTGTAGACCATGACGATGCCGATGCCCACCAGGAAAAGGACGGCGAACAAAAGGCGTACGTCGTAGGTCGTTTGAGACACGGCGTCGGTTTGGGTTCGGGTCATGCCAACTCTCCCACAGACCGCCGAAACACATCGCCCCGCTCGGCATAATTGGCAAACATGTCGAAACTGGCACAAGCCGGCGACAGTAGAACCGTATCGCCGGGGTCGGCCGCGGCATAGGCGCGGCGCACCGCATCGGCCATGTCGGCGGCCGTCTCGCAGCCCTGCGACGGCGCCGTCTGTAGCGCCTCCAATACCTCATCGCGGGATTCGCCGATGGCGATCAGGCGTTTCACCCTGGCCTGGACATGCGCATACAGCGCTGAAAAGTCATATCCCTTGTTGCGTCCACCCAGGATCAGGATCACCGGATTCTTGAAACACTCCAAGGCGCGGATCACCGCATCCACATTGGTCGCCTTGGAGTCGTTGATGAATGTCACGCCGTTGACCTCCCCCACCGGCTCCAGACGATGCGGCAGGGCCTGAAACTCGTCCAAGGCCTTCTGGACCGCCTGCAGATCGACCCCCACCGCCAATGCGGCCAGGCATGCGGCCGCGATATTCTCCCGGTTGTGCGGTCCTATCAAGGTGGTGCGCACCAACTCGATGCGACCATCGACCAACTCCGGGATCACCACGGCGATCTGACGGGGGGTGATGATCGCCCCCTGGCCCGGCCCGCCGCAAAGGCACGGCCGGCTGTAAAAGTTGAGCAGGCGGCTTTTCACCGATCCGCATTGGCCCTGAACCAGATCGTCTCCGCCGTTGCAGACGGCGAAGTCTCCGCTCTCCTGGTTCATGAAGAGCCGCCCCTTGGAGGCGGCATAGGCCTCCATGGAGTCGTAGCGGTCCAGATGGTCCGGTGTGATATTGAGCAGGACCGCGACGTGCGGCCTGAAGGTCACAATGGTGTCGAGCTGGAAGCTGCTGATTTCGGCCACCACCGCGTCGAGTTCGTCGTCGCGGCCGGCGATGTCGATCAACGGACGGCCGATATTGCCGCCCACGTACACCCGCCTGCCGCCTGCGGCCAGCATGCCACCCAACAGCTCGGTGGTGGTGGTCTTGCCGTTGGTGCCGCTCACCGCCAGGATCGGTTTACGGATGAAGCGCGCCGCCAGCTCGATCTCCCCGATGACCGGAATGCCCTTCTGCCTGGCCCTGTTCAGGGGCTCGATGGTGTGGGGCACTCCGGGACTGATCACGATCAACTCGGCCGCCTCGAAGGTGGTCGTGCGATGGCCGCCCAGTTCCAGGTCCGCCGGCAACCGGCGGGCCTCCTCGGCAAAGGCGCCCAGCTGCTGCTCGCCGGCCCGGTCCGTCACGGTGACCCGGGCGCCGCGGGCCGCCAGGAAACGCGCGACAGCCAATCCCGAACGCGCCAGCCCTACCACGACCGTCTTTTTACCCATCAGATGCATACGACCTACCGCAATTTAAGGGTACTCATGCTCAACAACGCCAGCGCAATGGCGATGATCCAAAACCGGACGATGACCTTGGGCTCGGGCCACCCCTTCAATTCAAAATGGTGATGCAGAGGCGCCATGCGGAAAATGCGCCGCCCCTTGGTCAGTTTGAAATAGCCGACCTGAAAAATCACGGACAGGGCCTCCATGACGAACAATCCCCCGACCAGGGCCAGGACAATCTCCTGTTTGGTGATCAATGCCACCACCCCCAGACTCCCGCCCAACGACAGGGACCCCACATCTCCCATGAATACCTGGGCCGGATAGGCATTGAACCAGAGAAACCCAAGACCGGCCCCGATGAGCGCGCCACAGAATATGGTCACTTCGCCGCAACCGGAAACGAAATGGATCTGCAAGTACTCGGCGATTTTGATGTGACCGGCCACATAAGCGAAAATCATGTACGCCACGGCCGCGACCGTCACCGGCCCGATGGCAAGACCGTCCAGACCATCGGTCAAATTGACGGCGTTGGACGCGCCCACGATGACGAAGGCGGCGAAAACGACATACCACCACCCCAGGTCAGGAGAGACGTTCTTGAAAAAGGGCATGGTCACATGGGTATCGAATCCGGCGTGCAAGACCAGCAGGATCCCGATGACCAGCGCCAGAACGGTCTGCAGGATCAGTTTGCCGCGGCCGCTCAATCCCTTGCTGCGCTTTTTCACCTGCATGAGGTAGTCATCGACGAAACCGATCAACCCGAAGCCGATCAGCACCAGCAAGACGATCCAGATGAAAAAATTGGTCAGGTCGGCCCAGAGCAGGGTGGCGCCGGCCACGGCGATGATGATCAACACCCCTCCCATGGTGGGCGTTCCCGCCTTCTGAAGATGGCTCTGGGGGCCGTCTTCGCGAATATATTGCCCCACCTGCAGATAGCTCAGCCTGCGAATCACCCAGGGGCCCAACAGAAAACAGATCAAAAAGGCCGTCAGGATGGCGTAGATGCTCCGGAAGGTGATATAGCGGAACACATTGAAGGCCGAGATGGTCGTGTGCAGTGGATAGAGCAGGTGATAGAGCATTCAGGCCTCTTTTCGGGGTTTATCCGCAAGCGACGTGCTGCGTCCTGTTCGGTACCGGATTCCCCCATCCGTACCCTTTAATTGTGATTCAAACCGGCTTCGGATCGTCGCCCCGTGACCGAAGCGCCTCGACCACGCTTTCCATGGCCATGCCGCGGGAGCCTTTTACCAGGACCCAATCGCCAGTCGTCAGACGATCGCGCAAATCGGCGACGATCGCGCTCTTTTCCCCGATGAAGACGGCATCGGGCGCCATGCCTTCGGATTGGGCGCCTTGGCGCACGGCCTCGGCAAAATGGCCATAGATGTACAACCTGGATATGCCCGATTGGGCCGCCCGCGCGCCCATCTCGCGGTGCAGGCGCTCGGCATGATCACCCAATTCGAGCATGTCGCCCACCACGATGATTCCGGTGTCTCCTTGACGCAGTGCGCGCAACGTATCGAAGGCCGCCGCCATGGATTCCGGGTTGGCATTGTAGGTGTCGTCGATGACGTGAAAGCCCAGCGCCGTCTCCAGCACCTGGAGTCGCCCCCGGGTCGGTACGAAGGCCTCCAAGCCATTCTTGATCTCGGCCGCCGTCAGCGCCAGGACATGGCCGACGGCTGCGGCGGCCAAAGCATTGGCGACCATGAAACGTCCCGGCGTGCCCAGATGGATCATGATGGTCTCATCGGGCAACACCAGTTCGAAGGTGATGCCCCGGTCGGCCAGCCGGATGTCCCGGGCCCGGACCTGGGCCTCCGGGCCAAAGCCGAAAAAGACCACCTTCCGATTGGCCCCGGCGGCCAATGCGGCCACATGGGCATCGTCCCGATTCAAAACGACCGTTCCCCGAACGTCAACATGGGCGATCAATTCCCCCTTGGCCCGCGCCACACCCTCCAGGGAACCCAGAAATTCCAGATGGGCCGGCCCCACATTGGTAATCACCGCGATGGTCGGCCGGCAGATGGCGCCCAACCGGGACATTTCGCCCGCATGGTTCATCCCCAGTTCCAGGACCGCCGCCTCGTGGTTCGGCGACAACTGGAACAGGGTCAGGGGCAGACCGATTTCATTGTTGAAATTGCCCTGGGTGGTCAGCGTACGGTACCGTTGACCGACGACCAGGGCGGTCATTTGGCGCGTCGAGGTCTTGCCGTTGGAGCCGGTGATGGCCACCACCGGAATGGCGGCCCGGCCGCGCTGATAGGCAGCCAGGGCGCCCAGGGCGCCGATCGTATCCGGCACTTCGATACAGGTGACCCCCTGGGCTTGCCACCGATCGTGGGCCAGTGCCACCGACGTCCCCGCCTGCACGACCACCCCCCGAGCGCCCTTGTCGATGACCTGGTCGATGAAGGTGTGTCCGTCATGGCGCTCGCCGCGAATGGCAACGAAAAGCTGACCGGCATGGGCAGACCGCGAATCGATGGTCACGCCATCGAAGCCGGCCCCCGCAACGCCATAACGCAGCTGTCCCCCGGTGGCTTTCATGATGTGCTCAACGGTCCACTGCATGGCGCTCCTTCATTCTGCCGGCGATTCGGCGGATAAAGCTTCCAAGGCTTTTCGGGCCTCTACGCGATCATCGAAGGACAATCGCCGCGCGCCCACGATCTGATAAGGTTCATGCCCTTTTCCGGCGATCAAGACCGTATCTCCGGTTCGGGCGGCCGCGATACCGAGCCCGATGGCCCTGCGTCGATCCGGTTCGATCACGTACCCCCTGCGGTCAAACCCATCCGCCAATTCAACGGACGAATAGGCGTGATCGCACGTCTGGCGCACACCCGCCACGATCTGATCGATGATCTGCAGGGGCGGTTCGCTGCGCGGGTTGTCCGACGTCACCACCGTCAAATCGCTCAGCCTGGCCGCTATGGCGCCCATAAGCGAACGCTTGGCGCGGTCCCGATCCCCGCCGCATCCAAACACACAGATCATCCGTCCGTGACAAACCGCCCGCAGCGATTGGAGTGCTTTTTCCAGGGCGTCGGGTTTGTGCGCATAATCGATATAGACGAAACGGTGTCCGGCCGGATCGACCACCCGCTCCAGTCGGCCCGGCACATGTCCCAGAGATGCCACTCCGAGCTGGATCGTATCCAGTTCGACTCCCAGCGCCAGGGCGGTGCCTGCGGCATTGAGAATGTTTTCCAGGTTATGGCGACCCACCAAGGCCGATCGGATGGAAAGCGTCCCCTTGGGGGTGTCAACCACGGCTGACAGTCCGGTCAAATCGGCCCGGGACGATTCGACCCGGATGTCGGCCTTGCCGCCCTGGGCGGTGGTCAAGTGCGCCATCTCCAAGCCGGCCGCCAGTTCCGCGCCTTTTGGGTCATCGATGTTGATGACGGCCCGCACATCGCATTTGCCCCGGGAAGCCGGCAGAAATTGGGTAAACAGCTTGCGTTTGCTGTCCCAGTAGGCCGCCATGGTATGGTGAAAGTCGAGATGGTCCTGGGACAGATTGGTGAAAACGGCCACATCCACATCGCAGGCGTGAATCCGCTGGAGATCCAAGGCGTGGGAGGACACCTCCATGACCACATGAGAGGTGCCCGCATCGGCCATCTGCGCCAGAATGCGTTGCAGGTCCAAGGATTCAGGCGTGGTGATCGGGTTGTCGAAGCTGTGGCCGCCGAACCGGTAGTTGATCGTACCGATGACCCCTACGGCCATGCCGGCCGTCTTGAGGATGCTCTCTATCAGGTAGCTGGTGGTGGTCTTGCCGCTGGTGCCGGTGATGCCGATCACCGTCATCCGTCGCGACGGGTGGCCGTAGAATTCCGCGGCCATGGCCGCCATGGCCTTACGGCCGTCGAGGACCGGTATGCTCTCGCTTTCCCGCCCCGGCATGACACGCTCGCAAAACACGGCCACGGCACCGCGCTCAACGGCCTCGTCGATATAGCGATGGCCATCGGCCGAAAAACCTTTAATGGCGACAAACACCCCACCCGGTTGTACCTCTTGCGCGCGATAAAAAAGACCGCTCACCGGCCGCTCGCCGTGGACGGACAGCACTGCCGCCTCGCCGGCGGTCAAGTCTATACCGCCGCCGTCGACCTCCACCGCATGTATAAGACGCGCCAATTTCATCCGCTTACCTTGACGTCCCTGGAAACCCTCAACTTCTCCCAATCGGGCGATGGCACCACGTTCAGATAGCCCATGGTCTCCTTGACGATCCGCGCAAATGCCGGAGCGGCGACCGATCCGCCGTGGACATCTTCCTTGGGTTCGTCCACGACCACGAGAACCGCGATCAACGGTCGCTGAGTAGGGGCGAACCCGATGAACGACGCCGTGTAGAGCTCTCGGGAGTATTTCCCCTGGGCATCGATCTTCTGCGCGGTACCGGTTTTCCCGCACACTTCGTAGCCGGCCACCGCGGCCTTGACCCCCGTACCGCCCTCGGTAATCACGCTGCGCATGATGCGTCGCACGGTCACCGCGGTCTGAGCCGAAACCACCTGCCGCACGGCCTTGGGTGTCACGGTCCGCACCGGTCGGCCGTTGGCATCGGTAACGGCCTGGACCACATGGGGCTGCATCATTAAACCATCGTTGGCCAGAGCGCCTGCCGAGGCGATGAGCTGCATGGCTGTGACCGAGATGCCCTGGCCAAAGGAGATGGCGCCGGTATCCACCGTGGTCCATCGTTTGTAATTGGACAGACTGCCCGAGGATTCCCCCGGGAAATCGATCCCGGTGCGCTGTCCGAAACCAAATCCGTGCAACGATTCGTGCAGCCGGCGGGCACCGAGCTGCTCGGCCACCTTGACCGTCCCGATGTTGCTGGAATATTTTACGATTTGCTGCAAAGAAAGCCATCCATGAGGCTTGGTGTCATGCAGCGTGTGCCCCCCAATCACATAAGCGCCGTTTTCGCAGAAAAAAATGGAAGCAGGGCCGCTCTGGCCGCTTTCAAGGGCCGCCGCAGCGCTGAAAATCTTCATGGTCGAACCCGGCTCGAAGGGATCGGTGATCGCCCGGTTCCGCCATGTCTTGCGATCGGAACGACCAAAGGCATTGGGATTGAAAAACGGATAATGGGCAATGGCCAGCATGGCCCCGGTCTGGGTCTCCATCACCAAAGCGATGCCCGACCGGGCCTTGGATTGGGTCACGGCTTCGGCAAGCGCGCTTTCGGCAATAAATTGCACCTGGCGATCGATGGTCAAAATCAAATTTTGACCGGCCTGCTGCCCTGCGGCCCATTGATCGGCGTCGAATCCTCGCCCCAGGGCATCCTTCAAGATTTTAACGGTGTTGGCCTCACCCTTGAGTTCTTCATTGTAGTAGAATTCGAGGCCTTCCAGCCCTTGACCGTCGATGCCCGTGAAACCAAGAACCTGGGCCGCCAGGGTGGTGTTGGGATAAAAACGGCTATGCTCCGGCAACAAGGCGATGCCCGGCAATCCCAGTTTCTTGACCGCCGCGACCTCCTTGGGGGTGGCCTGACGCTTGATCCAGGCGAAGGAGCGTTTGCCGGCCAGTTGTTTACGCACCGCGCTGGATTTCAGATGCAGCGCCTTGGCCAGCTTGACCGCCGCCTGTTCTCTGTTGGCCAGCAAGGTGGGATTCACCGCCACCGACGTGGTCTCGATGCTCACCGCCATGGCTTCGTGACGGCGATCGTAAATGGCACCCCGTTTTCCCCTGAGGGTCAACTCACGCTCGTACTGCCCGGCCGCCTTGTCCGAAAGCCAACTCCCTTTGTGAATCTGCAAATAGGCCGACCTGGCGCCTACAACGGTCAACCAGAACATGAAAAGCGTGCAAACCAGGGCCGCTCTGAAATTTTTGGGCTTCTTAATCTTCATGTAAAGGCACCACGACGATCTGTCCGGGCTCCGGAACGGCCAGGGCCAGCCGTTCACGCGCAACACGCGAAACGTGTTCCGGTGCTTTTAAATGGGCCAGTTCAATCTTCAAACTGTTTTGCAGCAGCTGAAGCTCCTTTTGTTTACGACGCTCAGCGGTGATGACATACCCGGTCTGTACGCACTCCACGCGACACCATGTGTAAAGCAGCAGCTCTCCCAGAAAAATCGTCAGCATCGCCACCCCGATCACGCCGGTACGGCTCTTCATCCGTCTTTCGGTTTGGGGGGCTCTTGCCGGCATATGTTACCTTTTCACCCTCAATCGATCCGCTCCGCGCAACGCAATCGCGTGCTGCGGGCCATGGGGTTCCGCGATATTTCCTCCTGGGACGGACGCACCACCTTTTTGGTGATCAATCGCACCTGGGGCCGGGCCCCGCAAACACACCGCGGCAGATCCGGAGGACAGGTGCACGGATCGGCCCATTGCCGGAAGCGCTGCTTGACCATGCGATCCTCCAGGCTGTGAAACGAAAGGATGCACATCCGTCCGTTGGGTCGCAACAAATCGACCGATGTATCGAGAAATCGATCGAGACATGCCAACTCTTCGTTCACGGCAATGCGCAAGGCCATGAAGATGCGGGTGGCCGGGTGGATCTTCTGCCCTGCGGCTGCGCGGGCGGGAACCGCCTGGCGTACCAGCTCGACCAGTTGGCCGGTGGTGCGAATCGGATCGCGATCACGCGTGGCAACGATGGCCCGTGCAATGCGCTTGGACCAGCGTTCCTCTCCGAAGCGTTGGAATATATGCGTCAATTCGGCCTCTGAAAGCCGATTGACCAGATCCTCGGCACGTTTGTCCCCCCGCTCGTCCATGCGCATATCGAGCGGCTCGTCTTTTTGGAACGTAAACCCGCGGCCGCTCGCCTCGAGTTGATGTTGGGAAAGACCCAGATCTAGAAGAATGCCATCCACGGCCGCTATGCCCAATTGGGCCAGGTATTCTGGCAACCCGGTAAAATTGCCGTGGAAAAGATTGATGTTGGCGACAAAAGGAGCTAAAATTTTTTCGGCGTTGGCAATCGCATCACGGTCCTGATCGATACCGATCAGCCTCCCTTCGGAGCCGATCTTTTCACAAATCGCTTTCGCATGCCCGGATCCACCCAAGGTGCAATCGACGTAGGTCCCGCCAGCCCGGCAGGCCAGACATTCCATCACCTCGTGCATCATGGCGCTCACATGCTGAAAAGCCATTGTTACAGCCTTAACTTGGCGATCTCGTTACGCACCTCCGCCTGTTGCAGGTCGATTTCCATTTTCTCGACTTCCTCGGCATACTTGCCCTGAGACCAGATCTCAAAATGGTTCAGCACGCCGACCAGCATGATTTCCTTTTCCAGGGCCGCCTTGGAGCGCAAATCCGGTGGGATCAGCACCCTGCCCTGCTTGTCGCACGGGCATTCGTGTGCACCGCCCACGAACAATCTACGAAATCGTCGCATGCTCTCGCTCTTTTCGGACAACGAGAGAATGTGTTCCTCTATTTTGAACCACTCTTCGAGCGGATAGGCCACCAAACAGCCATCCAGTGAGCTGATCATCAGCGCATCGCTTCCGCTGGCCCGAATATCCTCCTTGAATCGGGCCGGAATGCTGAAGCGTCCCTTGTTGTCAAGGGTATGTGAGGAGCTACCTCGGAACATTATTCACCATAATTATCCACTTTGATCCACCTTAAATACATCATGAAGATCAAGTCAAGCGAAAAGTGATGTTGGATTTTAAATTTATATAATAATTCATTCGATTTAAACCCACATTTACATTGTGGTGCAAAGTGGAACAATAAAATTCCGCAGCGCTGTGTTTTGCCTGTTTTAAATTTGACAACGAGCCCCGGCCTGCACTATTTCAAGGAACGGCCCGGCGATGGGCGGCCGACAATGCTGAAAATAAAAATAGGCTAAAATAACAAAGTCTTGAAAACGTTCCAGTCAAACATAAAGAGCGATGCGCGGCGCGCAGGGATCGATCCGAATCCCACCACGCCCATCGATCCACGCCTGGCGGTGCGTCAGGCCGCCCAGCATCTGTTCGCCGATGCCCGCGGAAGTCACGACTGGGAACACACCCTGAGGGTGCATCGTCTCTGTCTGCACATCGGGCCCAAAGAAGGCGCCGACATGGAGGTGCTCGAATGCGCCGCCTATCTGCATGATATCGGCCGGGCAACCCAGGATGCGGCCAACGGCGGCGTCTGCCATGCCATCAAGGGGGCCGAGATGGCCCGAGAGATTTTGGCCCCCCTGTCCATCACCGAGGCCGGCAAGGCCAACATCGTCCATTGTGTGCGGGCCCACCGTTTCAGGAGCGACTATCCACCCGGAACGATAGAGGCCCGGGTACTGTTCGACGCGGATAAACTCGACGCCATCGGTGCCGTGGGTGTGGCCCGGGCCTATCTGTTTGCCGGTGAATTGGGGGCCTGCCTGCACAACCCCGATGTTCCCCCGGAAATGACGCACCCCTATTCCCGTGACGATACCGGTTACCGGGAGTTCGTGGTAAAACTTTGCAAAATCAAAGACCGGGTTCTCACGGTCGAAGGCCGGCGGCTGGCCGAAGAGCGGCATGTTTTCATGACCCTGTTTTTCCAACGTTTTCTGGAAGAATACGAGGGGATTCGATAGGCTTGACGAGATCCACGTCGATCGGGTCAGGCTGGTGGTGGGGAGCGGCGGGTTGGAGTTCGAAGTTTAAAGTTTAAAGCGAAGGAATTCTGTCGATTCATTTCTGATGGCGTCGCCAGATGTTGCAAATCACCACAGAGATCGCAGAGGTATTTATTTGAATAACAATCTCTTCTCTGCGCACTCCGTACCTCTGCGGTGAAAAAGAATTTTAACGCAGCCATCAATCTTGATGGCGTCGTGGCAAGTGAGTAATTCGGGTTTACCGTCACCCCCGGCGAACGCAGGGGGGCCATTATTTTCATCGTGTACGTCCAGAAATAGGCAAATTGGGTCGAGATCAATGCATGCGAAAAATTTTACCGCAGGCATATGTCGAATATGCCGAGGATAAAATTTTGAGCAGAACGCCGATGTCGGGCCAATGGGCCATTTATGGATGGACACGGAAAGGGTTGAGGTGAACATATGAGCATAAATGTTGTGGATACCATCGATGACAGGGTCAAGGTGCGCCACGTATTGATCAGCGTCTCGGACAAGACTGGCCTGGGCATGTTCGTGCCCGAATTGCGGAAAATCAATCCGGAGGTTCGTTTCTTCTCCACCGGGGGCACCTATGCACGCCTCAAAGAGTTGCTCGACGCCGATGCCGACAGGTGTTTGACCCAAGTCTCCGATTACACCGGTCAGCCGGAGACCCAAGGCGGCCTGGTCAAAACCCTGGATTTTAAAATTTACCTGGGATTGCTCACCGAAACCTATAACGACGCCCATCAGGCCGATCTGCAGCGCACCGGCAGCGTACCCATCGACATGGTGGTCGTCAACCTCTATCCATTCCGAGCCACCATCGCCCAGGCGGGGGTGACCGTCGAGCAGGCCCGCGGCAACATCGATATCGGCGGCCCCTGCATGATACGGGCGGCGGCCAAGAATTTCATCCGCGTGGCCAGCGTCGTGGATCCCGGCGACTATGAACGCATCATCAACGAACTGGCGGTTCGGGAGGGTTGCACCTCCTTGAACCTGCGATATGAACTGGCCGGCAAGGCATTCGGCCATACGGCGGAATACGATCGCACCATCGCCGAATTTATGGCCACCCAATCCATTCAATCTGTTACAACGTGCTATACCCAAAAATAGGAAGGAGTGCGCCATGGCCGAAGATCTCAAAAAAATGTATCGCACCATCGTCGAGGATCACTTTCCATCAAACATGGAAATCAGTTTTGTCGATGGCAACCGGCGGCAAACCCTTTTTTATGAAAAGGTGCTGTGGACCATCGACCAGGTCCAAAAGGGATTGCGATATGGTGAGAATCCGGGTCAGGAAGCGGCTCTCTACAAGTTGATCAACGGAAATCTCGTTCTTGGAGAGACCCAGACCCTGCAACCGGGACGCTATCTGGTGTCGGACATCGAACTGCTCCAATCCGGCAAGCATCCCGGCAAAACCAATTTGACCGATGCCGACAACGCTTTGAATATCCTGCGCTATTTTTCCGACCGGCCCACCGCCATCATCGTCAAGCACAACAACCCTTGCGGCGTGGCACGCGCGGATTCACTCGAACAGGCCTATGTCAAGGCCGACCTGGCCGACCGGGTTGCGGCCTTCGGCGGTTGCATCGCCCTGAACCGTCCGGTGGACACGGCCACCGCAGAAGCCATTGCCGCCCACTATGCGGAGGTGGTCGTGGCGCCCGATTTTGAGGACGGCGTCATGAAGATCTTCGGTGCCAAACCCAACTTGCGCGTCATCCGTATTCAAGACATGGAAAAACTGCACAATTTCGTGGGCGAGCGCTGCGTGGAGTTCAAAAGTCTCATCGACGGCGGGATCATCACCCAGTGGTCCTTCGTGCCTGCGTCGCGCACCCAGAAGGACCTGAAACTGGCCGAATGCGTTTACAAAGACAAAACCTACAAAGTGAAGCGGCAGCCCACGGAAGCGGAATACCGCGACCTGCTCTTCGGCTGGTTGGTGGAATCGGGGGTCACCTCCAATTCGGTGATCTATGTCAAAGACGAAACCACCGTGGGCATCGGCACCGGTGAGCAGGACCGGGTGGGGGTGGCCCAGATCGCTCGCGATAAAGCTTATCGCAAACTGGCCGACCGCTATTGCTTCGAGGATCACGGCATCGCTTACAACGACCTCAAAGACCGAGACATTCGGACATCCATAGATGCCCGCGTGGCTGCAGAGAAAGGCGGTCTGCCAGGCGCCGCCATGGTGAGCGACGCCTTCTTCCCGTTCCGCGACGGCATCGATGTCGGCCTGCGCGAAGGGGTGACGGCTGTCATCCAGCCAGGCGGCTCCAACAACGATTACCAGTCCATCGAGGCGTGCAACGAAGTGGGCGCCACCATGGTCTACACGGGACAACGCAGCTTCAAGCATTAAAACGCACTATTTCAGAAAATCGAAGGTCCAGAGGAAGAGCCCTGAAAGCACGAGCAGGACCCCTTCCGCGCGGGAGACCCGCCAGCCGGTGCGCATGAAGACGACGGCCAGCATCACCATGAGGGTCAGCAGGAGGAGAGAATAATAAGAACTCTGTAAAATCGTCAGCGGCCTGAGCATGCCGGCCAGGCCGAGCACGCCCATGATGTTGAACAGGTTGCTGCCGACCAGGTTTCCGGCCGAAATGCCATGTTTTCCCTTGATCACCGCGGCCAGGGAAGTGGCCATTTCGGGGGCCGATGTGCCTGCGGCCACAATGGTCACGCCGATGACCCACTCGGATATGCCGATCCCTCGGGCGATGTCACTGGCCGACTCGACCAGGAGCTGGCCGCCCAGGACCACCACGGCGATGCTCGCCGGCAGCAGGAGCCAATCCTTCCAGGTCGCCCGCTGGGCGGTCCCAGCATCCTCGTCTATTTCGGGCGGTTCTTTTTTGACAAGCAAATAGCACAGATAGAGGGCCAACAGCAGGACCAGAGCGAGTCCTTCGGCGAAGGTCAAGACGAGATCCCTGAAAAAAAGCAACAGGATCAAGGTGGATACGATCATCGAGGTGCCGTCGCGCTGAACCAGTTTGCGCGACACATGAACGCTGCGCACGATGGCCACGGTGCCGAGGATAAAGCCGAGATTGAAGATGTTGGACCCGACGATGTTACCCACCGAAATACTGGCATAGCCCTTGAGCGCCGCCGTGAGTGTCACGGCGAATTCCGGGGCCGAGGTACCGAAGGCGACGATGGTCAGGCCGATGACCAGTTCGGAAACGCCGATGGTTTCGGCAATGCGGCTCGCGGACGCCACCAGCTTGTCCGAACCGATCCACAGAAACGCAATGGCGACAAACAGCAAAAGCAGATTCAATAGCATCATTTACAGCCGATCTTCTGTATACCCTCCGCCGTCCCATCGGCGAACACGACGCCCGGTGTCGAGGGGACCTTGGGCCACACCATACAGGCCGATATCTTATCGGCATGGCAGCGCGTTCACTTAAGTGCGGCACTGGCGCACCCTGCCCGCCGATGAAAGTGTTGCATCTTCTATCGTTCTCGGTCGAAAAAGGCAATGTGTGTCGGGCCCCAACGAGGATTCTAACTGAACGCTATTCATTAAACCCGGCGTGTGTGGAACAGGTGGCCGATGCCACACGCCAAGCGGTCAAGTGCCGGTAAAATGCACGGCGGGCGGCCCAGAAACTCGCTGCGCTCAAACAGTCTGGGCCGCTTGTCCGCCGTTTGCATTCAATCGGCACTATTGACCGTAAGCTCACGTGGCCCTGGCCACCTGCTCCACACACGCCTGCCATCTCCGTTGCGATGCGATTTTTTATCAAAAACCATTTGGAAGGCAGGCCCTTCAGGGTGAATCACATTCAGTTAGAATCGCTGGGTCCCCAAATAGGCGAAGGATGGACACGCGTTAGAAGAAATCAGGGCAGAAAGCCTTGTGGCGGGTTTGCATGACACGGTCCCAGTGGGCGAGGTCGCCTGTTCCGACCGCCGCTGCACGTCCCATGCGGACCGCTTCGCTGGGGCGGATCTGGCCGAAAAGCAACATGGAGAGGGTATCGACCGGCATGACCAGATCGGCCGGACAGGCGCTGCGCGTCACCCGGGCCCCATCCGGTGATGTTTCCAATTGCCAGCGTCCCTCGTTCCACGGACAAAGCGAATCGGTCAGGTCGAAAACAAACCGGCCCTTTTCATCGTAACGCCGCTGTGACATGGCCCCCGCGACATCCACCACTCGTGCCAGCAGGCCATCGCCGGCGCCGATATTCAGCCGTCTCGGCTCGAGCAGCAGGTGCGGCAGCGGATCATCCTGGGGGACACGCTGCCAAGCGACTTCGAAGGCCAGACCGGCACCCGAGAGATGGTGCCAGATGGCCCGGTAGGCCCGGGGTGTCATCCATGCCAGATCATTGATTTCAATGTGCTGCCAGGGCTGGCCATGGGGGACCTTGCGACCTGTCAGGGCGTAGATCACATAGCCCAACGGCGTGCCGTTTTCCTCGTAGACGATTCGGTACAACGACACGTCGACAGAGGGTTGCCACAACACCCCGCTCTTCCAGGTGGCGGCGCCTCGATGGAGGTATCCGGTACGCGGCCCGCTGAAAGCGCGGTAAAGGGTTTGGAGAAGGTCCATCTCATCGTCCGCCAGCTGCCTCAGGGTGCCACTCGGGCGGTTTCCAAGATCGGCATGGGCGAAAACCAGATCGCGGGGCGCCACGCTGTATCGGTGGTGCGTCGAGACGATGCCATATCCAAAACGCTGGTATATGGCGGCCTGGGAGGCGTAAAGGACGGCCATGCTCGGACCGCCGGCCTCATACAGCGTTTTGAAATGGTGGGTGACCACCTGCCGCAGGTAGCCCTTGCGGCGGCACTCCGGCCGGGTACCAACAAAAGTAACGCCGGCCACCGGCATGCCGGTCCCGTTGAAACGCATCTTTAACGGCCAGACGGCATAGGTCGTGGCGATGCGTCCCTTTTCGAAGGCGCACAGCGTCATTTCCGGACGAATGGCGTGAATCGCTTCGGGAGGGTACAATCCTGCCGGCGCCATCAGCGCATTGCGGGCCACTCGCCTGAAATCATCCATTTCATCGGTTGTGGCCGGTCGAATATTCATTGTCATCGATGTCCCTCGGTTAAATGTTGACGCCACCGTAAAAAGCCCAATATCCGTGTTGTGCTCATCCCGTCGTCCTTGCGGCGTAAGACAAGTACGCCTCAGGACACGGAATTTCGCACGCCTTGATCTTGAACTTTTTACGGCGCCGTCCGACAGCGGCTTCTTACATAGTCATCAAATGTTGATACGGCTCCGACGCCGAATGCCACCATCGACCTGACCCGTGCCCCGGACTCACGCGAGCCAGCCGATTCAATCCAGACGATAGATCCGTGCGGCATTGTCATGAAACAAAGCGGTGCGCTCGTCGATGCTCAGGTCCGAAGTGATGCGCTTGAAGGCGTTCCAGAGCACGGTATAGGCGCACGACGGTTTATCCACCGGGAAATTGCTTTCAAACATGCAACGCCCCACGCCAAAAGTGTCGATGCAGGATGTGATATAGGGCCCGAAAGCTCGGGCCAGGTCTTCGGATGTGGGGGGGGTTGGCTGCCGATGCCAATCGAAACCGCACAACTTCATTCCCAGACCGCCCAACTTGACCGTCACGTTTTCACACTGCGCCAATTGCGCCATATCTTTCTGCCATTGGGCGAAGACTTGCTCGCGTTGGCCGGCGAACGGCCCGATGCCCAACACGCCGCCGACATGGTCCAGGATGATCCGGGTATCGGGAAAGGCGCGCGCCAGATCTGTCAACTCCGGAATCTGGGGATGGTACAACCAGGCATCGAAACTCAGATCGTAGGTTTTGAGACAGGCGAATCCTTCCCTGAAGCGGCTGTCCAGGAGCAGACCGCGGGGTGGGTGAGTATGGGCGTTGTTGATCTGCTCGCTATCGACCCAACTGACCGCATGGCGGATGCCGCGGAACCGACCGTCGCCGGCATCGATGTGGGCTTCCAGCACCGGTCGTACCACGGTCCCTAAAGTCAGATCGGCAAATCCCACGATGCCGGCCGCCACCCGGGTCGCCCCGCTCCCTTTTTTAATCTGAGGCTCGGTGATATGGCGAACGAACTCGGTTTCGCCGACCGGCCGCATCTCGGTCGGCCCGTCCAGGCGATATTGGGAAAGGCATTCCACGAACACGGTCTGAACGATGCGGTGGCCGCTGCCGGTATCGGCCAGCAGATCGTCCACCATGTAGCGGCTCTTGGGATAGTCCCACAGGTGGTGATGGGGATCGATGATGGGCATTTCCGGTTCGATGGGGTCTTCGATGACCTGTGCCAGCCAGGTATCATGGTCCATGGCCGAATCTCCTCCTGTCCCAGCGGGTTCAATCGTCGATGAGGTCGGAAGTCAAGGTTGGCCTTGTCTATCCCAGCCGAATTTGAATTCCGATCGAATCATGAGCGGTTTGAATTGCTTATCAGAATCCGTAATACGGATCAAACAAAACCCTCATCCTCGGTCGTACGACAATATCATACATTATTTTGCATTACTGAATCATACGGCTTTTCTGTTGCCTTGGTCCGAATCAATATGCTAGTACTCGAAGAACTGTCGATTCCCATGACCGCAACCGACATGATCTGCGCTGAATTTAAAAGGAGTCCTGTGTGACATCCACTCCGGCGATACCGCAAACGCCTCGAAAACCCCTGTTTTTTTACGGTTGGATCATCGTCCTGATCGGATTCATCACCTTGGGGGCCGCCTTCGGGGTGTGGTACTCCTACTCGGTTTTTATCATCGCCGTGATCCAGGAGTTCGGCTGGAGTCGCGCGGCGGCGTCGAGCATTTTCTCCATCTTCATCATTACACAGGCCCTGATGAACCTGGCGACCGGTTACCTGCAGGACCGCTGCGGTCCCCGGATCGTCGTTCCAGCCGGGGCGTTGGTGCTGGCAATGGCCCTGGCCATGACCAGCGTGTGCCGGAACTTGTGGCAATTTTCCATTGCCTACGGGGTCTTTGCCGGCATAGGAGTGAGCCTCATCGGATTCGCCTCCCATGCCGCCTTCATTCCCAAGTGGTTTGAACGTCAACGGGGATTGGCCGTGGGTGTCACCATGTCGGGCATCGGATTCGGGATGCTCCTGTTGATTCCAATGGTGGAAACCGCCATCCGCCACTTTGGGTGGCGCACCACCTATCTGATCCTCGCCGGTCTGATTCTGGTGCTGGTGGTCCCGCTGAACCTGATCTTCAGCCGTCGCAGTCCTCAAGATATCGGCCTGTTCCCGGACGGTGACGACAGCGTTGACCACGTGTCGCCCAAACGGCGTGCGTTTCGAGTCAAGCTGATCGACACCCGGTGGACGGCCCAGCACTGGACACTGGGCAAGGCTATGCGCACCGCGCGTTTCTGGCTGCTGGCATTCGCCTTTTTTTGCCTCTCATTTGCCTACCAGGGCGTCCTGTTGCATGCCGTTTCGGCCATGGTGGACCAGGGCCTGAAAAGAGATACCGCCGCTTATTTTTTCGGCATATTGGGAATTGCAGGATCGGCCGGAAAGATTCTGTTCGGGTATCTTTCCGATCTATATGGACGCGAACGCATCAATAACCTTGGCGTTGCAGTGGCCGCCCTCGGCATTTTTTCTCTGATGCGTGTCGGATATGCGCCATCCCTGTTGCCATTGCTCTTTGCCATCCTGTTCGGACTGGGATATGGCGCGGCCGCGCCGCTGCTGCCCGCTTTGAGCGCCGATATTTTCCAAGGCAGTTCGTTCGGATTGATCTTCGCCATGATCGCCATCGGCGGCGGTGCCGGCGGCGCTGCGGGCTCGTTCATGGCCGGACTGCTCTACGACCTCTCCCAGACCTATGCGGTGCCGTTTCTGGTCTTTTTGAGCTCCCTGGTAGTCAGTTGCGTGCTCATATGGCTGGCCGCTCCGAGCAAAGTCAGAAAGCTGGTGCGGCTATAGCCTGGCTCGGTGGAATGGGTTCCACCATCGGACAAAAGGAGTCGACATCATGAATGACCGTCTTCAAGACGATACCCCTGGGTATGATCATCCAGCCTGTGCGGCCTGCAAGCTGCCCCTTGCCAAACGCATCTGCATGAATCCGAAGGGCACAGGACCCAAAACGTGTCCCACCCTGAATCGCCAGGCCGTGCTGGCAAATGCCAATCGCGCCTTCGAGGATCCCTACATCTATGAATTCGCACGGCAGGCTTCCCGCCAGGAAGCCGAGTGCTATGCCAATCGCGACCAGAAACCGTATGTCCTGCAACCCACCAAGACGCGTATCGTTGAGATATGTGAGTTTGCCGACAAGATGAACTATCACCGGTTGGGCCTGGCCTTTTGCGTCGGCTTGAGCAACGAAGCCATGATGGTCGAAAAAGTCCTGAGCACTCGCGGCTTCGAAGTCGTTTCGGTGTCGTGCAAGGCCGGACGCACATCCAAGGCCATTATCGGCATCCCCGACGAAGAGCAGGTCATCCGGGGACGCGAGGAGGCCATGTGCAATCCCATTTTCCAGGCCGAGCTTTTCAACCAAGAAAAGACCGATCTCAACGTTTTGCTGGGTTTGTGCGTGGGACATGATTCCCTCTTTTTCAAATATGCCCAGGCACCGACCACCGTGCTGGCGGTCAAGGACCGCGTTACCGGCCACAACCCCCTGGCCGCGGTCTATCTGTCCGGCTCCTATTATCGAAAAATAACCTTCCCCGACAAATAGGCACGTCTTCACCTTGGTGAATATCGAGTTTTGTGTTATCTGAAAACAAAACACGTTTATGTTAACTTTATTCCACTTCCGGCGAAGCCGGGCCAGGAGACGTCACGATGAAATGGATCAGAGTCAATATGGCCAATCAAAGCATCCAGGTTGAAACTGTGCCCGAGGCCTATACCGGTCTTGGCGGGCGCGGCCTCAGCGCGGCGGTAATCCATGCGGAGGTGCCGCCCACGTGCGATGCGTTGGGGCCTGAAAACAAATTGGTCATCGCCCCGGGGCTGCTCAGCGGCACCCCCCTCGTCAATACCAGCCGCATCTCCATCGGCGCCAAGAGCCCGTTGACCGGCACCATCAAAGAGAGCAATTCCGGCGGCAAGATCGCAGCCAGCCTGGGAAAATTGGGTATCACGGCCATTGTCATAGAAGGCCGGGCGCCGGCAGGCCATATCTATCTGCTCAGCGTCGATGCCAACGGGGATGCCCGGCTCGAAGCCGCTGACCCATACAAGGGCATGCGCACCTATGCCCTGACGGCCAGGTTATTGGAGTCTTACGGTTCTAAAAACACCATCGCCTGCATCGGTCCGGCCGGCGAATATCAACTCAAATCGGCCAGCATCCAGACCACGGATGTCGATGATCGGCCATGCCGTGCCGCCGGCCGGGGCGGCCTGGGTGCCGTCATGGGCTCCAAGGGTCTGAAGGCGATCGTGGTAAGCACCGAGGGCAGCAACCCGGATGTCATCTCCGACCCGGAGTCCTTCAAAGAGTCGGCCAAGACATTCGCCCAGGAATTGCGCAAGAATCCGTTCACTGGCAAGGTGTTGCCCAACTTCGGGACCGCATCCACCGTCAGCGCCGTCAACTCGCTGGGGGCGTTTCCCTGCTACAACGCCACCAGGGGCGTTTTCGACGGATGGGAAAAGATCAGCGGCGAGGCCCTGGCGAAACTGATCAAAACACGCGGCGGCAAAACCCAGCACATGGGTTGCGCCCAGTGCATCGTGCACTGCTCCAACGAATTTGTGGACGAGCAGGGAAAATATGTCACCTCGTCGCTGGAATACGAAACCATCTGGTCCATGGGCGGCATGCTCGGCATCGATGATCTGGACACCATCGCCCGGCTCGACTTTTTATGCGACGACATCGGCCTGGACACGATCAACACCGGCGTGGCCATGGCCGTGGCCATGGACGCCGGATACAAATCGTTCGGCGATGGACGGGCCGCCGTCGATATGGTCGAGGAGGTGGCCCGCGGAACGGAGATGGGCCGACTGATCGGCAATGGGCCGGATGCGGTGGGCAAACACTTCAACCACCATCGCGTGCCGACCGTCAAGGGTCAGAGCATTGCGGCCTATGATCCCAGGGGCATGCAGGGCAATGGCGTCACCTACGCCACCTCCACCATGGGGGCGGACCACACCGCCGGCAACATGCTCGGCCACTATCTCAGCGGAGCGCTGAAACCACTGGCGGCCGAAGGGCAGGTGGATGCCTCGCGAAAGGTCCAGATCGGTATGGCGGCCATGGATTGCACGGGCATGTGCATCCTGGCCGGCGTGGGCATGGCCACCAAAGAGGCATCGGGCGCCATGTTCGCCATGCTCTCCGCCAAGCTGGGTCAGGCCATCGGTCCCAAGGAGTATGCCCAGATGGGCATGCGCACCCTGAAACTCGAACGAGATTTCAATCAGAAGGCCGGGCTTACCAACAAGGACGATCGCCTGCCACGATTCTTCTGTGAGGAGCCCTTGCCGCCCCACAACCAGGTGTTCGTGGTCAGCGACGAGGCGTTGGATCAACTTTACAATTTCTGACCATGTCCAGCCGATCCGATTCCCCGCCAACGATCCAGGTCGTGGTCAAATTGTACGGCGCCCTGCCCTGGCGTTTTCAAGAGTATGATCCTGAAAAGGGGATACTGCTTGAATTCGCCAGGGGCGCACGGGTCGCGGACCTGAGATCCCGCCTGAGCCTGACGGCTCAGGACAGCGGCGTGGTCGCCCTGGACGGCCGGGTGGCCACTCCTGGCGATAGGCTCTATGACGGTGCCCAGGTCCGCATCTTCCAGATGGCCTACGGCGGCTGATCCAAAGCCGGATTGCGGCGTCGCGACATCCAATCGACACCCTACCTTCACTTAAAACTTTACACTTAAAACTTTAGAGTTCCTCCTTAAGAGGCTTGCGTCCCCGGCAGGCGATCAGCGGAGTATAGGTAAAGCGGCGGGGATCGGAAAAAAACGCATGAAACTCTTCGGCAAACTCGGCATAACCACCAGAATATTCGCTGAATGCGTAACCTGATCCCTGACCGGCCACCTCGATCTTCTTGGTCCAGTTAAACGCATCGACATCTTTCAGTTGACCGAAAATCAGGTGGTGGGAGGCGAGCATGGCGTCGATCTCCTCAAACCCCAAATCGTAGAGAAACGAATAGAGCTTGATGCCCGCGTGGGGATCGAAATCGGCTTCCTGTTCCAATTTCCGCATCACCCCTTGCAGGGCCGCGGCCAATCGATCGGGCATACTGAAGTGGCTCAGGCAGTTGTAGTCCAGGTCCACCAGGCAGACGATGCCGCCTGGTTTGGTGATGCGGGCCAGATTCTGAACGATCTCGAAAGCCCGGCTGCGGTGATACTCCAGGAAGAACCTCACCCAGATAAAGTCAAAAAGCCCCATGCCGTTCAACGGCGCCAATGCATTCCGGCATTCGAACGTCACCCCCGGCCGGCCGTATTTGGACTGGGCGAACGCCAGTCGCTCCTCTGACATATCGACGCCCACGGCCTCCCCCCCGGGCTGCACGAGATCATACAACGCCCGGGTGGTGATCCCCGAACCGCAACCGATGTCGGCTACCCGCATACCGGGCTGAATGCCGGCCCACAGGGCCTGTTCGTGAACAATACGGACGTCGGTCTTCTTTTCGAGGCGATCGATCTCTTCTTCGTTCTCCATCAAGTAACGGGGGCTCTCTTTCATCTCATTCTTTCTACCTCTGGATATGATCCATAACCCGAGCGCCGATGAGAACAAGGTATCCCATCAGCGCCGCCTTTTCCGGCTTGCATGGTGAAACGGGTCAACATCGTTTGGGTCAGGCGCGCAAGGTGGCGGTCAATCGCAAAGGGTGGGTCAACAGGTCCAAGGCATCTCCGATCGAGGTGCATACCACGTCCGCGGCCGCCAGGGTCAGGCTCGATGCGCCTTCGCCAAGAATAACGCCGATACCCAGGGCGGCCGCTTCGAGCATCAAACGGTCGTTGCGACCGTTTCCCACGGCCACGGTCCGGTCGGCGCCCAATTGGCGCACATAGTTCAATTTGGCCTCATCCTGCCGCGCCACCGGCAAGACGGTCACCGTCGCCTGCAAACTGGACATGGCGGAGCGGACGCGTCCAAAGGTGTCGGCCGTGACGACGTGGATGCCAAGCTGCCGGCTCAGGGCCGAAAGCCGATCGAACACGCCCGGCAACAGCTCTCCATCGACCGCCAGGGTACCGTTATAATCGAGCACCAGATGGGCCAGGTGCAACTCTCCAAATCCTGGAATGTCCACATCGATCATGACAGCTCCTTGTGCCGGCGTTAAACCGCCGGAGGTGTGCCGTTCGCCGGCCTCCCCGCCCAGCGGGTTCACCGGCAAACCCGAGTCGGCATGCCCTTGACCAACACGCCTGCCATCGGGGGTGACGGCTTTTCACATTCACGGTTTACAATTACCGCCATCTGCCATATCGCAGTGGCAGTGTCTTCGGCCGACGCTTTTCTGCCGCTCGATCGACACCAGGGATTTTAAATGAACACCGCTGCAAGTCAAGGGAGATGTCGATGACCGCCTATCACTTCGAACCCATCGGCCGGATTCACTCCTGCTTCACCGAAAAATTCGGCATTCCCCGGCAACCCAATCTGGTTCCCGAAGCGTGTGCGACGCTCGACATTTTACCGGCGTTTCAGATGGTGGAAGCCTTTCGGGAGTTGGATGAATTTTCCCACGTCTGGATCGTGTTCGTTTTTCATCGCTGTTATGGGCGGCCATGGAAGGCCACCGTCCGGCCGCCGCGTCTGGGCGGTAACCGGCGGGTGGGCGTCTTTGCCAGCCGTTCAGGATTCCGTCCCAATGCCATCGGCCAATCGGTGGTGACCTTGCGACGGATCGAACGAGAAAAAGGACGGCTCCGGCTGCATCTCGGCGGTGTCGACCTGCTCGACGGCACCCCGGTGCTGGACCTCAAGCCCTATTTACCTTATGCCGATTGCATTCCCGATGCACGTGCCGGGTATGCATCAGACGCACCCGCGCACGACCGACCCATCACATTTTCACCAGATGCCGAACGACGGATCGCGATCCTCGATGCGGCAAGGTATCCCAACCTGAAGGCGCTCATCACCGGCCTGCTTTCCCAGGATCCGCGACCGGCCTACAAGGGCACCGGGGATCAAGCCGCTTTCGGCATGCGTCTTTGGGACCTGAATATCAAATTCGAAATGCAGGCAAATGGCATGGTCGTGACCGACATTGAAACGATTTGCGGAAAATGATCTATTTTTGGGTCTGATTTTGGGTCTGACGGTACGAGATGCGATAGATCACCCCGTTTTTATCATCGGATACCAACAGGCTTCCATCGCGCATGATCTCAACGTCCACCGGCCGGCCCCATGCCGCTCCGCCAACCAACCACCCGGTGGCAAACGGTTCGTAGGAGACCACACGATCGCCGCGCAAGCGAGCCACCATCACCCGGTAGCCGATTTTTTCTCTGCGATTCCACGAACCATGCTCAGCGATGAAAATCTGACCGCGGTAGCTATCCGGAAACATCCGACCAACGTAAAAACGCATCCCCAAAGCCGCCACGTGCGGTCCCAATGCGGCCGCCGGTGGCGTGAACTGCTCGCAGGATTGACTGCTGCCGAATTGCGGGTCGGCCAGGGTGCCGCCATGGCAGTGGGGAAATCCAAAATGAAGGCCCGGCATGGTCGCCCGGTTCAGTTCGTCCGGGGGCTGGTCGTCACCCATCCAGTCGCGGCCATTATCGGTGAACCACAAATCTCCGCTGACCGGATGCCAATCAAATCCGACGGTGTTGCGTACGCCCCGGGCATAGATTTCCAAGCCGCTGCCATCGCGGTTGATACGGGTGATACTGGCATAAATGGGTTCGTCGCGCAGGCATACATTGCAGGGGGCGCCCACCGGCACATAGAGTTTTCCATCCGGTCCAAAGCGGATGAACTTCCAGCCATGATGATCGTCCGTTGGATAGTCATCGAATACGATCTCCGGCGTCAGCGGCTTTTCCAGATGCGCCTCGATCTGCCGGAACCTCAAGATGCGATGGACCTCGGACACATACAAATCGCCGTTCCACAACGCCACGCCGTTGGGCATGGTGAGGCCGTCTGCGATGGTGAAGACCCGGTCTGCCTGCAGATCGCCATTGCTGTCGACCACCGCGTAGACCTTGCCTTCGATCCGCGTGCCGACAAACAGGGTGCCGGACGGACTCAGGGCCATGGACCGGGCATTGGGCACCTGGTCGGTGTAAAGATGGATGTCGAAGCCGGCCGGCAGCTGGACGGCCGTCATCAGGGTACGCTCTTTCAAGCCGGCCGACACCATTGGGGGCACGGCAGTCCATGAGATGAACAGGGCCAGGATCACGATGGACGACAACACGCTTTTTTTCACGGCGGGCCTCCGGGGGTTGAACGAAGCTCTTTTCATTGAAGCATCGAAGCGTAATGTGGTAATGGCTGATACGGCGTCAATAGAGATAATGCAGCATATGAATTGTTGGAACAGATGTCAAAACAGGAGTGCATCCCATGACACCCCATGACGAACAGCGCATCGTCGAGCGGATGAAAGCACTGAAATCGCCCGTCCAAATTGCGCTGACCGGTGGATCGGACCAAGCCGGCCGGCGATTGGCCGACTTTTTCGACCGGCTGCGGTCCATTGCACCGATCGTCGAAAAGCGCCCCGCCCCCGAAGAGCCTTTCCGCTCTCCTGCCCTGATCCTGGGGCGTCATGCCAACATCGCCTATCAGGCCGTGCCCGAAGGCCCTGAAATCGACCCCTTCCTCAAGGCCTTGGGGGTTGCCGGCGAAACGGAATTGGGGATTTCGACCGAACTCAGAACACAAGCCGGCAGCATCGAATTGCCGGCCGACCTCGTCTTGTTCATCTCCATGCAATGTCCCCATTGCCCGGTGGTGGCCGCTCAATTGATCGAGATGGCCGATGCCTCCCCCCGCCTCCGGCTCACGGTCATCGATGCCCTGCTGTTCACCGAACCGGCGGGAGCCCATGACATTCGGTCGGTGCCGACCCTGATCCTGGACGAACGCATTCGCTGGACCGGCCAGATCCAGGCGGCCGAGGTCCTTCGTCAATGTATCCAGCGCGATCCGTCCCAGCTTTCAGCCTCGTCGCTGCGCCAGATCATCGAATCGGGTGAAGCGGCAAGGCTGGCCGGCATGATGGCGACGCATGGCAGCTGTTTCCCGGCCATGCTCGATCTGCTCACCAGCGAACGCTGGTCCGTCCGCCTGGGCGCCATGGTCACTGTCGAGTATCTGGTCGACGAGGCGCCCGACCTGGCCGCCGACCTGGTCGCGCCGTTATGGCGTCGATTCGACCGGCTGAGCGAGCCGATCCAGGGGGATGTGGTCCAGGTCATCGGGCAAATCGGAGATGACGAAGCCGTTGCCTGCCTGCAGAAGATCGTGTCTGCCGATTACGCCGAGAGTGTCAGGGAAGCCGCCGCCGAGGAGATCGCAAACCGTTCAACCAACTGAAACCGAGACGCGTCACCCCTGCTGGTCGTCTTCGAGATCAGCCATGTCAGTGTCGTCTGGTGCCGCCATCCCGGCCGGCAACGCCTTGGCGGCTTTGGCACCTAAAATTTTGAGCTGCTCGGCCCGGCGGATGAGATTGCCCCGACCGCTCACCAGACGGTCATATGCGGACTGGTAGGCACCGCGGGCACGTTCCAGTTGAAGCCCGACCTCCTCCAACGCCGCCACGAACCCCACGAATTTGTCATAGAGGCCACCGGCCTTGGTGGCAATCTCCAGCGCATGACGATTTTGATATTCATGGCGCCAGATGTTCTGAATGGTTCGTAAGGTGACCAGCAAGGTCGACGGGCTCACCAGGACGATATTCTGCTCGAATGCCTCGATAAAAAGCTCCCCCTGGCGTTCCACAGCGGCCAGGAACGCCGCCTCGACGGGGACGAACATGAGCGTGAAATCGGGGCTGCGCACCCCTTCCAGTGAATCGTAACGTTTGCCGGCCAGGGAACGGATGTGATGGCGCAGCGCATCGATGTGAGCGCCAAGGAACTGCTCCCGCTCCTGCGGCGCCTCGGCATTGAAATAGGCCTCATACGCCTTGAGGGATACCTTGGCGTCCACGATCACATCCTTGCCCTCGGGCAGCCTGACGATGGCGTCGGGCTGATACCGGCGACCGGTCTGGTCGTGAAGTCCCGCCTGCACCTCGTACTCGCGACCCTTTTGCAGTCCCGATGCCTCCAGCACCCGTTCCAGGACCACCTCGCCCCAGTTGCCGCGCGCCTTGCTGTCCCCCTTGAGCGCCCGGGTCAGGTTGACGGCCTCCTTGCTGATCCTCTGATTCAACTCCTTGAGGTGATGAATTTCCGCCTGGAGGGCCGTGCGGTCGCGGGTCTCTTTGTCGTAGACATCTTCGACCCGCCGTTTGAATTCGCCGATCTGATCGCGCAGGGGACCGATGAGCTGATCCACGGCGGTGCGGTTCTGATCGACAAATTTATGGCTTTTCTCTTCGAATATCTGCTGGGCCAGGTTTTCGAATTCGTTTTTGAGCTGGTCGCGGGCCTGGTGGATCAGGGCGATCTTTTCGGCCGCCTGTTTGCGTTCCTCATCGAGAATGGCAGTGAGCTCGGAAATGTGCGCCTTGGAATTGGAGAGTTGCTGCTGAAGCGCCGCCATTTGGGTCTCTTTTCGGGCCAGATCTTCCTCGACCCGGACCAGCCGGTCGCCCTTCTCCTGTGCTTTGGCCAGTGCCGCCGACTCCCGGCGCAACTCCGCCTGGAATCGATCCGACTGGTTCCGCACTTCGTCCAGCGTTTTCTCCAACGCCGGGATCTGCTGCAGATGCGCCTCGAGAGCCGCATTGGCGGTCTGCAGCGTCTCTTTTTCCTGCTGCCGACGCCGGGATTCGGCCTCGCATTCAATGACCTGGATGCGTAACTGATCGGTCATCTCCTGGAGCGTCAGTTGCCTTTCCTGCAGAAGGCGCTGTTCGGTAGTCGCGTCGGCCAGCAGCCGCTCGAAGCGGTTTTTCAATCGGCTGCGCACCAGCCATCCAGCCATCAGACCACCGCCCAGAAGACCCAATGCGGCCGCCAACAAAATAGAAAAATGATCGTTGAAAAATGCGGTCAATGTCCAATTCCCATCCATCGCGTCAAGGCAACCTACCTGTTCAGGGTTTGGAAATCAATGCCGGCAAAAAAACGCCCGCGGCCACATCAAAGTGGTCCGCAGGCGTACCTTTTTGAATGGAAGACGATGGCCGCCAGGGTAGCGGCATCGGTATCGACTATGATTTGAGTTTGTACTTGTCGGCGATCACGTTAAAGTAAGCGTCGTCGGCCACCGTACCCCATATGCCGACCTGCTCCTTGAACTTCTTGAAGGCCTCGTGCACCTTGCGCGAGGGGGCATCCTTGTCGGCTTCCTCCTCCAGGGTCTCCATGGCCAGCTTGCGCAAGTCGTCCATCAAGGGCGCCGGGAATTGGACCAGATTGACCTTATGTTGGGTGATCAACTCCTGCAAGGCCGCGCCGTTGCCCGCCTCGAACTGGCAGAGGCTCCACAGGTTGGTCTCGGCGGCGACGGCATCGAGAATCATGCGCAGCTCGCCGGGCAGATCGTCGTAGACCTTCTTGTTGAAGATGACCTCGAGGGTCGTGCCCGGTTCGTGCCAGCCCGGATAGTAGTAATATTGAGCGGCCTTGTAGAACCCCATACGCAGGTCATGCAGCGGCCCGACCCATTCGGTGGCGTCGATGACGCCGCGTTCCAATGAGGTGAATATTTCACCCGCCGGTAACAGCACCACCGTTCCGCCCGCTTTGGCGATCACCTTGCCGCCCAATCCGGGAATACGCATCTTCAGCCCTTTGTAATCCGCCAGCGTATTCATCTCCTTACGAAACCAACCGCCCATCTGAACCCCGGTGTTACCCTGGGGCCGCGGCACCACGTTGAAGGGGGCATACACCTCTTCCCACAACTCGAGCCCGCCCCCACCGTAGAACCATGCATTGATCCCCTGGGGATTTAAACCAAATGGCACCGAGGAGAACCATTGGGCCGAGGGCACCTTGCCGGCCCAGTAGTAGGATGCGCCGCTGCCGCATTCGACCGTACCCGCCGATACGGCGTCAAATGTGTTGAGCGCCGGAACCAGTTCTCCGGCCGCAAACACCTTGATCGTGATGCGACCGTTGGTGGCCTCGGCCACCCGCTTGGCGAAGCGTTCGGCACCGGTCTGAAGAACCGGAAGGTTGGGCGGCCAGGTGGTGACCATGCGCCACTCGTACTTCTTCTCGGCAATGACCGCCGGGGCTTTGGTCTCTTCGGTTTTCGGGGTCTCCTCCTTTTTCTGCCCGCACGCTGCGAGCCCTGCCGCCGCCGTCACTGCGCCGGCCGCCACCAAACCCGATTTCTTCAGAAAATCCCGTCTCTCCATCGTGACATTCCCCTTTCGTTGTTTGATTTGTTCGTCGATCCGCTTATCCCCCGAATCGTCGGCGCGAAATGCCCATAACAGATTTCCTGCCCACGCACTCTAAAGACTTACGACCCGTTATTCTCATCCAACGAATCCCTAATTGGAAAAGACCACTTTCGGCAGCCAGGTGACCAGTTTTGGATAGAGCACCACGATCACCAGGCCGAGCAATTGTATGAACACATACGGAATGATACCGCGGTAAATATGTTCCGTTCTGATTTCCGGCGGCGTCACCGCTTTGAGGTAGAACAGGGAAAATCCGAACGGCGGCGTCATGAAGGAGGTTTGCAGATTCACGGCAATCAGGATGCAAAACCAGGCCGGGTCAAACCCGAACTCGAGCATGATGGGGGCCAATACCGGCACGTGGATGAAAGTAATCTCGATGAAATCGAGGAAGAACCCGATGACGAAGATCAACCCCATGACCACGGCCAGCACGAACCACTGACCGTGCTGATCGGCCAGTCCACCGAGGAAATGACGCACCAGCTCATCGCCGCCCATGCCTCGGAATACCAACCCGAAAGAGGCGGCGCCGACCAGAATGATAAACACCATGCAGGTCAGCTGGGTGGTCGCGTGCATGACCTCACGAAGGGTGGTCATGTTGAACCTGCGATTCAGGATCGTGAGCACTGTGGCGCCAACGGCACCTACGGCTGCCGCCTCGGTGGGCGAGGCCACCCCGGCAAAGATCGACCCCAACACGGCGATCATCAAAAAGAGCGGAGGGAAAAGGGCGCGCATCACCTTGCCGGCCATGATGCGCGGGGTTAGAGCGGCCAGTTCGGCGCGGGGTATGGGAGGCGCCAGCTTGGGACGAATAAAGGAAATGATGATGATATACACGGCGTAGAGCCCCACCAGCAGCATGCCCGGCAAGACCGCCCCCATGAAGAGGTCACCGACCGGGACCCCGACGATATCGCCGATGAGGACCAGCACGATACTGGGCGGTATGATCTGTCCGAGGGTTCCCGAAGCCGAAACCGTTCCGGTGATCAGCTCCTTCTGATAGCCGCGTTTGAGCATGGTCGGCACGGCCAGCAGGCCCATGGTGACCACCGTGGCGCCGACGATGCCTGTGGATGCGCCCAACAATGCTCCGACGGCCACCACCGACACGGCCAGACCGCCGCGGATTCGGCCGAACAGCAACCCCATGGTGTCGAGCAACTCCTCGGCCAGGCCGGAACGCTCCAGCATCACCCCCATGAAGACGAACAACGGCACGGCCAGCAAGGTGACGTTGGTCATCACGCCCCAGATACGCAGGGGCAGCAGGTCGAAAAAAGACCAGCCGAAACCGATCAGTCCAAAGGTCAGGGCCGTGCCCATGAGGGTGAATGTCACCGGAAAACCACCCATCAGCAGAACCGTCAGCGCCAGAAACATCCAGGCCGGCAGGTAGTTCATTACTTCTTGTTTCCTTCTATCTCATTGGGAATGGGTGTATTGCAGATGGTGAGAAGGCTCTTGAACCCCATGGAAATGCCCTGGAGCAGCACCAGGGAAAAACCGGCCGGGATGCATGCTTTGATCACCCAGCGGTAGGGGATGCCCCCCGGGTCAGGAGATCCCTCCATGATGGCAAAACTGTTTTGGACAAAATTCAAGGAGGTCACAATGATCATCAGACAACCGGGAATGAGAAAAAACAAAACTCCAACCAGATTGACCCAGGCCTGGGCCTTGGGAGTCAACTTCTGGTAAATGATGTCCACCCGCACATGGCCGTCTTTGAGCAGGGTGTAGCCGGCGCCGATGAGGAAGATAAAAGCGAAAAGATGCCACTCCAGTTCCTGGGTAAAAACAAAACTCGTATTGAAAAGGTAGCGCATGACCACATCGACAAACACCACAGCCACGACCAGAGCCGTGGTCCAGGCCACAAAACGCCCCACCCAGGAATTGATCGCATCGATCCAGAGACAAAAACGCTTGATCCACTCCATACCGATTGTGCTTTCCTTGTATGCCGGTTCCGGAAACTCTTAAAGTGAACGATAGCCCTGCATCCTCACCCAATTCAAGGGGCACCTGGCATCCATCTCCTCCTGAATAGCATTCATTTGATTATAAAAAATCAATAATTTAAAGTTCAACTACCACAAGTGTTCTTTCAGGACAAGCGAAAAGCTTGACCGTTGGAGATCCGTATCCTATGGGAACCGGCAAGGGCCCTTATCGGCACCTGAGGTAAACGTCACGCGCCTTTCCGATGAAAATAGACACGCGTTCCTTTTTTCAGGCCATAGTGCACCTATATCTATTGACAATAAAAAGGCCTCTATATTAATGTGAACCCTTGGTTTTACATCGGCCGCGATAATCTTTTTAACATATTGATATTATTTATAATTGCAACGCCGTTAAAACAGTGCACCATCTTAACCAACGGACCGAGGCAAACACAGCCGACATGAGTATGTCGTTGAACCGATACGATGTGACGATCAGCCGATCCAGCTTCTCATCCGGCTGTGCCTCGACGCCCGCCCCACACCTGCTTTCAAACACGTTTATTTTAATTTTAAACCGGATAAGAAACCAACCGAACCAATTAAAATTTAAAAAAGGAAAGGAGGAAATTTCTGCAAGAGAACATGAAAGCGATCGCCTTGCACTCTACCTGAGCCGATCGAAGACCTGCATCAGCCGCCCATCATCGAAAACCACGCCCCGGATAATCAGCCCCCGTGCATCGATGAGACCATCGAACGGGCAAGCTTCGTTCGGGACTCAGGGCCGGTCCTATGCAGGCCATACGGCCACGCAAGGCGGGATTTCTCACAGAATGCAACTTTTAACCGGTATCGCATAAGGAGGTAACTTTGGCTTTCGAATTCTACAAAGAAAGTTATGCCGGCAGCGTCCAAGCGGTCACCCTGGGCAAAGGGGACAAGGCCGTGACTGTTGGCGGAGAAACTGGCTATCCGTTCTATCATTTCGAAGGCGAGATGCCCAACAAGCCTAAGATTGCAATGGAAATTTGGGACACAACGCCGACGGACTGGGCCGAAGCCGCCCTGGCGCCGTACAAGGACGTGGTCAACGACCCGGCCGCCTGGGCCAAAAAATGTGTCGACACCTACGGCGCCGAACTGATCGTGCTGCAATTGAAAAGCATCGATCCCAACGGCGACAACGCGTCCCCGGAGTCGGCCTCTGCGACGGTCGGAAAGGTGCTGGGCGCCATCAATGTACCGCTGATCATCTGGGGATGCGCCAACCCGGCCAAGGACGAAGCGACCTTGAAAAAAATCGCCGAGGATCACCAGGGCGCGAATCTCATCCTGGGACCGGTGGAAGACAAGAATCACAAAGGCATCGGGGCCGCGGCCATGGCGTACGGCCATACGCTGATCTCTTCCAGCCCCATCGATGTCAACCTGGCCAAGCAGGTCAACATTCTGCTGGAAAACCTGGGCATGCCCTTGAAGAGGGTCATTATCGATCCGACCACCGGCGGCCTGGGTTACGGCATGGAATACAGCTATTCGGTCATGGAGCGTCTGCGCATGGCCGCATTGGCCCAGGGCGACGACAAGCTGCAGTTGCCGGTCATCAACAACCTGGGAAACGAAGTATGGAAATGCAAGGAAGCCAAGCAGCCGGTCGATGAGGCCCCCACACTGGGCGACCCCGAAAAGCGCGGCATTCTGATGGAAGCGGTCGGTGCTGTCACCTATCTGCTCGCGGGCAGCGACGTGGTGATCATGCGCCATCCGGAATCGATCCGCCTGGCCAAAAGCTACATCGATCTGTTGATCGACGGCGGCAGCGCCAAGGATGTGGCCGCCATCACCAAGATGCTTGAGGCCAAACCGGTCGACCTGGCCGCCATCGCTCCCGAGCCTGACCTGAAAATCGAAGAAGAAAAGAAGGCCGCTCCGGCCGCTGCCAAGAAGGCGGCACCCAAGGCTGAAGCGCCCAAGGCAGCACCGGCTGCAGCCAAACCGGCCGCTCCGAAGGCAGAGGCACCCAAAGCCGAGGCGCCCAAACCGGCCGCCGCTGCCGCTCCGGCGGTAGATGCCCCCAAGGCCGAAGCCGACACCAAGGCCAAGGCCGAGGCGGGTGCCAAAGCCAAGGCCGAAGCCGAAGCAGCGGCAAAAGCCAAGGCCGAGGCGGATGCCAAGGCCAAAGCCGAAGCAGCGGCAAAGGCCAAGGCCGACGCCGAAGCCAAAGCCAAGGCCGAAGCCGAAGCCAAAGCCAAAGCCGAAGTGGCCAAGCGTGAGGCCGAGGAAGACGCCCTGCGTCAGAAGCGGGCCGCCGAACGCGAAGCCCAGATGAAAAAACGCATGGCCGAAGAGACAGAGGAAGCCGTTTCCAAGACAGCCGCGGCCATTCAAGCCGACGCGCTGGAAAAAATGACGGCGCTGCTGGACCGCATCCATCGCCGCGGCGCCTAACCCAGGCCGACGCGGTCCGATGCATTCGGAACCATATATTCTTATAAACAATCGAGGAGGAACCTCTAATGGCAGAAGAAGCGAAAGCCAAAGCACCCAAATTGGCGGACCCCATTGCCGCGACCATCGACCCCGCCAGCCAGGAAATGATCCGGCGGGCGCAAGAATTGAACATCGACACGGTCTTCGACCGTGCCGAACAAATGAAACCCTGTGCCATTGGCGTTCAGGGGATCTGCTGCAAAAACTGCTCGATGGGTCCCTGCCGCCTGCCGTTGCCCAAGGGCGGCATCGTAGGCGAAGACACCCGCAAGGGCCTTTGCGGCGCCACGGCCAACACCATTGCTGCGCGTAACTTCATTCGCATGATCGCCGGCGGCGCGTCCGCTCACTCGGATCACGGCCGCAGCGTGGCCGAGGTGTTCATGACGGCCGCCCGCAAGGAGACCGACGCCTATAGGATCAAAGACACCAATAAACTCCTGGCCGTGGCCGAGGCCCTGCAAGTGGACACCACGGTCGAGGTGGACGGCGAGACCAAGGACCGCGACATCGATGAAATCGCCCTCGAAGTGGCCAAGAAAGCCATGAACGAGTGGGGCAAGCCCGAAGGCGAACTGCTCTACCTGAAACGCGCTCCCCAGGCCCTTTATGACAAATGGACCAAGGCCGGCGTCAAGCCGCGCAACATCGACCGTGAAATCGTCGAGATCATGCACCGCACCCACATGGGCGTGGACCAGGACTACAAGAACCTGATCAAACAGGGCAGCCGGGCGGCCATCGCCGACGGCTGGGGCGGCTCCATGCTGGCCACCGATCTGCAGGACATCCTGTTCGGCACTCCCTATCCCCTGCAGTCCGAGGCCAACCTGGGCGTCATGAAGGAAGACCACGTCAACCTGATCATCCACGGGCATGAACCGGTCCTGTCGGAAATCATCGTGGCCGTGGCCCAACGCCCGGAAATCATCGAGTATGCCAAGTCCAAGGGCGCCAAAGGCATTCAACTCAGCGGCATCTGCTGCACGGCCAACGAAATCCTGCAGCGTCACGGCGTGCCCTCGGCCGCCACCTTCCTGCAGCAGGAACTGGCCATCATCACCGGCGCCTGTGATGCCATGGTGGTGGACATCCAATGTATCATGCAGAACCTGGCCAACGTGGCCAAGTGTTTCCACACCAAGCTGATCACCACCCACCCCATCGCCAAGATGGAGCAGGACAACGTGCTCCACATCGAATTCGACGAGCACCATGCCGTCGAGGACGCCGAAAAAATCGTCAAAATTGCCATCGACAACTTCCAGAACCGCAGAACGGAAGTGATGATTCCGCGCCAGAAAGCCACCCAGATTGCCGGCTTCGGCGTCGAGTCGATCCAGTACCACCTGGGCGGCACCTTCCGCGGCACCTACTACACTTTGAATGACAACATCATCAACGGCCGTATCCGCGGCATCGCCGGCGTGGTCGGCTGCAACAACGCCCGTACCCGTCACAACGAAGCCCACATCACCGTGGTGAAGGAGCTGATCAAAAACGACGTGATCGTTCTGACCACCGGCTGCAACGCCATCGCCTGCGCCATGGCGGGCCTGCTCACCCCGGAAAGCGCCGGCGTCTATTGCGGCCCGGGCCTCAAGGAAGTGTGCGAGACCGTGGGTATTCCGCCGGTCCTGCATTTGGGTTCCTGCGTGGACAACAGCCGCATCCTGCTGGCCGCCACAGAAGTGGTCAAGGCCGGCGGCCTGGGCAAGGACATCAGCGATCTGCCGGCAGCGGGCAGCGCACCCGAATGGATGAGTGAAAAGGCCATCAGCATCGGCCATTACTTCGTCTGCTCGGGCTTCTACACGGTGTTCGGCGTCACCCTGCCGACCTCCGGCGCGCCGGTGTTCCATGATTACATCAGCAAAGAGCTTGAAAAGCAGTTCGGCGGCATGTGGGACATCGAACCCGATCCCATCAAGCATGCCCAATTGATGATCGCCCACATCGACAGAAAACGCAAAGAGCTGGGCATCGACAAGGCCAGGGACCGCGTCCTGATGGATATGGCGGACCGCCAGAAGCTTGAGGCTTAATTCATTAACCCATATCCTCAACGAAGGAGGAATTCATGTCTAAACTCGTAGCATTTGCCGCCATTCAAGGCGGATACAATATCGTATCCAAAGTCGAGGGAAAATATAAAAGAGCCTTGCAGACTTACAGTGCCGACACCAAGGTGGGCTTCCCCAATACCGCCTACTTTCTGCCGGTGATCTACTCCCTGTTGGGTATCAAGGTCGAAACCTTGGAAGACATGCAGAAACCGTTGGCATTCGCCCGCAAACTGCTGCCGCCGCATGTGAAGGGTCAGAACCACCTCCCCTACCTGGGACCCCTTCTGGACGCCGGCATGGCCGCGCTGTTCGCCTTTGAGCTCGAAGAAGCCCTGCGTTACCTGGAAGATCCCGACTTCTACCTGCCCACCGAAGAGGTGGACGAAGAGGCCGGCAAGATCTGGCTGGGTGCCGCCGACGACACCATCCTGCGCAAACGCGGCGTGGAGTTCGTGGACGGTTCGGCTCCCGGATTCGCCGCCATCGTCGGATCCGCACCGACGCCCGATATCGCCAAAATGATCGTGGAAGAGTACCAGCGCCGCAACCTGTATATTTTCTGCGCGGCCAACCAGAACGGCACCACGGTGATCGACCAGTTGCGCGAAGCGAAAGTGCAGGTCGGCTGGAACACCCGTATCGTCCCGTTCGGTCCGGACATCAGTTCGGCCATCTTTGCCCTGGGCTTCGCCAACCGTGCCGCCATGTCCTTCGGCGGTGTGCAGCCGGGCGACTACAAGAAGATCCTCAAATACAACAAAGACCGTATTTTCGCCTTCGTCAACGCCCTGGGCGATGTCAACGCCGAATGGGCCGCAGCGGCGGCCGGATGTGTGAACTGGGGCTTCCCCACCATCGCCGATACCGACATTCCGGAAATTCTGCCCACCGGTATCTGCACCTACGAACACGTGGTGGCCAATGTCAAACACGACGAGATGGTTCAAAAGTCGGTTGAGGTGCGCGGCCTGAAGACCACGGTCAGCAAGATCGACATCCCCTGCGCCTTCGGCCCGGCCTTTGAGGGCGAACGCGTGCGCGGTGCCGACCTGCACTGCCAAGCCGGCGGCGGCAAGACCCAATGCACCGAATATCTGAAGATGGCCCAGATGAACGAAATCGAAGACGGCAAAGTGGTCGTGGTCGGTCCGGACATCCCGGAAATGAAAGAGGGCAGCGCCTTCCCGCTGGCCATCCTGATGCAGGTGGCCGGCCGCGAGTTCCAGGAGGATTTCGAGCCGATCCTCGAGCGTCAGACCCACCACCTGGTCAACTATATCCAGGGCATCATGCACATGGGCCAGCGCGACATCGCCTGGGTGCGCATCAGCAAAGCCGCTGTTGAAAAGGGTTTCACGCTGAAAGACATCGGCGTGGTGCTGCATGCCAAGTTCCACCAGGATTTCGGCAAGATTCTGGACAAGGTCCAGGTCACCCTCTACACCAAGAAGGAAGACGTGGACAAGATCACCGCCGAAGCCCGCGCCGCTTACAAGCACAGAGACGAACGCGTCGAAAAAATGACCGACGAGGATGTGGAGATCTTTTACTCCTGCACCCTGTGCCAGTCGTTTGCCCCGACCCACGTTTGCGCCGTGAGCCCGGAGCGTACCGGTCTGTGCGGTGCCTATAACTGGATGGACTGCAAGGCCTCCTTCGAAATCAACCCCACCGGCCCCAACCAACCCATCGAGAAGGGCGAAGTGCTCGATCCCAAGCTGGGCCGCTTCAAAGGGGTGGACGAGTTCGTTAAAAAGGCCTCCCGCGGCGCCATCGAAGGTTACAACTTCTACTCCATGGTGATCGACCCCATGACCACCTGCGGCTGCTGCGAATGCATCGCCGCCATGCTGCCCGCCTGCAACGGGGTGATGACCGTCAACCGTGAATTCGCGGGAGAGACGCCGTGCGGCATGAAGTTCACCACCCTGGCCGGTGTCATGGGCGGCGGCGCCCAGTCGCCGGGCTTCGTGGGTCATTCCAAATACAACATCATCCAGAAGAAATTCATCCTCGGTGACGGCGGCCTGCTGCGCATGGTGTGGATGCCCAAGATGCTCAAGGATGAGCTCAAGGACCGCATCAACAAACGTGGCGAGGAGATGGGCGTAAAGAACCTGTACGACATGATCGCCGACGAAACCGTGGGCACCAGCGAAGAGGAGATCATGCCCTTCCTGAAGGAAAAGGGGCATCCCGCTCTTTCCATGGAACCTCTGGTCGGCTAATAAGAACAATGGTTGCCCGGGAGATTCAACAACCGAAGCTCCCGGGCGACATTCAATAAGGATAAGGAGAAACCAATGGCATTAACCGGTATTCAGATTTTCAAGCTCCTGCCGAAAACCAACTGCAAGGAGTGCGGGGTACCCACCTGCCTGGCCTTTGCCATGAACCTGGCATCGGGCAAGGCAGAGTTGGACGCATGCCCTTACGTCTCGGATGAAGCCCGCGCACAGCTGGCCGAGGCCTCCGCACCCCCCATTCGCCCGGTCGTCATCGGCAAAGGCGTACGTAAAGCGACCACCGGCGGTGAAACCGTCCAGTATCGCCATGAGAAAACCTTTTACAACCCCACCCTCCTGGCCACATTGGTCAATTCGGACATCTCCTCCGCCGACCTGGCCACCAAGCTCAAGGGGTGGAATGCCCTGCAGTTTGAACGCGTCGGACTGAACCTGCGTCCCGAACTGGTGGCCTTGAAAGATGTCAATGGCGATGCGAAAGCATTTGCCGCAGCCGCTAAACAGATCGCCGAAACGTCCGAATTCAACGTCATCCTGATGACCGAAAACGTCGATGTGATGAAAGCCGGTGTCGAAGCTGCCGGTTTCAAACGGCCCCTGTTGTACGCCGCCACGGCCGACAACGCCGATGCCATGGGCCAGTTGGCCAAGGAAAGCGGTCTTCCCCTGGCCGTCAAGGCCGACTCGGTGGAAGCGTTGCTTCCGCTGAACGAAAAACTCATGGGCATGGGACTCAAGGACCTGGTCATCGACCCGGGCAGCCGGGAACCCAAACAGGCCAACCTGGATCAAATCGCCATCCGCCGCGCCGCGCTGAAGAACAGCAATCGCACGATCGGCTTCCCCACCATCACCTTCCCCTGCGAGATGGCATCCAATCTCGAGGTGGAGACCCTGATCGCCGCCATGTTCATCGCCAAATACGGCGGCATCGTGGTGTTGTCTGACTTTGCCGGCGAAAGCATTTTCCCGCTGCTGCTCGAGCGGCTCAACATCTACACCGACCCGCAACGGCCCATGACGGTGACCGAAGGCATCTACGAGATCGGCAACCCCGATGAGAACTCGCCGGTGCTGGTGACCACCAACTTCGCGCTCACCTACTTTATCGTCTCCGGTGAGATCGAGGGCAGCCGCGTACCGGCCTGGCTGTTGATCAAGGATTCCGAAGGTCTCTCCGTTCTGACCGCCTGGGCGGCCGGCAAATTCGCCGGTGACGACGTGGGCATGTTCGTGAAGAAGTCCGGCATCATGGAAAAGGTCAAACACACCGAGTTGATCATCCCCGGTTACGCTGCGGCCATCGTCGGCGATATCGAAGAAGAGCTGCCCGGATGGACCGTTACCGTCGGTCCGCGTGAAGCGGCCCATATTCCTGGTTTCCTCAGAGAACGCAACGCCTAATTGAACGTACGGGGGTCGGTCAAACATCAGCCGCCCCCGTTCTGTTTCGATGCAACAAAGCGTTTGCAACCCATGCCAAACTTTAGTAGGAACAGTCGTAACAACCAACCACAAGTTGCTGCGACGGCCATCGCCCGTTTTCCAACACCAATGTGAACGCTACATATTAAGGGAGGAGATATGTTACTCATCGGCGAAAGCTTGAATGTTATTTCCAAAAAGATCGGTCGTGCTTTTAAAGAGCGTGATGCCAAGCCGATCCAGGAAGAGGCGCTGTTTCAGAAAGAAAAAAGAATGGACTACATCGATATCAACCTCGGGCCGGCTAAAAAAGACGGCCACGAGTTGATGCCGTGGGTGGTTCAGGTGGTACAGGAGGTCGTGCCCGACGTTCCCCTGGCTCTGGACACCTCCAATATCGACGCCATCGAGGCGGCCTTGAAGGTGATCAAGCAGGTTCCAAGCGGCACCCCGCACATCATCAACTCCATCATGTGCCGTCCGGAGCGCTATGAGCGCATGGTTCCCATGGCCGCCGAATACAATGCCGATTTCATCGCACTCATGTGGGGTCCGGAAGGATTGCCGCGCGACGAGAACGAACGCGCCGCCCTGTGCGTCGAATTGCTCTACTTTGCCAACGAAGCGGGCATCCCCAACGAAAAGATCTGGGTGGACGGCATCGTGACCCCGGTGAACATCCAACAGCCCCAGGCCATCAGCCTGATGGAGTTCCAGAAGATGCTCCCCGACATGTGCCCCGGTGCCAAGAGCACCTGCGGCCTGTCCAACATCTCCAACGGGCCTCCCGATCACCTGCGCCCCATTTTGAATCAGACCTACATGGTTATGCTTCAAAAATGCGGGATGTTCTCGGTCATTTCAGATCCCCGCGACGAACAGCTGACTGCCATCGCCAAGGGCGAGCGCCAGGACATCGTCGACCTGATTTACGGCATCATGGACGGCAATCAGCCTAACATGGCCAGCCTCTCCAAGGAGCTGCAGGATTACGCCAAGACCGTCAACGTCATCCTGGGCAACACGCTATATTCCGACTCCTGGCTGGAGGTTTGATCGCTTTCGGCTTGCTCAAAAAGTAGAAAAGCCCTGCTTGCGGTATTCACAAGCAGGGCTTTTTCATTTCCGGGTCTTTAAGACCGCAAGATCGCATCAAGTGCTCGCCGCAGGTTTTTGGCTCGCTCTATTCAGGGTCCATCCAGAAATAGGCAAATTTGGTCGCGATCAAGACGCGCGCAAAATTTAACCGCAGGCATATGGTCGATATTCCGAGGATTAAATTTTTCGCGCAACGCCGATATCGGGCCAATTGGCCATTTGTGGATGGGCACTATTTGCAGTTGCCGATGCGCTTGCCTGTTATATGCACCGTCACGGTGGTATTTCCCATCTCCGGCCCCATCTTGGTCTTAACGGTGCCCTCGAAACGATCCCCTTTGTAGGTCATGCTGCCGGTGCTTTCGGTTCGGGTCCCGTCTTGATCGCAGACCATGCGCCAAGTGACCGTGTTGCCTTTGGTTTTCGTGTCCAACACCTCGCAGTTCTGATTCTCGGCATTGGGATCGGGAAGCGGATCACTCTTCGTCAGGCACTGAATGGTCGTCTGCGGGGGCATCGGCATGGGCATGCCCGGCATTTCGACCTTGCTGGTCACTTCATATTCACCCGGCTGAAAATCCAGTCCCCAGACCGGCAAGACCAAAAAGCAACTCAACAGCATCAAAACAAAACCAATTCCACCTGTCTTGGCCACCATCGTTTTCTCCCCTTTTGAATAGATAGAATTTCTTTGCTTTAACCTTTTCACTTTCGACTTTGACCTCTACCGTGAAGCGGCAACTAAATGCTGATCACCTTATCCGCCAGTTGCATGGCCGTTACGATATCGAGCATGTTGGTGGTGATACCGACCTGCTTTCTCTCCAACAGCTTGAAATGCTCCAGGCAGGTACCGCAGACCAGAATTGTTATACCCTCTTTTTCATAGGCCTGCAATTCCGACAACACGGCCGAGCCCTCGATGGTCAGTTTGACACCGTTGTTGACCAGCACCAGTCGCCACAGATCCGGCCCCATCTCCTTGAGGGTCCGAATGAAATTCACCATCAGCTTGAGCCCCAGTTCATCATCACCGAATCCCATCCGGTCCGTCGTGCACATCACCATGATCTGCTGCCCGCCACCCGTTGATGTGGGTGCCGGTGCCGCCTGCGGAGCGGTTTTGGCGCCGCTTTTCCCGACGATGGTAAAATCGTCTCCCTCTTTGGACAAGGTCGTTTTGAACCCCTGAGACTTGAGAAAACGCTCTACATTCTGTTGAGAGGCCGCATTGTCCACAATCACCTTGATCGTATCCAACGGCTCCTGCTCCAGAATGGCTTTCGTTTGCAATACCGGTGCAGGGCATGACAGCCCGCGGGCGTCCACTTCTTTCATTGAATGCGCTCCTTTGATAATCCCTCGATGTTGCTATTGAACGAAAATCTTCTCGGACGGATCCGCGACCACGCTTCCAATGACGGCGGCCTGATCGATGCCCTTTGCCATGAGGTCGGCAACCAGCTCCTCGGCCCGTTCGAGGGCGACACTGATCAACAGTCCACCGGAGGTCTGCGGATCGAACAGGATATCACGCATCAAGGCATCGACACTTGTCTCGAAAGAGACCATATGCTCGCGAAAGGTCTTGTTGTGATAGGCACCGGCCGGCACCAACCCCATGGCGGCATATTCCGAGGCCTCGGGGAGAATGGGCACTTTCGGCGATTGGACGAGCAGACTGTGGCCCGAACCGCACACCATCTCGGCCAGATGGCCGAGCAGACCGAACCCGGTGATGTCGGTGCAGGCGTGGACCGGATAGGCGGCCATGACGTCGGCGGCACTTCGATTCAGCGCAGCCATTAGGCGGGTAACCCGTTCGATCAACTCGTCGGATGCCAGCCCCCCTTTGATAGCCGTGTTGATGATGCCGGTACCGAGCGGTTTGGTCAGAATCAGGGCGTCTCCCTGTTTGAGGTTTTTCTTCACGAGGAACCGCTCGGGATGAACGAAACCGGTCACGGACAGGCCATATTTCAATTCGCTGTCTTCGACGCTGTGGCCGCCAACCAAAACCACTTCGGCTTCGACCATCTTGTCGATGCCGCCCTGGATGACCTGCCTTAAGATAGAGATATCCATCGTCTTGAGCGGAAATCCGACCAGATTCATGGCGGTTTTGGGCACCCCGCCCATGGCATAGACGTCGCTCAAGGCATTGGCGGCCGCAATCTGTCCGAACCAGTATGGATCATCCACGATGGGCGTAAAAAAATCCACTGTTTGAATCAGCGCCAGATCGTCGGACAACCGGTACACCCCGGCGTCGTCGGCGCGTTCCAACCCGACCAAAACGTTTTCATCCGTGGGAAACGTCATCCCGCAAAGTGCCTGGTCCAGGTCCCCTGGAGAGAGCTTGGAGGCTCAACCGGCACCCTTGACCGTCTGCGTCAATCTGATCTCATTGGCTGCCATCGCTGTCATTCCTGTTCCGTCCCGATAGCGCCGGATCCATCACCGCCGTTCTGCCCAAACGGGCAGGCCAGTTCATCGGCGCTGTAAACGTGTTGCGCGCCACAAAAAGGGCACGGGATATCCACCCGCACCTTGGCATCGAGGTGTTTGTGTCCTTTTGCGTCGGTCCGGACGCCATGGTGGTCCACGATGCTGAAGGCATCGGTTTGGAAGGTCTGGTGTGTGACCGGGCACATGAAAACCAGTTCCATTTGGATCCTCTATCTGACTTCACTTTTGCATTGAATATTCGTATCAGCTTGATTTTCATTACAAATATAAGTAGCAGACTCCGAAATCAAATGGAAGAACGAAAATGGGCCCCCTTAAAGAAATTCAGGTTTCCCTAATGATTTTCACGTGAAATTGCGGGCAACGCAGATTCAGGCAAAGACGCCACTTGCGTCCCGACGGTGCGAATTGCGACCCGCCCGGACTTTTGTGTGTCGCACTCGAACCTGGTCCGTACGCCGATCGCCGGCGGGCGAAGGAGGAGGCAATTGGTAATCGAAACCGGAAAGTGTGCGCCGTTCGATATGGCCCAGGACCCGATGGATGGCCTTGACCATCTGTCGATCTTCGTCGGTAATCAGGCTATAGGCCTCACCGTTGCGCTCGGCCCTGCCGGTGCGGCCGATGCGGTGAATATAGAGTTCTGGGGTAGCAGGCATGTCAAAGTTAATGACATGGGAGATGTTGGCGACGTCGATGCCGCGGGATGCGATATCGGTAGCGACCAGCACCTGATATTTGCCGGATTTGAATCCGCTCATGGCGTCCTGACGCTTGGATTGGGACAAATTTCCCTGTAACGAGGTCGAAAGGAAACCGGCTCTGGCCAATTTAACACAGAGTTGCTTGGCGCGATGCTTGGTTCGCGTGAAAACCAGAACGGCGTCGGTCTTGGTGTTGCCGAGCAACTTGAGCAACAGCGACGTCTTTAAATGCTGGGCCACAGGGAAAAATGCGTGTGTAACGGTTTCCGCCGGCGCTTCCTGCCCTACTGCCACACGGATTGGTTTTTTGAGGATCTCATCGGCCAGACGACCGATTTCAGCGGGCATGGTGGCCGAAAAAAGCAGGTTCTGGCGATCCGATGCCGGCAGATGGGCGATGATCCGACGGATATCGGGCATAAAGCCCATGTCGAACATCTGGTCCGCCTCGTCGAGGACAAGCACTTCCACGCGGGAAAGATTAACCGTCCCTCGCTGGATGTGGTCGAGGAGGCGCCCGGGACATGCAACGACGATATCGGCGCGCTTCAACGACTTCATCTGCGGTTGAATGCCCACGCCACCATAAATGGCAACGCTACGCAAACCCGTTTTATTCCCCAAGGTTTCGAACGATTCATGGATCTGTTCGGCCAGTTCGCGGGTGGGGGCGACGACGAGTGCGCGAACGCCATTTTGCCGCTCTTTAAGGAGCCGGTGCAAGATCGGCAGTGCAAATGCGGCCGTCTTGCCGGTGCCGGTTTGTGCCAAGCCCATGACATCACAGCCTTGCATGACTTTGGGAATGGCTTGGATTTGAATGGGGGTCGGGGTGATATAGCCGGCAGCTGAGATCCCTGCTGTCAGTTTGGGGTTCAACGAAAATGATTCAAAGTTCAAATGATAAAATTCCTTACCTTAATGAGTGTCCATTCGGAAATCGGCAAATTGGCCATTTGCGGATGGGCACGAATGAGTTGATGGGTTGTTTCTTCAATAGCCCCTTCTTCGAAGGGGTTTTTTCTGGCGTCGTTTTCCGCCCGGGTCGGCAGGCCTAACTTTTATAAAGTTGCCATCGACGCGGTTTCCGTTCAACGCCTTGATAGCCTGATCTGCTTCAGAATTGCTGGGCATCTCAATAAAACCGAAGCCGTTGGCACTTCCGGAGAATCTGCCCTTGAACACTTTGACGCTTGCGATTTCTCCGTATGCCGCAAACAGAGACCTTAAATTGTCTTCGGTCATGCTGTCAGACAAATTTCCGATGTAGATATTCATATCAATACCTTTCGCCCTTTACTGTTATGCCTATCATTCGATTGAGAAACGGTTTTGCCCTCATCGATGGCGATGGTAAGATTCACAAGCAAGGGGAACACCAGGTCAAACAACGCGTTGCCCGATGTCATGATACAGGAAAACGAGCGCGGAGATGTGGCTTTTCCCGGGGATCATCCTAAAACGGCAAGGGGCACAGCCCTAAATGTAAAGGCGTGCCCCTTGTTTTTAGGTCGCGAAACTTAGCTTACAGTGACATTTAAAGCAGAGGGACCTTTTTTCCCTTGCTCAACGTCAAAGGAAACGCGGTCGCCTTCTTTAAGGCTTTTGAACCCGCTGGCGTTGATCGCTGAATGATGAACGAATACGTCGGGACCGTCTTCCTGCTCGATGAAGCCGAACCCTTTTTGGTCGTTAAACCACTTGACTGTTCCATTGGCCATGTTGACATCCTCCTTTCTGTAAATTGCTCAAGATTTTAAACTGGAGGATGTAACTTGCGAATGGTTTGTTCCTTCAGAGAAAAACCGCCCCGCCGATTGCTGGCGGAGCCATGTTGAATGCACGTAAGATAACAGGTTTGCGAAAGAAAGCAAGCGATTTGTTGTTGATTTAGTGTTCACGGCACAATGCGGGTCTCAAATTAAAATCGGAAACCGGCGGTGAGATTGACCACGTAGCCGCTCAAATCTCCTTCCAGACGGATGGGAACCGTTGCCACCCTTTCGTCGATGTCGATATCGTCGGTCCAGCGATACATACCTTGCAATCCGGCAAAAAAACGCTTGGTAATGTCGACGTTGACGCCCGCCACGACATGAGCACCGAACACGCTGTCACTTTCATCTTCGTCAAAATCACCGAGATAGGCCGTGTCGATATCCGAATTGAGGGCAACGACATAATACCCCACCCCGCCGCCACCGAAAATCCTTGCCCGGCCCACGGGAAATTCACCTTTGATCGTGGCCAGAACGGCCATAACCCCGAGGGTGTCGTCGATATCGTAACTGCCGGCCGTTCCGTTGTAACCCCGCACATCCCTGTCAGATGCAAAAAAATCGATCGCAGCTTCAAGCACCAGGTTAGGCGTCAGATAACGGCCATATGCGGCACCCAGATCGACACCGGTATCCATGCCGGCATCGTCCATATCATCTGTGAACTCGTTCACACCCAAACGAATCTGCCCATAATTCCGGAACGCTTCCGATGTCGCCGAGGCGCCGGCCGGGAATCCGACGCTTAAACCACATAGTGTAAGAGTAGCCAACACCATTAAATTATTGAACCATTTCATGGCTTATCTCTCCTCATCGTTCAGCCGGATTGAGTGATATGGCATACTCCTTCAATCGGTCCGAACGGCAACTCTTTTATTCGTTCTTCATCGACAGGGTACATAAAGGTCCTGTGTCGCGTTTGCCTTCTACCAGTTTTCAGCCAGCAGCTCGAAATAGCCCTGGGGCATGACACATGCAGGACATTTTAGCGGCGCCTCGTTACCGGTGTGCAGATAGCCGCAATTCCGGCAGCGCCACACAGCCTGTTCCTTTCGGGCAAACACCCGGTCGGCCAGTAGATTGGCGGCCAATTCCCGGTAGCGTTTTTCATGCTGGCGCTCGGAAACGCTGATGGCATCCCAGGTGTCGGCTGCCCGCTCGAATCCCTCTTCACGGGCGACTTGAGCAAAGCCGGGATAAAGCTGGCTGTGCTCGAAACGCTCGCCGTCCGCCGCGGCGACCAAATTGTCGTAGGTGGATTGGATCGCGCCGGAGGGAAAGCTGCCGGTGATTTCGAGTTCACCCCCATTGAAAAATTTAAAAAAGCGCAAGGCGTGCTCGCACTCCTGGTTGGCGGTTTCTTCGAAGATGTCGGCAATTTGAACGAAGCCTTCCTCGAAGGCCCGGCGCGAAAAATAGGTGTAGCGATTTCGCGCCTGGGACTCACCGGCAAAGGAGAGCATTAAATTTCGGGCCGTTTGGCTATCACGGAATTTTCCCATCGCGGCGCCTCTGATTTACTCTTCGATCTCGATCGCGTCAGCGCCGCACTCGGCGGCCGCCTGGCGAACCAGATCCTCGTATTTTTCCGGTATCACGTCAAATTGAACGACGGAGAGCAATTGATCCTCATCATACTTGAATACTTCGGGGCACAATTTATTGCAGTTCCGATCTCCCATACACTGTTTGGTGACGCGTGCCTTCATAAAATCCTCCTCTATCTGTTTGCGGAATGGATGGATTGACCCGTCGGTACGCCCATGCAGCATCTGCTGCGAGAAGAGACAGTAACTGCCCCACTCGCTGCGGCCGACGTGTCGGTATTGTGGTAGGCGATTCTAATGCCGAAAAGACGTCTTCACAGTAATGTCATTTTGCTGGGTATGTCAAGCCGGTGCAGAAAAGTCCAGCTATTCTAATTGAATGACATTCATCAGATCCAGCCCTGGTGGCTGTTTCATCTGACTGTTGTTCGAATAAAGGGTTAAGGGAATTGAGATGCGGCGATCAGGCTTTTAATCTCCATCAATCGACCGATGCGATAGTCGCACTCGGCCGCGCGCAAACGCGGGTTGTTGTCCGGATCCAGCAGCACGGTGGTTGCACCGGCGGCACGGCCGGCCTGGCAATCGAACAGGTAGTCGCCAACCATCATAATTTCACGTGGCCGGGCGTTCAGCCGGCGGGCCGCCCAGAAAACGCCTTCGGCGCTCGGTTTGGGTGCGGGCGGATCTTCCCGTGTGACGAGCAGGTCGAAATCTCCAGGCCCGAGGGGATCGAACTTTTCCAAGGCGCACAACACCGATGCCCTGCTGTTGCGGGTGATAATACCGCAGGCCAGACGGCGCTGTTTGATCCAGGCCACTGTGTCGACCGCACCGTGATTCGGTATCGATTGCCGCGCCGCCTCGATTTCAAATGCGATGAGTTTTTCCATTGCGGCTCGCCTCAGACGCGGCGTGGCCATGGATTGGATGTACTCCAGAACGGGAATTTCGAGCGGGCAACCCAGCGCGCCCTTGATGGCAGAAAAATCCAGAGCGCCCGGCGCGGTGAGGGTCCCGTCAAAATCAAACAATACCGCCTTGATCTGAATGGGTCCGCTCGGATCGCCTGCCGGCCCGTCATAGGTCCTGGATATCACCGTCTTTGTTCCTGCTTTCTGCACTCCGCCATTCCGAATATGATGGACATCTTAAGCAAAACTACCTATAAATATATAAATTTTGTTTCTTTTCAAAGAGAAAAGAGTTGATCGGACCGTATGCAAAGGAGGAAAACATGGCCAAAAAAATACTCATTGCCCTCGACGATTCCGAAAATGCATTTCGGGCGGCTGAATTCGTCGCCCAGAACTTTTCAAAAGACAACCTGGTCACCCTGCTCAGCGTCATGCTGGACACGGCAGCGCTGTGCAAGATGGACAGCCCTGAGTTGATCCCGCTGTTTAAATCCCAGCAGACCAGCTTTTGTGCACTGGAAGACAAGAAGAGGGAACTGATGCGCGAGGCAATGAAAAAGGCTAAAAACGCATTGGTCGCAGCCGGTTTTCCCCCAGAACATGTGACGACCAAAATCGAGGATAAAAAACACGGCGTGGCGCGCGACATTCTGGCGGAAGCGGAAAAGGATTACCAGCTGATCGTCATGGGGCGCCGCGGCATTTCGGGCGTAAAGGAGCTGTTCCTCGGAAGTGTCTCTCAAAAGGTGTTCAACGGCGCCAAAGACATATCGGTGCTCATCGTCAATTAGCGCCCACCCACTAATTAGTGCCCGTCCACAAATAGGCAAATTGGGTCGAGATCAAGGCGCACGAAAAATTTAACCGCAGGATTATGGTCGATATTCCGAGGATTAAATTTTTCGCGCAACACCGATATCGGGCCAATTGGACATTTGTGGATGGGCACTATGCAGAATCTCGATCCATGTCGATACTGCCCCTGATCGAAGGGTACTACATGCGCATGATGGATGCCTATTTTGCGCACAAACCCCAACCCACGCCGCCGGTTTCGGTGTTAAAGGCCTGCCGACTCATCGCCCACCGCGGTGAACACGACAACCGGATGGTCCTCGAAAACAGCCTGGCGGCCTTTCAACGCGCTGCCGATGCCGGCCTTTGGGGCATCGAGCTGGATGTGCGCTGGACCCGCGACCTCGTGCCGGTCGTGTTTCACGATCCCGATCTCAACCGACTTTTTTCCCGATCGGAACGAATCGACCGACTCACCTTCAGACAACTGCGAGCCTGCGCCGAACCGATCCCCAGCTTGACGGAAGTGGTCGAAAGATTCGGCAAACGGTTGCATCTGATGATCGAGATCAAACGCGGCGAATGGTCTGATATCCGAAACCAGAGCCGCACCCTGCGCGAAGCCCTGGCCCCATTGCGGCCGGTTGTGGATTACCATCTGATGGTCCTCGACCCCTCGATCATGGCTCCTTTGTCGGGCCTGGCGCCCTCTTGTATGATTGCCATCGCCTACCATTGGCCCTATCGTCTCAGCCGGTGGGTGCTGGAACATCGATGGGGCGGATTGGCCACCCATTACAGCATGTTGAGACGCACCTTAATCCGGCGCCACCACACTCATGGCCAAGGTGTCGGCTGTGCATTCCCGGCATCGCGCAACAGCCTGTTTCGGGAGTTGAATCGTGGTGTGGATTTTATCTTCTCAAACTGTGCCGGCAGACTGCAGAAAATGTTGGTAGAAGCATTGATCCAAGCGCAGTTGCACTGTCCATCGGGTCAAACCGTTTGTCTAAAGGACGAAAACTTCACCTCATCGAACACGAGATGATCGTCGGACGGTCTGCTCACGGCCTCCTGAATACCGATGGTGTGCTCGATCAAACGCCGGGTATCCATTTGCATACATTCATCGCACAGGCACACCTGAACGGCCATCTCGCCGATTTTGTACCGGCAAAGGTGGGTGGCAGGACGGATGTTGCACGCGTAACAGTGCATGCCGAGGTCGGCAGGCAAGGGTTTGGGGGATTCAGCAATCATATCTTTATCCTTAATGTCGGCGGAATGGATCGTATGGCGCGACGGAACGAAGAAGCGGCCGCCATCGCCAGCGGATTAAGCAACAGATGTGCCATACCACCAAAAAACGAGATAACCGATATGAATTATTGTATCATTTTAATGGACAAGGAATAATCCACAAAGACAACTGGATATTTTTTGATAGTCTGCCGTACACGCCTCTATCAATCTGATAGGCACAGGCGGATAGGCATCGATCACCATGATTCCCATTATGCGGGTGAATGGCGATGATCAAAGCCGCCAGTAGGTCACCCCCAACCGATCGGCCTGCTCCTGGTCAAAGAGGCTTTTCACATCCACCACGATCGGATGGCTGTTCGTACACAGGGCCGCCACGCCGGCCAATCCCATGGTGCGGTAAGCCTTGTGCATGACGCCCAGCACGACGGCGTCCACACCGCTCAGCGCCTCCATGGGACGCAATTCCAGACCATAATGCTCGCGGGACTCGGTTGGATCGGCCAGGGGATCGTGGACCAGCACGTCGATCCCGTAATCTTCAAGCTCCTTGACGATGTCGACGATGCGGGTGTTGCGCAAATCGGGCACATCCTCCTTGAAGGTGATCCCCAGGACCCCCACCTTGGCGCCTTTTACGGCCTTGCCGCTGTGAATCAGCAGCTTGACGGTGCGCTCGGCGATATATTTGCCCATCCCGTCGTTCACGCGCCGGCCGGCCAGGATCATCTCGGGGTGGTAGCCGAGGGATTCGGCCTTGAAGGTCAGATAGTAGGGGTCCACGCCGATACAGTGGCCGCCGACCAGTCCGGGGCGGAATGGCAGAAAGTTCCATTTGCTGCCGGCGGCTTCCAGCACCTCCAAGGTATCGATGCCGATGATATCGAAGATCATGGCCAATTCATTCATCAAGGCAATGTTCAGGTCCCGCTGGGTGTTCTCGATCACCTTGGCCGCTTCCGCCACTTTGATGCTCGAGGCCCTGTGCAGACCGGCCTTGACCACCCGGCCGTAGACGTTCATGAGGAGATCGGCGCTGGCCGCGTCTGAGCCGGATACGATCTTGACCACGCTCTCCAGGGTATGCACCTTGTCCCCCGGATTGATGCGCTCCGGTGAATAACCCACCGTGAAATCGCGCCCGAAGGTCAGCCCGGAGGTCTTCTCCAGGATCGGCACGCAGACCTCCTCGGTAGCGCCGGGATAGACCGTGGACTCGAAGACGACACAGGCCCCCCGCTGAAGATGGCGGCCGACGGCTTCCGAGGCACCGCGCAGCGGGCTCAAGTCTGGAATATTGTAAGCGTCGATGGGCGTCGGCACGGCAATGATCATCAAACGGCACAGCGCCAGATCCTCGGCCCTGCTGGTGTAGGTGATGGCGGCCCGGGCGAGCCGTTCATCCTCAACCTCCAGGGTGCGGTCATGGCCGTCTCGAAGTTCGGCGATGCGCGCCTCTTTCATGTCATACCCGACCACGTCGAAATGATCGGCCAGATGAACCGCCAGGGGTAATCCGACATATCCCAATCCCACCACCGCGATTTTATCCTGCCGTGCCTGCAACGACTCGAACGTCACCATCTGTGCGATCCTTTTCCTTGTTGGTTTGTGATGTCAACCTTATACCCTGAAATTACGTCAAAAACAAGATCGAGCCGATAGGTTTCAGGTCGGGTTTTCTTGTCCCGACCGCCGTTTACCAGCCACTTGCGCCAATAAGCGCCGGGTTTCCGCAGCGGTCAAATGCCGCCAGGCCCCTTCGGGCAGATTCCCCAGGTGAATATGCGCCATTCGGATCCGTTTGAGGCGCTTGACCTGGTAGCCAAGCTGCTTGACCATCCTGCGGATCTGGCGGTTTCGACCTTCCAGCAGGACGATGCGGAAACGGCGTCCGGCAAGACGCCGCACCCTGGCCGGGCGGGTCATGCTGCCCAGAATGGGCAGCCCATCGGACAGTTGTTTCAAGTCCCCGTCGCCGATGGGGCGATCCACCGTTACGTCGTACTCCTTTTCGTGGTCGAACGAAGGGTGGGACAGTCGATGGTGCAGGCGGCCATCGTTGGTCAACAGCAAGAGTCCCGTGGAATCCTTGTCGAGACGCCCCACCGGATAGATGCGCTCCTTGATATCGATGAGATCGACGACAAGGGGCTGACCGGGGTGGTCGCAGCTGGTCACATACCCCCTGGGTTTGTGCAAAGCCACATAAATCTTCTGCGACTGCGCCTGAACCGGCTGTCCGTCGACCTCGACCCGATCCTTGTCGGGGTCGACCTTGGTGCCCAGGGTGGTCACCACCGCGCCGTTGACCCGCACCTTGCCGGCCCGGATAAGATTCTCGCCGTGACGCCGTGAGCACACTCCGGCGTCGGAGAGCCATTTCTGCAATCGCATGACACCCATTGCTTTTCAGGACCGATAATCCGCATTGATCTTCACGTAGTCGATGGAAAAGTCGCACGTGATGATCGATGCCTCGCCTTCTCCCAGGTGCAGATCGATGGTGACCGCGAACTCGGGCCGCTTCATGACCGCGGTGACCTCGTCTTCGCGGGCCTGGCCACACCCCACCCCGGCCGCGACCATCTGCACCGTGTCGAAGTAAATGTCGACGCGGTCAGGTGCCAGCGCCGCCCCGGCCCTGCCCAGGGCACCCATGATGCGCCCCCAATTGGCATCCTCACCGAAAAAGGCGGTCTTGACCAGCGGTGAATGAGCCACACAATCGGCCAAACGCAAAGCATCGGCATCCGATGCCGCACCCTTCACCTTGACGTCTACCACCTTGGTGACGCCCTCGCCATCTTTGACCAGCCTGCGGGCGATATCGAGCAACATGTCATCGAGCAATCCCTGGAAAATCCGGCGCTGGGCGCCGCTCCGGATGTCGACACCGGACATGCCGTTGGCCATCAGGAGCACCGTATCGTTGGTACTCGTGTCGCCATCGATGGTGATGCGGTTCAGGGAGCGTTCCACGGCCGGGGCCAGCATCTGTTTCAGGAGGTCGGCCGGAATGTCGGCATCGGTGCAAATGAAACAGAGCATGGTGGCCATGTCGGGCCGGATCATGCCGGCACCCTTGGCCACCGCCACGATGGAAAAGGCGCGGCCGTCGATCTCCCCCCGCCGAACCACCAGTTTGGGCACCGTGTCCGTGGTCATGATGGCGCGGGCCGCATCTTCGAAGCCGTCGGGGCGGAGCCCGGCGACCAGGTCCGGCAATGCCGCCTCCACCTTTTCAATGGGAAGCGGCGCGCCGATCACGCCGGTGGAGGCGACGAGCACCTGGGCATCGTCCAGACTCAGTCGAGACGCCACACCGGCTGTCATGGCACGGGCATGCGCCAATCCCCGGGGCCCGGTGCAGCAATTGGCGTTACCGGCATTGGCCACGATCGCCCGGGCCACACCGCCTGCCACCCGTTCTTTGGAAAGCAGCACCGGTGCTGCGGCCACCCGATTGCGGGTAAACATACCGGCCACGGTGGCCGGCACCTCTGAATAGATAAGGGCCAGATCACGCCCTTTGTTTTTCTTGATCCCGGCCGCAAGACCGGACGCGGAAAAACCTTTGCATTGGACTGCGTCGACCATTTTTGGCCTCCTTGTTGCAGACTCGCTTCAAAACGTTTTTTGGCGAAATAATGCCCATCAAAAAGCACTTCATGGGACAAATGCCGTCAAATGTCAATTTTCGTTTTGGGTTGCCAAAACACCCGGATTTAAATAGATAGGAAGACCTTTTGATTCGACCATAGGAAGAGATGGATATGCGACCCGATACACTGACTTTCGAATGCCCTCATTGTCATACGGCGATGATTTTTCGACGGACCTGACGCGAGGTTCGCTGGCACTGCGGGGACTGCGGTAAAAATTACGAACTGTCCGATTTGCTCGATCAGTTGGACGAAAGAATGGAAACGGCGCTGGGCGGTCTGTGGTGCGACCGGTTCTGACCATCCGGCCCACGCCTTTTTAGTGTCCGTCCACAAGTAGGCAAACTGGTTCGAGATCAAGGCGTGCGAAAAATTTAACCGCAGGCATATGGTCGATATTCCGAGGATTAAATTTTTCGCGCAACACCGATATCGGGCCAATTGGCCATTTGTGGATGGGCACTATTTAGATGCCGACCCCAAGATCTGGAACGACGCACCCCCCCATGATCATTCAACACCTCTTCCCCGTATTTGCGCTGATTGCGCTGGGCTCCGCCCTCAAGCGCTTCGGGCTGACCAACCCGGCCTTCCTGGCGGTTACCGACCGTCTCATCTATTTCATCTTTTTCCCCATCCTGCTCTTCTGGAAAATCGGCGCCGCCGAACAGGCTTTCAATGCCGAGGCGGGCCGCTTTTACCTCGCCGTCATCGGAACGGTGATTTGCATCTATATGGTCAGCACGCTCTATATCCTGATTTTCAAGATCCCGGCATTCCAAGCCGGCACCTTCTCCCAAAGCTGTTATCGCTTCAACAGCTATGTCGGCCTGGCGGTGATTCTCAGCGTTCTCGGCGAACCGGCCGTGGCCCGCTTCGGCGTCCTGATCGGGCTGGTGATCCCATTGATCAATGTCTTGTCCGTCACCACCCTGATCTGGTTCTCGGCAACCCCCGGGCGTGTGGAGCAGCGTCTGCAAAAAACTCTCGTCTCGATTCTGACCAACCCCCTCGTGATCGGCTGTGCGGCCGGATTGCTTTATGCAGCCTGGATCAACCGCTTTCCGCTTTTTATCGAAAACACGTTACGGTTGGGCGCGTCGATCACGCTGCCGTTGGCCCTGCTCTCGATCGGCGGCAGTCTGACCCCGCAGACGCTCAAGCGCCATTTTCCCCTCGCGGCCGTCGGCGCCGGATTCAAACTGGTCCTGTTGCCGGCAATCGGCTTTGCCATCCTGCAACTGGCGGGGATCTCCGGCGACGATTTCGCCCTGGGGGTCATTTTTTTCGCACTGCCCACGTCCACAGCCATCTATGTGCTCTCGGCCCAGTTGAAGAGTGACACCGAACTGGCTTCGGCCACCATCGTGCTCTCCACGGCACTCTCTTTTTTCACCCTGTCGGCCGTTTTGTGGCTGTTGAAAGCGCAGTCGTTGCTCAATCCCATTTAAGGTCATGACATGGCGACAAAAAACTTCAAACTGGTGATCGAATATGATGGCAGCGCCTATTGCGGATGGCAGCGACAGCCCAACGGTCCCACCATCCAGGCCCGCATCGAGGAGGCGCTCGAACGCATGACCCGCAGTGACATCAAACTGATCGGTTCGGGCCGCACCGATGCAGGTGTTCATGCCCTGGGCCAATGCGCCAATTTCACTTGTGACACCGCCATCGATGCCCAGGCCTTCCGGAACGGTCTCAACAGCCTGCTTCCCGACGACATCGTCATCCGATCCTGTGAAGAGGTGCATGCCGGTTTTCACGCCCGCTTCGATGTCCAATCCAAAACCTATCGCTACCGAATTCTCAACAGCCCCCTGCCAGCGGCAATCGGGCGGCAATATCAATGGTGGATCCGCACGCCGCTCGATATCGCCGCCATGCGCGAAGCGGCCGGCCACCTCATCGGAGAAAAGGATTTCAAGGCCTTCGAAGCCGCCGGCAGTCCGCGCGCCCATACGATCCGCCACGTCATGCGCGCCGAAATTCGAATGGAGGACGAATCCCACCTTCTCTTTGAAATCCGGGCACAGGGTTTTTTGCGCTATATGGTCCGCAACATCACCGGCACCCTTGTCCAGGTGGGCAAGGGACGAATGGCACCCCACGAAGTTGCCGTGATCCTGGACGCCCGCGACCGCGCCCAGGCGGGCATGACCGCCCCGGCCCACGGATTATGCCTGGTCGAAGTGTTCTATTGATCTGTTTGGAATCCACCCGGGAAAGGATCCACCCGGGTGATTCAACTCCGCTATCCCTGAGCATGCATAAAGATATAAACCCAGTATCCTTTTTTACACCCCCCATTGGCCAAGCAGGGCAACACCGAAGGCACCCACCTTGTTCCATACCGGTTTGCCAGATGGCACCCAAATTGCAAAATCCGGAAAAGCTATCCCCATGAATGCGCCCTTAACGCTTTCTGGATCAAGGAACTCATGTTAACCCACAAGCGGCCGATATTGATGAGCGAGGCTCCACATTACCTTTTACGAGGGGATGACGCATGCAGGAAACAACATTTCTGGAAAACAATGAAACCATGATGGAGAACCTGAAAAATATTCCGGTCCTGGAGAAATTTGACGATCAGGAACTGAACAGATTGCTGGAGATGAGCAAAATTCGAAAATACAAGGCCGGGGAATGTATCGTAGAAGAGGGGCTCTCCGATACCTGGCTCTATTTCTTGATGTACGGTCGGATCAAAATCACCAAACAGGGCAAAGAAATTGCCCTTCTATCGCGCAGAGGAGAGGTTTTTGGCGAAATGGGCGCTCTGGACAGCTCCCGGCGCTCGGCCTCAGCCCATGCAGTGACCGACACCGTCTGCCTGGCCACGGATATTTTCTATCTTGAAAAACTGACCGGCAACGAAAAGCTCGCTTTCGGCTATGTGTTCTATCGGCTGATGTCGGAAATCCTTTCCCGTCGCCTGCGTCAAACCACCGAGGCTTTCATTCAGGCCAAGGGCCGCATCAATCTGAAGTTCTGGTAACCGTCAAACCGGTCGCCTTCGGCCAGGCGACCGGCCGGTATCACACCGCTTCCAGGTCCCGGACACCTTGCAAAACGGTATCGAACAATTCCTGGATCTGCTCTTCGTCCACGCAGGAAAAAGCCACCCGCAAATCATACTTGCCCAAAGCGATGAGTCCCACCCCGTACCGATCCAGCAGATGCACCCGCAACGGTTCGGCCTCGACCGTTTTCAACTTGAGGCACATAAAATAACCTGAATTGAAAGGATAAACCGACCAGGCCGATGCGTACCGCTCATCGGCCAATACCGCTTTGACCCTTAAGGCACGCGCCTTGAGGATTTCGAACTTTTCAACCATTTCGTCCTGGATTCGCGGGTCCTGCATGGCCTTGAGCAACAACGTCTGGCCCAAATGAGACGCATTGGATATGTTCCCGCGCACGCATCCGGCCGTTTTACGCTCCAGGGCGTCATAGACCGGCAGTGGGTCACCGCTGCAAGTGAGGCCATATGTGATGAACCCGATGCGCAAACCCCACACGAAATACTCTTTGGTGGCTCCGTCCAGTTTCACGGCCAGAAGGTTCGCGTGTCGACCGCACAGCTTGGCGAAGAGGGATTCTTTCTGGATCTGATCGTCGTAAAACAAGCCGAAATAGGCGTCATCGAGCACCACCAGCAAGCGAGTCCCTTTGGCCGCGGCCCGGGCAAGGATCTCCGCAATGCCATCGGATTCCGCCCCTGTAACGGTGTATCCCGTTGGATTTTGAGGAAAGTTCAGCAAAACGACGATCTTCTCATGCGTCTTGGATTCTTTGGCGATGGCCGCTTCGAAGGCGGTCAAGTTGAAGCCGCCGTTTTCGTCGAAAAGCGCGTAATGGCTCAACCGCGCGCCCTTGCGCACGCCGAAGATCATGTTGTAATTGCCCCACATCATATCGGGCATCAAAATTACATCTCCCGGATCGACCCATACGTCCGCAAACGTACTGATCGCATGGGTGATGCCACAGGTGACCACCGGCAAACTGATCTTCCGGTCGGCCAGCGTCGGATTTTTACGGCGCAAATCCTCCTGCCAGCGCTTGCGCAATGCCGGTAGTCCAAATGAAGGCGCATAGGTGAGCGCTTCGCTCGGCGCAATACCGTCCAGCGGATCCATGATGCTTCGGAAGCACATGGTGTGACCGGATTCTTTGGCGATTCCGATCGTCGCGTTGATTCGATGCGCCTTTTCCTTTGCCTCTGCGCTCTGGCTCAGGATGCCTTTCGGGAAAAACAGCTGTCGGCCCACATTGGACAGCATTTTCCAGACGGGGGTGCTGTCCTGTCGAATGATCTGATTAAGTTCCTCGGCAAGCGGATTCATCTTACGGCTACTCCCGGTGTTCCGTTGGTCAATAAAAAAACCCCGCCCAATGCCTCAGGGCGGGGTCAATGGATTGCGCCTGAGGGCATTAGCGGCTTGCGCGCTTGGATGCTTTCAGCGGATTGATTTTCGCTTTGGCGGTCACAACGGTGTTGGTCACATGGGTGGCCAGGTTGCAATTGCCTCTTTTCCACTTATGGGCCGGCTCCGGGCATGCCGTACAATACCAGCCGGTGCTCAGCTGGACAGCGCGGCTGCAACCCTGGCAGGCCTCCACGATTTCATAACAATGCCCGCCATTGTATCCGCGCCCCTTGGCAGTCATGAAGGCACATTCGGAACCCTTACGGATGGTTTCACAAATCATTACAATCACCTCGTTTATACGAAATTTAAACAAAAAAAAGCCGGATAAGCGCTCATCCGGCTATTTTTCCAGAATTACGTCCGGATGCCCTATAGTCAAGGCTGACAACCTTGTCAAGGAATATTTTAATGTTACCAAGCCGGCATTGCAAAAAAGGTGATGTTGTTATACATCCGGCTTGCCGAAGGACAAATGTGAAAAAAAGATGACCCCAAAACCCGATACCCAACATATACTCAACGAGGCCGCGGCCGTTCTCGAATTGGAGGCCGAGGGCATCCTGGCCATGAGCCGCCGGATCGACCATCGGTTCGTCCAAATGGTCGACCTGATTTGCAACTCCAAGGGCCGTGTCATCATCGCGGGGATTGGCAAATCAGGTATCATCGCCCGAAAAATTGTCGCTACCCTCAACAGCACAGGCACTCGCGCCCTGTTTCTGCATCCGGTGGAAGCCATGCATGGCGATCTGGGCATGGTCAGCCCGGAGGACGTCTTTATCGCCCTATCCTCTAGCGGGGAGACGGATGAGCTCAACATTCTGCTCCCCCGCATCCGCTCGGAAGGTTGCCCGATTATCGCCTTCACCGGTAACGGCAAATCGACCCTTGCCCGCCACAGCGACTTCATTATCGATGTGGCGGTGGAAAAGGAGGCCTGCCCGCTGGGGCTGGCGCCCACCAGCTCGACCACCGCCATGCTGGCCATGGGAGACGCCCTGGCCGTCGTGCTGATCAACCGCAAGCATTTCAAGCCCGACGACTTCAAGCGGTTTCATCCTGGCGGCGCACTGGGACAGCGGCTGGCACGCAATATCGGCGACCTCATGCTCACCGGCGAGGCGGTGCCCGCGATTCGTGCGGGGGCATCCATGAGCGCGGCCATAGAAGAGATCAACCGCCACAGCTTGGGCGTTATCCTGATCACCGATGCCTCTGAACGCCTGGTCGGCATCATCACCGATGGCGACATTCGGCGCGCCCTGGCGGACCAAAAAGCCCTGGCGACCATGACCGTCGACCAAATCATGAGCACCAGGCCCCACAGTGCCCAGGAGGACATCCCGGCCTACGATGCCCTCAACATCATGGAACGTCACCAGATCACCGTTCTACCGATCACCGATGACCAAAAAAGGGTCAAGGGCGTCCTGCATTTGCACGATATACTGGGAAAAGGCGAATTTAAATTCAACGGCACGTGAACCGACGGCCGAGGAGAAATCGGATGACCATAGAATTGATCGACACCACCATCACCAAGCTGGGGAAGGCCGGCATCACTTCCCCTTTGTTCAATCGGGGCGGTACATCACCCGCCTTCGTGCGTGACGAGAACCAGGTGCTGGTGCATATTCATGCATCGGAAATTGAAGAACTTTTCAAGGATCAAAAGACCCCGCCGACCTTTGAATTAGCGGGCCCCCGCGAAAAAATCTACTTCGATCCCAGCAAATTGCGCTGTGCCCTGGTCACCTGCGGCGGCTTGTGCCCGGGCCTCAACGACATCATCCGTTCTGTGGTCCTGGAGCTCTACTACCATTATGGTGTTCGTAACATCTATGGCATGCGCTACGGTCTGCAGGGATTTATCCCCAAATACGGTCACGAAGTGATCGACCTGGAGCCCAGCGCGGTCACCAATATCCTCGATCGGGGAGGTTCGATCCTCGGCTCTTCACGAGGACCCCAGGATATCGATGAAATTATCGACTGCCTGGAACGGATGAATATCGGCATTCTTTTCATGATCGGGGGAGATGGCACGCTCAGGGCCGCGGTAAAAATCGCCGACGCCATCCTGGCGCGCAACCTGAAAATCAGTGTCGTGGGCATTCCCAAAACCATCGACAACGACATCTACCTCATCGCCAGATCCTTTGGCTTCGATACGGCGGTGGAAGTCTCCACCCAGGCGATCATCGGCGCCCACAACGAGGCGGCCGGCTACCCCAATGGCATCGGGCTGATCAAGTTGATGGGCCGTCATTCCGGGTTCATTGCCGCAACGGCCGCCCTGGCCCAACAGGACGTCAATTTTGTCCTGATTCCGGAAGTGGATTTCGATCTGGAAGGACCCGAGGGATTTTTGGCGGCCGTCGAGAAACGGCTGGAATCCAGAGGTCATGCCGTCATTGTGGCCGCAGAGGGTGCGGGACAGAAATTTTTTGAGAGCCTACCCGAAGAACGCGATGAATCGGGCAACATTCGTCTCAACGATATCGGTATCTATCTGAAAAATCAGATCTTGAAATATTTCAAGGCCAAGGATATCGACATCAACATCAAATATATCGATCCGAGCTACATGATCCGCAGCCTGCCGGCCAATGCCAACGACAGTGTATTTTGCGGGTTTTTGGGTCGCAATGCCGTACATGCCGGAATGGCCGGTAAAACCAAACTGGTCATCGGACGTTGGAACAATCACTTCGTCCACATTCCCATGGAGGCAGCCACCAGCCAACGCAAACAAGTCACCCCAAAAGGCGAACTATGGTCGGCGGTCCTGTCGGCCACCGGTCAGGGGTCCCTGAAGAATCCGGAGTAACGACCGCCAGCCGCTTTAAAGATCTCCTAATAGCCGGGAAATGACGGCGGCATGCTTTGCAGCCGCCCCGCGATGGGCCAGAATAGCGCGACGAGCGGCTTTGCCCGCAGCATCCGCTTTGAATGGATGGCGCAACCAATCGCTGGCGACCTCGGCCAATTCACCGACATGCTGAACGGTCACCCCTCCACCAGCTTTTTCGATGAGCGTCCGCGCATCGGCGAAATCCTCCATGGAGGGGCCGAAAAGCACTGGTTTGGACCACATGGCCGGCTCCAGCACATTCTGTCCCCCCTTGGGCACCAGGCTGCCGCCGCAAAAGACCAGGCTGGCCACACTGTAAATCGCCGCCAGCTCACCGATCGTATCGAGCAAGACGACTTGAGCGCTTCTCTCGCATCGGGGCGGATCGAGCGTGGTGCGGCGTTGGCAGGGAAAACCAGCCGCCTTGATGCATTCTTCGATGTCGTCGATATGGTTGAGGTGGCGCGGCGCAAGAATCAGGATCGCTTCGGGGCAGCTTTGCAAAATGCGGGCATACGCCTCCAATACGATTTTTTCCTCGTGGTGGCGGGTACTTCCGGCGACAATGACCGGCGCCGTATCGGCCAGGTTTAAGAGCCTACGGGCCCATTGTCTTGCAGCGTCACCCGCTGCCTGGGGATCCGGGCTGTCGAATTTGGCATTGCCATGGACCTGAATTCGTCTCCGATCCGCGCCCATGGATTCGATGCGGACCGCGTCGGCCGACGAAATCATGCTGAAACGATCGATACGGGAAAGGGCATGGCGCATGAGGGGTTTTATTTTTCGATAATTGTGGATGGACCGTACGGAAATCCGGCCATTCACCATGGCGATACGGATCCCTTTTCGATGGGCACGCTCGATCCAGTTGGGCCAGATTTCGGTTTCGAGGAAGACCAGCACATCCGGACGCACCATTGTCAGCGCCTGGTCGACCGGCCAGGCCAGATCGATGGGTGCGTAAAAGAATTCGACCCGATCACCCAGTTGAGACCTGGCGCGTGCGAGTCCCTGCTTGGTCGTACAAGAAAGTGTCACATGGCAATCGGGTCTGAGCTCCCACAGCGGCTTTAAAATGGCTGCGGCCGCCCCCACTTCTCCGACCGACACGGCGTGCAACCAAACCCTGGGTCGCGCCTCGTGTGCCACCCGCAACGACTGCGGATATCGCCCCATGCGTTGGCGAAACCGCTCGTTTTCCTCGCTTTTATTTCGGTAATAGAGCCATAACAGCGGCGCCAGGGTGAGACCGGCGCCCGTACCGACGAGGTTGTAAAGAAAAAAAGAAGGCGTCATGGCAACGCGACTTCGACAAACTTGTCGCCCTTGATCCTGAGCAGGCTGAGACGCTTGATCGCTTCGCCATTGCCCGAAAAGGCCGTCGCACCGGTCACCCCCCGTGCCAGATAGATGTCCTTCATGGCATCCCGCAACTCTTGGCGCATCTCTATCTTGCCCCTGGCCATTAAGGTCAGAATCAGGTTCGTCGTGTCGAATGCAAACGCCTCCATCACGCCAGGTTCATGACCGTAAATGCTGCGATAGGTGTCGACAAACCCGCGCACTGCTTCCGAGGAGCTCTCCTTGAAAAATCCGTCGACCATGACCGCATCCTGGGCATATTGCCAGGACATATCGATAAGCTGTTGCGAGTGCCACAGGTTGGTACCCACCAGGTAGATATCTTCCACATCATGGTAGGCCAATTGGGGTAAAATCAACCCCGTCGCTTTTGGGGCATCGGGAATGAACAAGACATCGAAATCGACATTGGATTTCTTTCGATCTTCTGGTGTTATGCGACCAATGGCCGGACCTTTAACGCGATCCTGATCGGGGTCTTGAAAAAACAACCCGGTCATCCGCGTCACCGGATCGGAAAGGACATCGGCCAGGTTTTCGGTATTCACCGAACGCCGGTGGTAATATGGATTGGATTCCACCTGGACAACGGGTTTTGCACGCAAATCCGAAGGCACCTCATAATGGGTGCCCACCAGTTTTTGGATCGTGACCGCAAAATCGGTCTGCTGGGGATCATATCCCTCGGCACCGACCACCCGTCCGCCCTGCCGGTTCACCTCATCCCAGAACAACCTCATGAAAGTGGTGCCATAGGATTCGCGAGGGTACATGATGGCAAAACTGCGCAGGTAAAGATGGTGCACGAAATAGTCGACAAGGGTCCTCACCTGATCGTGAGGGGAAATAAAATGACGAAATACAAAATCTCCGACCTCCGTGATTCCCGTCTTTTGGGTAAATGTCACTATGGGGATGTTCAAGCGCTGGGCTTCGCTCGCGGCGGCCGATGCGGCGGCAATGGGACCGATGATCACCCCGGCACCTGCCTGCACCAATTCCCTGACGCCCTGAACGGCGATGTCATCCTCGGAAGCTGTGTCTTTAACGACCAGTCGCACGGGCAGTGCGGTTTCTCCGGTTTGAAGCAGACTCAACGCCATTTCCACCGCATTGAGTGCACGCCGCCCATAGGTTTCGTAAGGGCCGCTCAACGGCAGGAGGCATCCGACCGTATAGGGTTCAAAATGAAGTCGTTCGGTAAGCTGTCGAATCCATTCGGCGGCGGCTTGATCGAACGGATGGCCTGGAAAGGCAACTCTAAAGGCCGATAACACTTCCAGGGCGGTGGTGTAGTTGTGACGCTCAATTTCGGCCGTTGCGTATCGATAAATCAAAAAACTACGTATCTGGCGATCCTCTATACGGTCCCAAACCGCATCGATGGCTTGGGGATCCAGTCGGGCAATCGACTCCTGAAGGTGCGCCCGCCACATCTCGTCCTCGGGCGGGGGTATATTTTTATAGATCAAATAGGCATACAGCGTCGCGTCCGCCGAATCACCCACCACCTGATAGAGATGGGCCAATCGCTTCCAGATGTCGATGCTCAGGTTCATTTCAGGCCCGTTGGACAAAGCCTCATGACAGAGAGCGATGGCCTCGGGGATCCGGTTGGATTTCACGTACAGGTCCGCGATGCCCAAACGGGCGCGGTCGGCCGCCGGACTTTGGGGAAACAGCGCCATTGCACGCCGATAAAAGGCCTCCGCCGGGCCATCCTCTCCCCTTTGAGCATAAATACTGCCGATCAGCTGCCAGGCATTCGGCGCAAACCTTCCCTCGGGATACTGACCGAGATAATTTGTAAAAATCGTTTGGGCGCGATCCAGATCATTTCTGGATAGGGCCTCCTCGCCCTCGAGGAAGAGAGAATCGCCGGCTTCCATGGGGCGCATGGTCGGCTCGGGTGCCGTCGTTGGCTGAGAGACGCATGCGCCGAGCATCATGGACAGAAAGATGAGCCGAAGCCAGTTGTGGATTGCTTTATGATGATGCAAATACTTCTGTTGCACGCCGTCACCCGATCCCTTGAAAGAAGCCTTCTTTGAGAGCCAACATACACCAAAAACAAAAATTTTCAAATAGTTGATCGAATTTTACCCATATAGATCAGCAACCTTGACAGAGCACTTTGTAAAACAATATAGTGGCCGAATCAATACATCAAAGAACAAAAGGGCCCCCGATTCAATACAAAGTAGGTCTCGAACAAAAAGCAATCTGTCAGGGCACTGTCGGTCCTGAAGCCGACGCAAGCATGGACACAAAGGCGGATGATCATGAAAATGAGATTTTGGATAGTGGTTTGGCTTTTTCTGGCGATTGCAGTACCCCATGTCGAAGCCGATTTCTATCGTTACGTCGACGAACATGGCAATGTCCTTTACACCGACGATTTGAGTAAAGTACCCGTCGAGCAGCGGGACAAAGCCCAGAGTTATGAGGACTCCCGGAGTGCAGCCCCTGCAGCCGTGACAGAGACGAAAACGGACGAGAGTCAACATGACGCCTCATGGGCAGTGGGCAGCAGCCTCGAAAATGAACGCCAGTCCATCCAGGCCCGGGAAAAAGCCCTGAACGACGAATACAACATTCTGATGAAAGAGCGCGCCGCCCTCGACCAGGAAAAGCAAGACGCCGTCACACCGGACCAAATCAAAGCCTACAACCAAAAAATCGTCGAATTCAATGCCCGTATCCAGGCCTATGAGGAAAAGCGTGCCGTTTACGCCGATCAAGTGGCTGCGTTTAATGAAAAATTAAAGTCGGGACAGCAGGAATCCCAGAATCCATAAGGAGGTGAACCCATGGCGCGTATCGCCCCATCGGACTTCAAAAAGGCATTGGCTGTCGGACGCCCGCCCAACATTCAAGCGTTGTTTCCCAACTCCAATGCACTGCTGGTCAGTGGCAAGTTCATCGACCTGGCCATGCTGGCCAAAGGCAAAAGCATCTGCATGGCGGCCAACGGCCGTAACACCTTCGTCATTCGTGGGGCGCTGCGTGCCGCACAACGCGCCAATGCCACGCTCATCATCGAAATCGCCAAATCCGAGGGCGGTATCGATGCTTACTGCCCGATAAACTATTGGAACATGGCACGAACGGTCGACGCACTGTGCAACGAAATGGACATCAGCGTACCGGTAGCCATCCACGCCGATCATTATGGGATCAAAAATCAAAAGGATATTCTGACGGCCAAGACAGAGATCCCCTCGATGTTTGACGCAGGCATTACTTCGATCGCCATCGACGCCTCCCACATGCCCGACGCCGACAACCTCCTGGCCAGTCTTGAGCTCAATCCATTTGTACCCGAGTGGGCCGGTCTCGAAACGGAAGTTGGTGAAATAAAGGGCAAAGAGGGCCTATCTACCAAGGAGGAAGCCCTATTTCTGATCCAGGGGCTCAATGCCCACGGCGTTTTCCCCAACTGGATCGCCCTGAATAACGGCACCACCCATGGCATTGAAGCCAGTGACCAGGGGATCCAGGTCGAACTCACCGCGGAAATCCATGAAGCCCTCACCCCGTACCATGTGTCCGGTGCGCAGCATGGCACTTCGGGTAACAGCTCGGATCGCCTGCGCCAGATTGCCCAGAAGACCCGTACGACCAAAGCCAATGTGGCCACCGCCCTGCAGATGATCTCCTGGGGAGTGGAGGTCAACGACTACGGCAACGCCATTCTGGATGCCAACGGTGGCTTCATCAAGGTCAAGGACCAGGGCATGAGCGAGGAGATGTGGACCGAGATGCAAGCTTACGCCGAATCCAAAGGCTGGAAGGGAGGCAACTACAAAAAGCTCAATCTGCCCTTCGAAAGCAGACTTCTGGCGCAACCCAAGGAAATCCGGGAGCGAATGGCCGACCGCGTCGAGCAATTCGTCTATAATATGCTGGTCAACGTCCTCAATGCCCAGGATACCGCTGAACTGGCCATCGACCAGATCCTGAAAACAGCAAGCCATGACCCCGGTCCCAAGGCTAAACGCATCGAAGATCCTACCGAGTGGACCCCTGCAAAAATTGTGGAACGCGCCAAATCCATCGACGCCGATAAAGGACCTAAAGGTAATTTCGAAGATTGATCGACGATCAAAAAAATTAGCGAGGAAACGGGGGCACGCATGGCGTGCCCCCGTTTTTTCGGCGCGTCGGAATTCCCACGCCAGTTAATTAATCTAATACTTTCTGGATGTTATAAAATTCCAAGATAGAAGTTCTATTTTTTTCTTAAGTCCCAACCGCTAATGCCGATATCCATACCGGAGGGACTTAAAATGTATATTCAAAGTTATCAAATCCACAACGTCCTCGATGTCTATCGCAAGCGACTCAGCCGGTGTTCGGGTCAGAAGGCGCCTTCACTGTCAGGGGATTCATCTGCCCGTGATCGCGTCGAATTATCGGGCAACGGCCAACGGCAGGCCTTGATCGACCAGGTAGCAACCGAAATCGTGGATCGCATTGCCCAAAACGGTCCCCAAAATCGATTCGAGGAAACCCTGCTACGAAACATGGACCGCCCCCGCGTCAACGGATCGGTACGATCGGCAGAAAGAGACATTGAGTTTACCTACACGACGATTGACGAAAACGATCAAAAAACGATTAACTCCCTTCCGGTCAGACACTTCAATCCACTGATCGATAAACAACTGGCCCGGCAAGCCGGGGCTGATCCGACGGGAAACGAATTGGCATGAAATGCGTGCGTGAGATAACGGGAAAGCGATGGTCCGATGACTGCTTGACCGCAAATGGCGGCTGTTAAGGGGAAGCCGGAAAAGTTGGATACGCGCGAAGGACACGTGCAAAAGGGGGACCACCATGATTGACCAGATTAATGAAGGATCGTTGCGAACGGCTGTCAAAATCGAATCCATTGGTTCGGCTTATGACAAGCAAACCGCGCAACAACAAGCGGCAGAGACCAGGCAGGTCAGACCGGTCGAAAACTCAGAGGCCGGCGCTAAAACCGATAGCAAGACCTCGCAGAAGGAAGACCAAACCAAATATGTGATGGAAGACGACACCCTGGTGTTCGAAAAGTACAACCAGAAAGGCGACCTCATCTTCCGACTGCCGCCGGATTACAAACCGGTTGATGAACACGCCTGATCCCTTCTGGCCATGATCTCATCCCCCGCTTTTTTCCTCTGCCGTGGACAGGTGGCATGACGTTTCATCCCCCTCTTTCGCGGCCGACCACAAGCATTCCATCTCTTGCCTGGGAACCTCGCCGAGCTGTTTGCCCTGATCGGACGCCATCTTTTCCATCTTTTTGAATCTCTGGATAAATTTTGAGGTGGACGCGGAGAGCGCGCTCTCGGGGTGAACGCCGAGCAATCGCGCGACGTTGATCATCGTGAAAAGAACATCGCCGAATTCCATCCTGACCCGGTCGAGATTCCCGGATGGTTCTTCGGGCAACTGGTGCACCTCCTCCTTGAACTCCTGCCATTCGGCTTCGGTCTGATCCATGACACCCGCAGGGGTATCCCAATCGAAGCCGATACCAGCCGCCCTTTCGGAGATGCGGTAGGCCCGCATCAGGGCAGGCAATCCCGACGGCACCGAATCCAGGATGGAGCCCGCATCCTTGCCCTTCTCCTGCTGTTTAAGCTCGCGCCAGCGCTCCTTCACCTGGGCGGCGTTCTCCAATTTGTCCGATCCGAAGACATGCGGGTGCCGGTGAATCATTTTCGCCAAATTTCGGGCCAGGACATCGGTGGGCGAAAACCGCCCTGCCTGCTGGTAGAGATACATCAGAAAAATCACCTGAAACAGGACGTCGCCCAACTCTTCGAGAATCGCCGGCGTGTCGTCGGACTCGATGGCCTCGACCAGTTCGAAGGCCTCTTCGATGAGATAGACGGTCATGCTGCGGGGTGTCTGTTTTCGGTCCCAGGGGCAGCCATTATCCCCACGCAAGGTCGCAATCAGCTCGAATAAGGCGGCAAAAGTCGGGGTGGGCGTCAACTCTTTTTGCGTTGCCACGATTGTTTCAATTCCTTTAAATGTTCGCTGAATAGCTTTTTCATGTCCACGGAGGCGACCCGAACCATGGTCGTACTGATCACCATGGTGTGCCTCACGATCAGGGAATCTCTCAGCAAGCTGGAATTTTTAGGTAAAAATGCAGTCAGCAGGATCACGATGACCGACACGATGAGAACCCCTTTGAGGGTTCCGAAAACCAGTCCGCACAGCCGGTCGGTCCATCCCAGAAAAACGATATTCATCAGGTACTTGATAATCACACCGACGGCACTGACCGCCAGATAGATCCCCACGAAGAGGATCAGACATCCGAGGATATTGGCATAGCTCGGGTCATCGATCCATCGCCGGAGAAATTTTGCAAGCCACGGATAATAACTATAGGCCGCGTAAAATCCGGCCACCACGCCGACGATCGATGACAGTTCCTTGATCAACCCTCTGAAAATTCCACGAACGAGGCAGAATCCGATGATGGTTGCCAGGACAATGTCGAGCAGGTTCACGGGTCACCTGAGTATCTTTGGCTGTTTCGCGAATCACCGGCGAAGCCGGCAGTTAAAGAAAAGGGAAACGCTAACAGAGGCCATGGCATTGGTCAAGTAGCTTGCGCTCAAAACAGGGACTCTAACTGAATGCTATTCATTAGATCCGGCCCGGCTTTCATTAAAAATTGAAATGCTGTTTGCATTCAGCAATGAAGTTTTATATTCTCCACAGTTATCTCATGCCGATCATGGCAGGGTGACATCTGATTCAAGTCAGCAAGACCAAAGGAGCGAGTCGAACCAAGGCGGCCCATGAGCGTTTCCGACTACCAAACCAAGATCACGTTCAGTGACGTAGAACTGTCGCGACAGCTGTTCGGCGAGCACAACGGCCATCTGCAACGCATCGCCCAGGCGCTCTCCATAACGATCCAGGCGCGCGGCAGCACGGCCCATTTGCAGGGCGAGGAAATTTCCGTTCGATTGGCCCAAAACCTGATGACCCAGCTGTATGGATTGCTCAAAGCGGGTTACCCGATTTATGCCACGGATATCGACTACGCGATACGCGTTCTCAGTGCGGACGATCGGGCCAGGTTGAAGGACATTTTTCTCGACACGGTTTACATTACGGCCAAAAAACTGGCCATCACGCCCAAAAGCCGGGCCCAAAAAGAGTACATCGATGCCATCCGTCAGCACGATATCGTTTTCGGCATCGGACCGGCCGGCACCGGCAAGACCTACCTGGCCATGGCCATGGCCGTGGCGTCGCTGTCCAAGGGCCAGGTGAGCCGGATCATCCTGACCCGCCCGGCAGTGGAAGCCGGCGAGGCTCTGGGTTTTCTGCCCGGAGACCTGGCCGAGAAGGTCGATCCCTACTTGCGCCCCCTGTATGATGCCCTGCACGACATGCTGCGTTTTGAGAAGGTCACCAGTCTGATGCAGCAAGGCGCCATCGAGGTAGCCCCCATCGCCTTCATGCGCGGGCGAACCTTGAACGATTCGTTCATCATTCTGGACGAGGCTCAAAACACCACCTCGGAACAGATGAAAATGTTTCTCACCCGCATCGGATTCAGCTCCAAGGCGGTCATCACCGGAGACATCACCCAGATCGATCTCCCTCCCCACAAGACATCGGGATTGATCGAAGCCAAGGATATTCTGGCCGATATCGAGGGGATCCGAATGGTCTTTTTTTCCCAGCGGGATGTCGTACGCCATCGGCTGGTACAAGAGATTATCCAGGCTTACGAGTCAGCGACGGACCGCAAAGCGCTGACCCCAAACGGCGTCTATCAACGCCAACCCATCGGCCAACCCATGGATAGACCGGAGCCATCGAAAATCGATCGGTCCCAAACTGGTCCATCGAAAATGAGTCCACCAGAGATGGGCCAGATAGACCAAACGCTCCATTCGATCCTGGACAAATAGGCAGACGCATCGCCATGAGTGCCGACCCCAAGCGCATAAAAATCTCTCCCGACACCCTGGAAAAACGCCTCAAGTGGTTGATGCTGGTCCTGGTGACTGTGATTTTCTTAATCCTGTTGGCACCCAATCTTGTGGTTCATCGACAATCCTATGACCTCGGGGATATCGCTGATCGCGACATCAAAGCATCGCGCGACTTCTTCGTCGAAGACCGGGCCGCCACCGAAGCCAACCGTCAACACATCATCGAACAGATTTTGACGGTCTACGACCACGATCCTCGGATTGCCGACCAGCTGACCGAAAAGGTGCGCACCGCCTTCGCCAGGATGCGCAAATCCCTTACAGAGCTCGAGAGCACGATCATAACCCCACCGGCCGACAGCACCGATGAGACTCCGGCGACGCCACCCACGGTCGATACCGCCAGCCAGCGCCTTGAAAATGCGATGATGGTGCAAAAAGAGACCTTCGCGACCCTGCTCGGCATCGACATCAGCCGGGGCGCTTTCCGGTTGTTGATCAGCGAGGGGTTCGCGCCGCCCATTGCCGAGACCATCATCCGCATCGTCACCGATATTTTGAACAACGGCGTGGTGGCCAACAAGGAAATCCTGCTCAAAGAGGTCGACAAGGGCATCCTCCTGCGCGATGTGGTCTCCCAAAAAGAGACGACCGTCTATTCACTGCGACAATATTACGGTCCGGACCAGGCCAAAACCATGGTGCGCATCATTGCCGAGCCACTGGTCAAAAATTTCAATTACAATGTGATCAACCTGATCGTCGATGTCAGTCAACAACTGCTCTACCCCAATATCACCCTGAATCATAACGAAACCGAGGCCCGCAAAAAGAAAGCCCTGGCCGATATCAAGCCGATCATGTACAAAATCAAGGCCGGCGAAATGCTGCTGCGCGAAGGCGAACGGGTATCGGCGGTCCAACTGCTCAAATTGCGGGCCATGGAGGACCAGCACGAATACCGGCACGTCTTCACCAGTGCCCTGGGTGCCGCCCTCGCCCTGATCACGCTGATCCTGGTGCTGTACGTGCTCTATTTTCATCAACCTCGATATGCGCGTCACAACACGACGAAAAACCTGCTTTTCATGTCCCTGATGCTGGTGTTCGTCATGGTGATGGTGAAAATCGGAGTCGTCCTCTCGACGGCACAGTTGTTCGGCGGCATCTTCTCCATCCCAAGCAGTTCGGTCGTCTATGCCATACCTGTTTCGGCCGTCAGCATGCTGGTGTGCCTGGTCCTCGGATTCGAAATGGCCATCCCTTTCGCGCTGGTTTCGGCCGTCTGCACCAGTCTGTTGTTTGGCGGCCGCTTCGACGTGTTCCTATTCTTCGTGATCCCCAATGCCATGGCCGCCTATTGGGTCCAACGCTGCCGGGAGCGTAAAGTCGTCATATCGGCGGGTACCAAGGTGGGATTGATCAATGTATTGCTGGCCATTGCCTTTGGCTTCTATAATTCGAGTTACGGCGGCATTAACCTCCTGTGGGACGGCGCGTTCGCGTTCGTCGGCGGCATCACCGCCAGCGTCATCACCTTGGGTGTCGCGCCGTTGGTGGAGATGCTTTTTCGCTATACCACGGATATCACGTTGCTCGAGCTGGCCAACCTGGACCGCCCCATCCTGAGGCGGTTGATGATCGAGGCGCCGGGCACCTATCATCACTCGGTCATTGTGGGATCGATGGTCGAAGCGGCCGCCGCCGAAATCGGTGCCAATCCGCTTCTGGCCAAGGTATGCGGGTACTATCACGACATCGGAAAGGTCAAGAAGCCGCTGTACTTCATCGAGAATCAAACCGACGGACGCAACAAGCACGACAAGCTGGCCCCTTCCATGTCGAGCCTGATTCTGATCGCTCATGTCAAAGACGGCATCGAGATCGCTCAAAAACAGAAACTGGGCCAGATCATCATCGATACGATCCAGCAGCACCACGGCACCAGCCTCATCCACTATTTCTTTGAAAAGGCCAAACAGCTCAAGGGGGAAGACGCCGTAAAGATCAACGACTTCCGCTATCCCGGTCCCAAACCGCAAACCAAGGAGGTCGGGCTGGTCATGCTGGCCGACGTGGTCGAAGCCGCTTCCCGCACCCTGGAAAACCCGACCCCGGCCAGGATTCAAGGACTGGTGCAGCACTTGATCAACAAGGTCTTTTCAGACGGACAGCTGGACAACTGCGAGCTGACCCTCAAGGATTTGCACAGTATCGCAAAAAGTTTTAATAAAATATTGTACGGCATCCACCATCACCGCATCGAATATGCCGATTCCGGCGCCAAGGAGAGCAGCAAGGTCAAAAATGGCAGTACTGATCGACAACCAACAGGAAAAGCACCCAATAAAGATCAAAGCCGTTCAAAAGAGCGCCCGGGTCATCTTAAACGCCTTGGGCTGTCCTGACGGCGAACTGTCGCTGGTGTTGGTCGATGATGCGCAGATCGCCCGCCTCAACGAAATGTACCTTCAACACCAGGGTCCTACCAATGTCATCTCTTTTCCCATGCGGGAGGGTGAGCATACCAATATCCATCCAGAGCTGTTGGGGGACGTCGTCATATCCATGGACACATGCGCCGAAGAGGCCCTGGCGGCGGGCATGGACACGGAGCTACGCTTCTATGAACTTTTGATTCACGGCATCCTGCACCTGTTCGGCTACGACCATATTCATTCGGAGGATGAAGCCCGGGTGATGGAAGCCAAGAGCCGGGAACTTTTGGCGCTGATCGGGGCATCGCCGTCACCTGAATAATCCGAAAGCATTTACCAGGGGGGAATACTATGGCCGGGTTAACAGTATTGGTGGACCATATCGCCACCTTGCGCGAAACCATGCAATCGCCGCGCCCCGACCCCGCGGCGGCCGCACTCCTGGCCGATATCGGCGGTGCAGATGGCATCGGCGTGTATTTGCGAGAGGACAGGCGTTACGTCCAGGAAAAGGATGTGCGCCTCTTGCGCCAATCGATCCACAGTCGATTGGTGTTGTATATGTCGGCCAGCCCCGAGATGGTGGGCTTTGCCCTGGACGTCCGGCCCGAAAGGGTGGTGCTCATGCCGCCGATAGACGAGGAGGATCAAGGCGACAACGGCATGACGGTGCGCACCTATGACAAAAATCTCCTCGAGGTGGTCGACACCCTGCAGAGCAACGGCATCAGTGTGGGTATCACCGTCGCACCGGCACCGGAGCAGATCAAGGCCGTACACCAGGTGCATGCCAACTGGGTGCAGATCTTCAGCGGCCGACTTGGTGCGAGTAAATCTCCGGCCTCCCAAGGCCAGGAGTGGGACAAAATCGTCGATGCAGTCAAAATGGCCCATCGTCTGAGGCTTCACATCGCCGTGGGCGGCGGGCTCGATTACCGTCTGATCAAGCTCTTTTCCGGATTGTCCGAAATCGATGAATTCAGCCTGGGCCGCAGCATCATCGCCAAAGCCGTTCTGGTGGGCATGGAAAGGGCGGTGCGGGATATGGTGGCGTTAATTCGTTCATTATGACAAAAGGCGCAGGAGGGCTCCCATGCGAATTTTAACAGCGGCTGAGATGCAAACCATGGATCGCCTGACCATCGATGAGATCGGCATTCCCGGCCGATTGTTGATGGAAAGCGCCGGCCGTGGCGCCACCCGCTGTTTTCTCGAACGGATCTACCGTGCCAGGGGCCGGGTCGGGGTCGTGGCTGGAAGGGGCAACAATGGCGGTGACGGCTTCGTCATGGCGCGTCATCTCGCCCAGCGAGACATCGAGGTAGAGGTGTTTTTGCTGGCCTCGCGTGACCGCGTCGGCGGCGATGCCCAAACCAACCTCGCGTTGCTGCAGGATCTAGGGGTTCCCGTCATCGAGATGCCGGATGACGCCGCCTTGGCCGCTCATCAGCGTCGCATGCGCCACATCCATTACTGGATCGACGCGATCTTCGGCACCGGCCTGAACGCCGAAGTGCGGGATTATTTCCGTTCGGTGATCGACTTCATCAACAGCCTGAACCGCCCCGTGTTCGCGGTGGACGTGCCATCGGGTCTTCACGCCGACACCGGCCAGCCCTGCGGTATCTGCATTCGTGCCGCGGCCACGGCCACCTTCGGCTTTGCCAAAATCGGCCACGTCATCCAAGCCGGACAGAGCGCCTGCGGCGTGGTGGACATCATCGATATCGGTATCCCGAAGAAAGTCGCCGACAGAAGCACCCCGCGCCATCATCTGGTGACGGGCGATCTCGTTCAAACGATCCTTCCCCGGCGTCGACCCGACTGTCACAAGGGCGACACCGGCCATGCATTGGTCGTCGCCGCCTCCCCGGGCAAGACCGGCGCGGCGGCCATGGCCGCCACTTCCGCCCTGCGGGCCGGCGCCGGGCTGGTCACTCTGGGAATACCCCAACGGCTCAACCCGCTCTTGGAGACCATGGTGATCGAGGCCATGACCCTGCCGCTGCCCGACAACAGTGGCGGCGCCCTGACCGAAGCGGCCTTCGACGCCATTGTGGACATATCAAAAAACATGCGTTCCATCGCCATCGGCCCCGGCCTCGGAACCGACCCCGAAACCCGGGCTCTGGTCCATCGCATGGTGCGGCACGTGCCCCTTCCCATGGTCGTCGATGCCGACGGCCTCAACCATCTGGTGGGCCACCTGGAACTATTAAAAGAACGTGACGCAGCGACCATCCTCACGCCCCACCCGGGTGAAATGGCACGGTTGATCGGAACCACACCGGCCCGGGTTCAAGCGGACCGCATCGGTGCCGCACGCGATCTGGCCGTGCAATGCCGCATCCATGTCGTTTTAAAAGGCGCCCGTACCGTTATCGCCGATCCCGACGGCGTGGTGTGGATCAACCCCACGGGCAACCCGGGTATGGCCAGCGGCGGCATGGGAGACGTCCTCACGGGCGCCGCCGCCGGACTGCTGTCCCAGGGGTGCGCTCCCCTGGACGCCGCCATCTCCGCGGTTTATCTTCACGGGTTGGCGGCCGATTTGCTGGCCGCCGATGCCCGGCAGGGGTTCCTGGCCACGGATGTCATGAACGCCCTGCCCCGGGCCATCCAAACTGCCCTCGACGATCCCATGCCGCCCATCGTCAACGGCCCCTGGTTGTAAGGCGCCTGCCGCCATGAAATGGGACATCGTCACCCATTCACCGGAAGAGACCCGGGATTTCGGTTGCGCTCTGGGTCAGCGGATTCGACATGGCCTGACCATCCGACTCAACGGCGACCTGGGCAGTGGCAAGACCTGCCTCGTCCAGGGGCTGGCGCGTGGACTGGCCGTGCCCGAGGGATACGACATTACCAGCCCGACCTACACGCTGATCAACGAATACCCCGGACGCATGCGGTTCTACCACGCCGATCTGTACCGCCTCGAAGCCGGGGTGGACGCCGAATCCCTGGGTCTCGGCGAGCTGTTCGATACACCGAGCGTCCTGGCCGTGGAATGGGAAGAGCGACTGGATGAAAGCGAATGGCCCGACATCTCGCTGAAGATCGAATTGCTGACCCGGGACGACGAAACCCGCCGGATCCGCCTAATTGGATATGGACTTGAAACCGACAATTTGATAAGGGAGACGCTCGAAAATTGGAGCCCGACCGGTCTCAGGACACCGGCGTTTCGGTGTAACCCCCCATCAATACAACGTCTAAAAGGAAAGCGTATGGCGTTAGTCGTTCAGAAATACGGCGGCACCTCGGTGGCCAACATCGAGCGGATCAGCAATGTGGCACGTCGGGTTGCCAGGACCTACGACCAGGGCAACGACGTGATCGTCATCCTGTCGGCCATGGCCGGCGTCACCGACGGCTTGATCGCCCTGGCCCATCAAGCCGTCGAGGAACCGGACAAGCGGGAGATGGATGTCCTGCTGGCTACCGGGGAACAGACCACGGCGGCCCTTCTGGCCATGATGCTCAGGGCCAAAGGGTACCAGGCGCAATCCATGTTGGGTCACCAGGCCGATGTGGTCACCGACTCCGCTTACGGTAACGCACGCATCATAGAGATCGGTGCCAAGCCATTACGCAAACTGATCGATAGACACACGATCGTGGTGGTGGCCGGTTTTCAGGGGTATGACATCAAGGGTAACATCACGACCCTCGGCCGAGGCGGCTCGGACACTTCGGCCGTTGCCATTGCCGCAGCCGTCAAGGCGGACGTTTGCGAAATTTATACCGATGTGGACGGCATCTACACCGCCGATCCCAACATCTGCCCTAAAGCGCGCAAGCTCAAATCGATCTCCTATGACGAAATGCTCAACATGGCCAGCCTGGGGGCAAAAGTACTGCAGATCCGTTCAGTGGGATTTGCCAAAAAATATGATATTCCCGTGCATGTTCGTTCATCTTTCAGTGAGGAGGAAGGTACCATGGTGGTCAATGAAGATTCGGGCATGGAGCAGTTGTTGGTGTCCGCTGTGTCGCACGACAAGAATCAGGCCCGCATAACCATCACCAAGGTCCCTGATCAGCCTGGGATCGCGGCGAAAATCTTCTCCCCCATATCCGAGGAAGGCATCGTCGTGGACATGATCATACAGAACACCCGCCAGGGCGGAAAAACCGACATGACCTTCACGGTGCCCAAGGTGGATTTCAAGCGCACGATGCAGATTACCCAGAAAGTGGCCGGGGAGATCGGCGCCGAAGAGGTGATGGGCGATACCGACATCGCCATGGTCTCGGCCATCGGAGTCGGCATGAAAAACCATTCCGGCGTCGCCTCGGTGATGTTCAACACCCTGGCCCGGGAGAACATCAACATCCTGATGATCAGCACCTCAGAAATCCGCATCTCCTGCGTGATCGAAGAGAAATACACGGAACTGGCCGTGCGCGTGCTGCACACCGCCTTCGGCCTCGATGATGAAGAGACGCAGGTGTGACGGTGGCGTCCGGAAACGACTTATAAGGAACGATTTGACCAAAAACCGCAAACGCTCGGCCGTCCAATGAAGGTGCCCCGATTCAGTCCCGATCAATTGTTACTGGTCTTGCTGGTGGGTCTGGTCATTGCCGGACTGGGGGTGTGGCGCTACGTGACACTCCCATGACAGTCTCCCTGGATTAGATTTTCCGCGCAACTCGGATATCGGGTAAGTTGGCCATTTGTGGATGGGCGCTATAGGCGCTTGTCCGCCATCGCGGCCAGCGTGGCATCGATCTCCTCGCCAATGCGTTGAGCCGCTGCCACCGGATCGTCCGCATCCCTGATGGGACGCCCCACGACGATATAATCGGCCCCCCGGGCGACGGCCATGGCCGGGGTCACCACACGCCGTTGATCGTCCGCGGCACCCGATCCCCAATCCGGCCGAATCCCGGGCGTCACCGCCAGAAAGCCTTCGCCGAGCCGGGATTTGATCTCGGCGGCTTCAAGGCCGGAACACACCACACCGGCGCAACCGGCGGCTCTGGCCATCTCGGCCTTGAACATCACCATTCGCCGACTGTCATCGGCCAACTCCCCGCGATACCCGGCCCCACGTAAATCCTCGGAAGAGACGCTGGTCAATAGCGTCACGCCCAACACGTCCACTTTGCCCCGGCTTCCCCGCACGGCCGCCTCGAGCATGGAGAGACTTTCGCCACAGTGCACCGTGGCCAACTCCACACCCATCGCGGCGATGCGCGCCATGGCGCGTTCCACCGTGGTGGGAATATCGTGCAGCTTCAAATCCAGAAAAACAGCGACACCCGCACGGTTCGTCAACCAATCGACCAGGGCCGGGCCACTGCTGATGAACAACTCCAATCCGACCTTGAACATGCCCACGTGTCCACGCAATCGCGACACCAGTTTTTTGGCATCGGCGGCCGTGGGCACATCCAGGGGAAATACGATACGTTCCTTACCTTTTTTCATCGACCAAGCATCTTTCTGCCGTTCAATGCCCTTTTCGGATCCGGGCCCCGTACATCAGGGAAGACGAAAAGTCGATCACGGTCGATTTGAAACGCCCACCGATGGCGGCCGGGCCGGTCGGCAAGGCCGGCAACCCTGCGCAACGGCTAAAAAAAATTGAATATTCAATCGAAATTGTGATAATTAGCAATTTAACGGTTGAACTTCAAAGCATTTTTATATTGAGTGTCCATCCAGCCATGACCGTCACCCCATGTGGCGGTCTTGAATCCTTGAAGGTTGAACCCATCGATGACAACGTCACAGCGATACCATGTAGCTGCGGGGAGCTTTTACACCAGTGCATCGAAGCCGTTGCTCCTGCAGGCCTATCTGGGCACCTGTGTCGGTCTTGCACTCTACTGCAAAGAGACCGGCATCGGAGGCATGATTCACTTGCTGCTGCCCGAACCGGTATCTGTGTCAAGTATGGCCCAACCTGAAAAATATGCCTCCACCGGCGTTCCGATGCTCGTCGACGCAGTCCTGAAAATGGGCGCCAAAAGGGAAGCCATAATTGCCACTATCGCCGGTGGCGCACTGGTGGGGCCGCTGAGCGATCAGGACCTCGCCCTGGATATCGGCGGCCGCACCGCGGAAAAAACCCGCGACATCGTGGAAAAGCTGAAGATCGACATCCTGCGATCGGAAACCGGCGGCTTTTTCACCTGTTGCATGAGTCTGGACATGGCCAACGGCAATTGCACCATCGAGCCGGCGGGCCAGGCCAAATTGGTATGGGATGAAAAGGTTCATGTACCCACCGTGGCCGAAATCAAGGCGGCGGCCGAACATTTGCAGCCGATTCCACAGGTGGCCCTGAAGGTGCTGCGCATGATCGACGAGGGCACCCAGGGTATCGAACAGATCGCCGAAGAGATTCGCAAGGATCAGGTCATCACGGCGCGAACCCTCGGCCTGGCCAATTCGGCCCTGTTCACCAAAAAGAAGAACATCGAGTCTCTCGACCACGCGTTGGTCTTTCTGGGCCAGGACCAGTTGGTCAAATTGATCCTGTCGGCTGCAGTTCAAAGCTTTTTCGAACAATCGTCCATGGGGTATTCATTGTGCAAGGGCGGCCTCTACCATCACGCGGTCGGTTGTGCCCAGGTGGCCGAGGCGCTGGCCAAAAAGACCCAAAAGGTAACGCCCCAAAAGGCGTATACCGCCGGATTGCTGCATGACATCGGCAAAGTGGTCCTCGACCAATATATCGCTCCCATGTATCCGCTCTTTTACCGTCAAGCCATGGAAGGTCATCAAAATGTGCTGGACATCGAAAAGCGCGTTTTCGGCATCGACCACACTCAGGTGGGCTGGATGCTGGCCGAGCAATGGTCTTTACCTGAATCTCTGACGCATGCGGTGCGTTATCATCATGACCCGGACAAGGCGAGTCCCCATGCCCTGTTGACCATCGTGGTCTACCTGGCCGATCTGCTCCTGTCACGGTTCCAGATCGGCATAGAAATCGAACGGATCGATACCCGAACGCTGTCGACCCTCATGGCCCGACTCGACTTGAGTACCGGAAATTTCGCAGATCTGGTCGACCTGATTCCGAGCACTGTTTTTAACGACGCCGTGGAAGCCTGCGTCAAGGCCGCATAAAAGGGGAGTTACCGATACACCCATGTCCATCAGTGAAAAACAGCAAGAGTTGCTGCGCCGCCTGCCGGGAGTCGATCATCTGATCCACCTGGCGGAAAATGACCCCCGTCTTCAACCCCTTCCCAAATCGGTGCTGGTCCGTGCCATCAGGGAGACACTGGCCGAGTTGCGCCGGCAGATCCTGGAACAGCCCGCCACCGCCGACGATCGATGGGATGACTCGTTCGATATGATCGCCCGGATTGTCCAAAAAGCATCCGTCGTACAGGCCTATAATTTGAAGCGGACCGTCAACGCCACCGGTGTCGTCGTGCACACCAATCTGGGACGCTCGTGCCTGGCCCGGGAAGCGATCGACCACCTGGTCCAAATTGCCTCCTGCTATTCCAACCTCGAATTCGACCTGAAAGCCGGTCGGCGGGGTTCCCGCTACAGTGCGGTCGAAGATTTGCTGTGTGAATTGAGCGGCGCCGAAGCGGCCATGGCGGTCAACAACAACGCGGCCGCGGTACTGCTTTGCCTCGATACCATGGCGCGGGGCAAGGAGGTGATCATCTCCCGGGGAGAACTGGTGGAGATCGGCGGATCGTTCCGGATTCCCGACGTGATGGCCAGAAGCGGCGCCATCCTCAAGGAGGTGGGCACGACCAACCGCACGCATCTTCGGGATTACCAGCAGGCCATCTCCAACGATACCGGATTGCTGCTCAAGGTCCACACCAGCAATTACAGTATCGTCGGATTTACGGCCGCCGTAACTCTCGAACAGATGGTCACCCTGGGCAGGCAATTCAACCTGCCGGTGATGGAAGACCTGGGCAGCGGGAATTTGATCGATCTGACGCGCTACGGCCTGACCGCCGAGCCCACGGTGCAGGCCTCGGTGGCCGCCGGCATCGATGTGGTGACCTTCAGCGGCGACAAACTGCTCGGCGGACCCCAGGCCGGCCTCATCGTCGGCAAAACCGCCTTTCTCGACCGCATCAAGACCAATCCGCTGACCCGCGCCCTGCGCATCGACAAGATGACCCTGGCGGCCCTGGAGGCAACGTTGCGTTTATACCGGGACGAACGCCAGGCTGTATCCCGAATCCCGACCCTGAGAATGCTTTTCGCCCGGCGCCCGGAACTCGAGGGGCGCGCCAATCGCCTGGCAGAAGGCCTGCGTGCTCTCCCGGGGGATCGATTGGCTGTCGAACCGATCGACCTCTCCTCACGGGCCGGCGGCGGCGCGCTGCCCCTGCTGGACCTGCCCAGTTGCGGCCTGGCCGTTCGCGTTCAGGGTCTCTCGGCCAGCCGGATCGAATCCCATCTGCGGGCCAACACGCCGCCCATCATCGGGCGGATCGAAAATGACCGATTCATCCTGGACCCCCGAACCCTCCGGGACGATGAGCTTCAACTCATCGTAGATGCCTTCGAACACCTGTTAACCCACAGCACCACGACCCAAACGAATTCCCATGGAGATCATTGATGGCATGCCCACCGATCCAACAAGGCCAATCGACCGATATTCATGCCCTCCTGCGCATGGAACCGGAAACCGCGCTGACCGCCCGCATCAAATCAACTGCGGCCGGGGAGCCGCCCCATACCGACGCCCTATTTCCGCCGCCGCCCCTTGAGGCAGATTTCCTGTCCAAGACGGCTTCGTGGGAGCGCTTTGCGGCAATGGCCATTCATTTCGACCGCGCCGATGAGAACAACGATAATCAGTCCTTGCACAGCGCGATCCAGGAATCCCTGACCGCCCTCGCTCAAGGCCGCGCCATGCACTGGTTTCGTTGGGGCGCCACCCTTTACGGCTGCGCGATAAAAGATGCCGATGCATCAACGGCCGGCCGAATTGCGCAACAGATCCAACACAAGCTGGACGAAACCCTGCTGGCCACCGTGTCCATCGGTCTCTCAGAGTTTCCCCTCGACGATTTCAGCCGCGAGGCGGCTTTTGAAAATGCCTGCAAGGCCCTGGATCACGCCGCCTTCTTCGGCCCCGCCAGCACCGTCGTTTTCGATGCAGTCAGCCTGAACATCAGCGGCGATCATTTTTACCAGACTGGGAAGGTGTCCGAAGCCATGGCCGAATACCGCGCGGCCCTGCGGCTGGACGCCGATGATGTCAATGTCTATAACAGCCTGGGCGTGTGCCTGGCACAGACAGGGGAGATCGAGGAGGCCGCCGCCTGTTTTGAAAAGGCCCTGGCGATCGATCCCAAAGAGGCCATGGCCGCCTACAACCTCGGGGTACTGGACCTGCTCCGCAAAGCAGATGAACAGGCCCTGGCCCATTTTCAAAACGCCTACGCCCTGGACGACCGCACCTTCGACATTGCCTTTCAGATCGGCAAATTGCTCACCGAACATCATGCCTATGGCGAGGCCAAGCCCTACCTGGAAAAGGCGCTGTCGCTCAACAACACCTCGGCACCGGCCTGGAGTTACCTGGGGCAGTGTCTGCATGGCCTGGACCATATCAAGCAGGCGATCGACGCATTCAAGCGGGCGGTCAAAATCAACCCCAACGATGCGACAGCCCTATCCCGACTGGCCGTTCTCTATGACCTCAAAGGTGAAAATCCGGAGATCAGCCTGACCTTTGCCCGTCAGAGCGTTGCCCTGGCACCTGAAAACGGTGAATTCAGGATGCGTCTGGCCGAACTCTACCAGAAACACGATCGACTGGACCAGGCGCTTTCGGAATATCGATCCGCGGCCGCCTTAGGGCAAGACAGCACGGAACAGATCGCTCACGTTCAAGCTCAAATGGAAACTCCGGCGTCCAAAAAGCAACGGTGTGCCTGATCTTCCGTTGTCAGCAATTCTAACTGAATGCGATTCACCTTGAAAGGTGCGCTTTCCAAACGTTTTTTGATAAAAGAAATCCCATGGCAACGAAGATGGCAGGCGCGGGTGGAGCAGGTGGCCTAGACCACGTGAGCCTGCGGTCCTAGTGCCGGTTGAATGCAAACGGCGGACAAGCGGCCCAGACTGTTTGAGCGCAGCGAGTTTCTGGGCCGCCCGCCGTGCATTTTACCGGCACTTGACCGCTTGGCGTGTGGCATCGGCCACCTGTTTCACCCGCGCCGGGTCTAATGAACCAAGTTCAGTTATAATCCCGTTCCGTTTTTCCCCCGGCTTGCATTTTGACCGGACAATAGTTATAGATGGTGGGTTTTCGGCTCATTATCCGAATACGATAAATATCTGGGAAGGGGTTGCAGACGATCGCGGCCGAATTTCCACCAAGGAGTATTTCTGATGCCAATTTATGAATATCGATGTAAAAAATGCGGCCACGAATTTGAACAGCTGGTGATCGGCCAGGATTGCCCGGCATGCCCGGAATGTGAAAGCAAAGAGGTGTGCCGCCTGATGTCCTGTTGCGGGTTCGTGTCCAAAGGTGCCGGCGGCCAGACGATCACCTCCTCGGCCTCGGCCTCCTCCTGCAGCGGTTGTTCGGCCTCGAGCTGCGCAGGTTGCGGCCACTGATGAAATCCTCCCTGCGTATCGGGACCCGCGGGAGCCAGCTGGCACTTTGGCAGGCGCGCTGGGTCCAGGCGGCCATTACCCGCGACCAGCCGGACATCACCGTAGAGCTGGTCATCATCAAAACCCAGGGCGACAAGATTCTCGACGTGCCGCTGGCCCAGGTCGGAGGCAAGGGGCTTTTCGTCAAAGAGATCGAGGAGGCCCTCCTGGAGAACCGGATCGACCTGGCCGTGCACAGCATGAAGGATATGCCCGCCGAATTGCCGGCGGGACTTGTTATTGGTGCGATTCCGGCCAGGGAAAATGCTCACGACGCCTTCGTCTCCGTGCGACATGCAGCCCTGCACGATCTGCCCGATGGCGCCCGGTTGGGCACCAGCAGCTTGCGTCGGGCCGCCCAACTCAAACACCAGCGGCCGGACCTGACCATCGTACCCTTGCGCGGCAACCTGGACACGCGTCTGAAAAAGCTGGAAACCACGGACCTGGACGCCATCGTCCTGGCAGCGGCGGGGCTGCTGCGGCTCGGCCTGGGGGAACGGATTACCCGATATTTGAATTCCGAAGAAATGCTGCCGGCCGTTGGCCAGGGCGCCCTGTGTATCGAGACGCGCGATGACGATCCCCGTGTGGGGCCGATCGTGGTCAAACTCGACCATGCGGACACGCACCATGCCGTGCGGGCCGAACGCGCTTTCTTGAAGCGCCTGGAAGGCGGCTGCCAGGTTCCCATTGCCGGCCATGCGACGACCGACGGCAGCCGGGTCGATCTCTGCGGGTTGGTGGCCGATGTCGATGGCCGCCGCATCATCAAAAACACGCGCTCCGGTCCGGTCGAAATCGCGGAGCAACTGGGGCGCGCCCTGGCCGAAGATCTCCTGGCCAATGGCGCGGACCATATTTTGGAAAGTTTGCAATCCCATGGCTGACAACGCCCAATCCGGAAAGGTCTACCTCGTCGGTGCAGGCCCTGGTGATCCGGAACTGCTGACACTCAAAGGTCAACGGTGCATCGCCCACGCCGATGTGCTGATCTACGACTACCTGGCGGCCAGGACCTTGCTGGCCCATGCCCGTCCGGATTGCGAGTGCATCTATGTAGGCAAAAAAGGCGGGGACCACACCCTCGCCCAGGAGGGCATCAACGCCCTTCTGGTGGAAAAAGCGCAGTCCGGCCGCGTGGTCACCCGGCTGAAGGGCGGCGACCCCTTCATCTTCGGCCGTGGCGGTGAAGAGGCCGAAGTGCTTCAGGCCGCGGGCATCGATTTCGAAATCGTGCCCGGCGTCACCTCGGCCATCGCCGCGCCGGCCTATGCGGGCATTCCCTTGACCCACCGCCAGTTTACCAGCACCGTGGCCTTTGTGACCGGCCATGAAGATCCCACCAAGTCCGGTTCCGACATCGACTGGCCGTCCCTGGCAAAAGGGATCGGCACCCTGGTTTTTCTGATGGGCGTCAAGAACCTGCCCCATATCGTGGCGCAGCTGCGCCGGCACGGCCGGCCGGCCGACACCCCGGTTGCGCTGGTGCGGTGGGGCAGCACCACCCGTCAGCGCACCGTTACCGGCACCTTGGACGATATCGTCGAACGGGCGCGCGCTGCCGGCATGAAGGCCCCGGCCATCATCGTCGTCGGCCAGGTGGTGCGTCTGCGCGAGACGCTGCAATGGTTCGAAAAACGGCCGCTTTTGGGAAAAAGAATCGTCGTCACGCGCGCCCGGGCCCAGGCCAGCGACCTGGTGCAGCGGCTGAACGATCTGGGTGCCGACTGTATCGAATGCCCCACCATCCAGGTGGTGCCTCCGGAAAGCTGGACAGCATTGGATGCGGCCTTGGAACGACTGGCGCAATATGGCTGGCTGGTCTTTACCAGCGTCAACGGCGTCGACGCTTTTTTCCAGCGTCTCTTCGAAACCGGCCGGGATGTCCGTGTACTGGGTCACCTGCGCACGGCCGCGATCGGGCCGGCGACCGCCCAACGACTTCGGCGATACGGCCTGACCACCGATATTCTACCCGACACGTATCAGGCCGAGTCGGTGGTGGAGGCCTTTTCCCGACAGCCGATCGACGGCCAACGGATCCTATTGCCGCGCGCCATGGAAGCCCGCACCGTGCTGCCCGAATCCCTGACCGCCATGGGCGCCGTGGTGGATGAAATCGCGGTCTACCGAACCGTGCAATCCACCGAAAATGCTCCCCTTCTTTTGGAGGCACTCGAGGCGGGGAACGTCGACATGGTCACCTTCACCAGCTCTTCCACGGTCAGGAACTTCAAAGCCTTGCTGCCCGAAGGGCTCGATCCAGCCGTTCTGGAAAAGGTGGCCGTGGCCTGCATCGGCGACATCACAGCTGACACGGCCAAACGGCTCGGGTTCCGCGTCGATCTCGTCGCCCCGGTCTTCACCATCGAAGGCCTGAGCGACGCCATCCTGCACTATTATCATTCAGCGAAGACGGCTTAGGCGGTTCGAATCCTTTAATGGATTCAGCAGTTCCAACTGAATGCTATTCACCGTGGAGGGCACGCTTACCACAAGGCGATTGATAAAAAAATTCACATCGCAACGGAGATGGCAGGCGTGGGTGGAGCAGGTGGCCAGGGCCACGTGAGCCATGCGGTGTAGTGCCGGTTTAATGAATAACATTCAATTAGAAACCCTGTAATGAATTAAAACGGGTTGACCCTGCCCACCGTTAAATTATATTTTTAAACAACCCTTACGATCCGACTTCGTCTCGAACCGACACCTCGGGCGGCCCCTTTCCCCAGGCCGCCGCGTAACGGTTTCATAGCCAAACCAGAGCACTATTACAGGCTTGGAGAAGCCATGCATGCCTATACGGACAAACTGCCCGAATTCGTCGACGTGTTGCGCACGATGATGGATACCATTATCACCAATACCGTCCTCGTCGGCCAGGTGCCCGCCCCCACCTTTGAGGAGCAGGCCAGGGTCGACCTGTTTCTCGAACGCCTCTCGGAGTTTGGCGTCGACGAATGCACCACCGATGAGTTTTTCAACCCCATCGGGATCATTCAGGGCAGCTCCCGCAGCCAGCCGCCCATCTTTGTCGTGGCCCACATGGACTCGCCTTTCGGCAAAGAGGTGGATCATCACTACACGGTCGGCAAAAATACCATCACCGGTGCGGGTGTACTGGACAACGCCCTGGGCGTCGGTGTTCTCCTTTCCCTGCCTGAAATCTTTCGCAAACTTGATCTCCACTTCGAGTCGGACATCATTCTGGCCGGTGTCATCCAATCCATCGGCAAAGGCAACCTGCGAGGCATCCGCCACTTGCTCAAATCCTGGTCGACCCCCATCCGCGGTGCGGTCTGCGTCGAAAGCGGCGAATTGGGCCGCTTAAATTACTACTCGGACGGCATGATCCGATGCGAGATAACCTGCCATGTGGATCCGGCCCAGGAACGTTCCCAACGGTTCTTTCCCAATGCGATCTTGATTCTCAACGAGGTGATCAACCAGATCATGGCCCTGCGCCTGCCGCTGAAACCAAGGACCAAAATCATCTTCGGCACCATCCAGGGCGGCCTGAAACACGGTCAGATCGCTCACGAAGCCACCCTCGGACTGGAGATTAGAAGCGATGCGGACACCATGGTCAAGGAGATATACGGCGACATCCGTGATATCATCGACGGACTGCGCCATGAATACGAGGTGGAGCTGATTCTGGAAAGAGTCAGCAACCAACGAGCGGCCAGCCTCAGGTACAACCATCCGTTGGTAAAAGCCGTCGTGGGCATCATGAAAACCCTGGAGTTGGAACCTTTCAGCGAGCCCAGCGAATCCGAGCTTTCCATCTTTTTATCACGCCAGATCCCGGCCGTCACCCTCGGTGTCAGCCACGGCGAAGGCTACCAGCAGACAGATGCGACCATGCAGATCGAACCCATGTTCAAGGGGATCGCCCATATTCTCGGCGCGATCATGGCCATCGACGCTGGTGTGTGCGACGCATAGAGTGCCGGAGAATTCATCGAGAGAAGTATATGCAACACACCTGGATCAAAACCAACACCTTCCATCACAAGGATTTTTGCGACCTGAACCAACTTGTCGCGCTCAAACGACACAAAGGGTTGAAGATCTCCTTGTGTCTGCCGACACTCAACGAAGAAAAAACCATTGCCAAGGAGATCGTCATTTTCAAGTCCGAATTGATGTCGCGCCATCCGCTGCTCGATGAAATCGTCGTCGTGGATTCGGGCTCCACGGACGACACCCGAGATATCGCGCGTGCCTACGGCGCCGATGTCTACCGGGCCGCCGATATCCTGCCGCACCTGCCGCCCTACACCGGTAAAGGCGAGAACCTCTGGCGGGCCCTTTACGTCACCCAGGGAGATATCATCGTCTATCTGGATGCCGACATTAAAAACATTCACCACCGTTTCGCATATGGACTCATAGGGCCGCTCCTGGTGCATGATCATATCAAATACACCAAGGCGTTCTACGACCGTCCCATCGCATCGGTGGACAAAACAGTCCGGCCGACCGGCGGCGGCAGGGTGACCGAACTCGTCATTCGACCGCTCTTCTCCTTGTTCTTCCCTGAACTGACCCAAATTCTTCAGCCGCTTTCCGGAGAGTACGCCGGATTCCGGGAAGTATTCGAACAGCTTCCCTTTCCCATTGGATATGGCGTTGAAACCAGCATGATACTGGACATCTACGAAAAATGGGGTTTGGAGATCATGGCGCAAGTCGATCTGGAAAAGCGTATCCACCGCAACCAGGACACAAAGGCGCTCGGAAAGATGGCCTTCGCCATCCTGAAGACCTTCATCAACCGTAAAATCTCCTTGGGCATGATCGATCTGAAAGAGGAACTGCACGACGAGATGATTCAATATCGTCTCGTAAAGGGGGCCATCGAGCCGGACATCGTGCAAATCAAGGGGGTTGAACGACCACCGATCATCGAGCTGCCCGAATACCGTGCAAAACACCATCCGCCAGGGGCGGCTCGCTAAAAAATGGTCACTAAATCGAGCGATTATCGGCTTGCCTCACGGCAGAGAGTGTGTTAAATATCCTTGATAAAAGTAAAAATGTGACAATGGGGCCTATCAGTGGGTCGAGTTTGACTGTGCACTGAAGTGATGCTGGGGTTTTCCTGCGCTTCCAGTGATCCGAAGTTGAAATGACGAGGTTGTCCATGGAGCGGATCGTTGAATCAATCCCATCTCTCCCGCCAGATAGAGAAGCCGATCGTGAAGAAAATCGCCAAGTGGCGCGACCAGACTTTTTTGACGACCCCTTCGATGCGTCTCTGCCCGAAAAACAGATCAGCCGTCGGCAACTGATCAACAAACTGAACAGTCTCAATTTTCAGGACCGGGCCCTGAGCGTCGTTTTTCAACACCGCGAATACCCGAGGACCCTGACGCTTCAAGCCTATCCGCTGCCCTGCCAGGGCGCCCGCCTGGTGTGCCGGTGGGATAAGGAAATCGATTTCGACGTGCTCGCCGAGTCCTACCGCTTTCAGTGCCTGCACGTGTCCAAGGGCCAGCAACTGATCAAGGTGCAGGCACAGGTCAACGCCATCAACGAACGCCAGATCATTCTGACGCTGCCGGAAACCTGCATCGAAATCAGCACGCGGAAAATTCATCGCCATCAATGCCGCCAGGTAGCGGCCTATCTATTCCAAAACGGCGCAACTTATTACGGCAGTCTGTTGGATTACGGCGCCGCACAATTTCGGGTCAGCGTCACCACCACCCCGCCCCAAACCTTCGGGTGGATCGAAGTCGATCTGCCGGTCACCATCGTCTTCACAAAGAACAATCGAACGCTTTACTCGGGCGAATGCCGTATCGTCCGTCACGACGGAGGGGTGGATACCCGCCATTTTACCTTGGAGCCGATGCAGCGTCAGATGCGTCGTTTTCAGTGCCGGGAGTTTCGCAGCACCCGGCATCAGTTGACGCCCCCACCGGACGTCTCCTTCGAACACCCGCTGTTCGGCAAAACCATCGATTTGAAAGTTCATGACATCTCAGGCTCCGGTTTCTCTGTGGAAGAAGATGCGTCCTCCACCGTTCTCCTGCCGGGGCTCATCATCCCGGACATGAACTTGATCTTCAGCGACGGCAGCACCTTGCACTGTATCGCCCAGGTCGTCTATTGCCTGGCCCAGAACGGTGCCCGACATCCCGTGGTGCTCTCGGGCCTGACGATTCTGGACATGGCCGTCGAAGATCATATCCGGCTGCTGGGGTTGATGCACCAGGCCACCGATGCGCATGCCTATGTCTGCAAAAAGGTGGATATGGAGGCCTTATGGGATTTCTTCTTTGAAACCGGTTTCATTTATCCGGAAAAGTATGAATTCATCCAGGCCAACAAGGAAAAAATAAAAGCCACTTACGAAAAGCTCTATAATCAAAACCCGAGTGTGGCCAGCCACTTCATCTACCAGAAAGACGGCCGCATCCTGGCGCATACCGCCACCGTGCGCTTCTACGAATCTTCGTGGATGCAGCACCACCACGCGGCCATACGAAGTGCCGGCAACCGGGGCGGATTGATCGTTCTCAATCAGAGCGGCAGGTTCATCAACGAGTCCCATCGGCTCTATTCCATGCATATGGATTACGTGTTTTGTTACTTCCGACCGGACAACAAGTTTCCCTACCATGTCTTCGGCGGAGCGGCCCGCAACATTCGTGACCCCAAAATCTGTTCCCTTGATCCGTTCGCCTATTTTCACTACCGCAAGCAACCCGGCGCGCACACCGCGCTGCCCAGCCGCTGGCAGCTGACCCCGGTAAAAGAAGAAGACCTGAAAGACTTGCAGACCTTTTACGAGAATCATTCCGGCGGATTGATGTTGCAGACCCTGCACCTGAGTCCGGAACGTTTCGATTGCAGCGGAGTGGTCGAGACCTATCACCGTATCGGTTTGAAACGTGAGCGCCATCTGCTGGCCTTGCGCTGTCGGGATAAACTCAGCGCGATTATCATGGCCAATGTGACGGACCTCGGGTTGAACATGTCGGAACTGACCAATTCCATCAGTATCCTTGTCATCAACGGAAGATACTTGACGCAGGATATCATTCAGGCGATCGTCGACGAGCTGTCTCACCATTATGAAAGCAGTGAGATTCCCATTTTGTTATATCCCCTGCAGACGGCAGAGCAGATCGGCATCGATATGGAAAAGAACTACACGCTCTGGGCCTACGATACCCGGAACCTCGACCCCTATTTCAGATTTTTGAAACGCCTGCTGAAATACATCCAGCATTAGCGATTTCAGGCCCGAGCGGAAATTGCCTCTGATGGAAGAAGGCCGGATCTCAGAGGAAGGTTCAGGCGGCGTGATACTCCATCGACCGACCCGAATTCTGTTGAAGCTCCTGGGATTGGTAAAGCTCCCATAACTGCAGAAAGGCGTTTTCAAAGGAACGCGCCTCTACGTACTTTCGCGCTTCGGCCCCCATCTCCAGGCGCCGCTGACGGTCCCCCACCAGGGTCCGCATGGCGGCCATGAGGCTCTGCAGGTCGTCCGCCCTGCAGACCAGACCTGTCTTGCCATCGATGATATTCTCACACGGCCCGCCCTGGTCGCTCACCACCACGGGAAGACCCGATGCCTGGGCTTCGAGGACCACATTTCCGAATGTATCCGTGCTGCTGGGGAAGACAAAGAGGTCGGCCGAGGCATACACCGCGGCCAGGCTTTCGCCGCTCAGGTATCCGGTGAAACAGCACGGCAGTCCCTTTATTGCGGCCTGCATCTCCTTTAAGTAGGGACCGTCGCCGACCACGACCAGCTGTACCGGTTCGCCGTTTGCGACCATCCGCCTGAAAGCCTCGGCGAGAAGGTGCAAATTCTTCTCCTTGCTGACCCGGCCGACATAGAGCAACCGGGTGCCTTCGGGCAGTGGAAACCTCGTTTTGAAAATGCCGTTGCGCTTGACCGGATTGAATCGTTCGACATCGATCCCCCGCGGGTAGAGCTGGATCTTTCTGGGGTCGAGGCCTTTGGCGCACAATTCCTCTTTGGTGCTTTGGGACGGTGCGTAAATAACGTCGAGCTGATCGTAAAACCAGAGGACGTATTTCCATGCCAGGTCTTCGATGGCTTCGTCTCCGGTGAGGACCTGGGCATACTGGGGAATGGCCGTATGGTATGTGCCGCTGGTTGGCAGCTTGAGGATCTTGGCAATGGCCAAACCGGCCAGGCCCACCGGCCCCGGTGTGGCCAGGTGGATATGATCGATCTGCTCATCGTAGCAGAATGAGAGCATTTCCAGGAAAGGCGGATAAAAAATCTTCTGCTCGGGATATTCGGGCAATTCATAGGTCCCGATGGGGGTGAAATTGCGAACACCGGGCTGATCGATGTCTGCCTCCGCCGCATGGCAGGTGATCAATTTATAGATTTTGCCATGCTTCAATGCACAGTGCACCTGCTGTTGGAGGGTCTGGGCCACGCCATTGACCTCATAGAAGGTATCGGTGAAATGGGCGAACCGGAATGCTTCCCGGGCCTTTGCATCGGTCGAGGTAACGAATTGCCTGCGGATGCCCTCGCTGAAGGTCCGGTCCTTGGCGAACTGGGAATACGCCACGAAATAGGGCGCCAGCAGTGTGTACAGCCCCCCTGCCGAACCGATGGTCGAAAAAATGTTGAACACATTGGCCCCGGAGAGATGATCGAGCAGGTGGTTGCCGAAATGGAGCATGACGCCCTTGGATGCCCGATTGACGAAATCGAACCATCGCTTTTCGCGCGCAACGAAATCGTTGGATGAGGCATCCGTGTTGTAAAATTCCGGATCCTCGTGGATCAGCTGATGGGTTTCGTAGCGCAGCAGGGTCATCAACGAATCGCAAACCGGTATCCCGGCCCGCTTTTCGCGGCGATGCTGCCAAAGGAGATAGAGACGGGCCCAGAGACCCGGCTGGACATGCTCGTCCACCTGGAGGCTGCGATCGAGAAACTGCATGAGCACATCCTTACCCGCATAGCGTCCCAGGTTGAATTTGCTTCGGTAGTACTGATAGGCGATGCCATATAGGTTGTGTCCCATGGTCAGGGGCGTGGCCGGCTGGGTGACCACCTGGGTCTCGATGTCTTTCAATCCAGCCGATAGGTGTCGGGGCGAATCGATGCCTGTAATCCGGGTAAACGTCCTGGCGATATGGAGGGCGCTGTGGTCGTCCGAACCGCCCCACAGGCGCTTTTCCCAAGGTCTCGCATGCATGGGGGCCAGGTCGTGACGATCGGCCAGATCTTCCATGCGCCGGGGGGTCAATTGCTCGACAACTTCCCGGATACACTGGTTCTCGCGCGGATTGCGCGCGCCGTTGAGCTCGAAGTTCTCGAAAAGCAGCAGCATCTTCTCGAAGTGCCCGGCGGTGAGACGATCGTTGATGGCGTAAAGCGGATGGGCCGCGATGGCCAAAATGCTCTGCTCCTGTAAGTAACGCGCCAGATCGAAGATATTTTCGCGGACCTTCTGGATCTCCCGGTGCTGGACCTCGTCGATGTTGAGGGCGAGCACGTGCACCTTGCACTGATTGTCGGGAAAATAGGTGGTGATCTCCTCGCTGATGAACGTATCGTCCAGATGGGCGATCTCCAAGGCGCCGTCGATGGTATTGTGATCGCTGATGGTCACATGGCTCATGCCCCGGCTCTTGGCGATCTGGTAAAGTCGCAACGGTTCGGTGAAACTCTCCGGGCAGCCCAGTTTTTTCAAAATCCATTGGCTGGGTCTCTTCGAGAATTTGGAATGTACGTGCAGATCGATGCGCATGGTGTCTCTCCTTTTCCGATTCATCATGGCATCGCTTTTAGCGCCGCAATGGTTAAGGCAGGATTAGCGCTGTGATAGAATTTGATAAGCCGGCCGCTATTTGAAACGGCTGAGCCGTCGTGTATCCATCGGCTTGCGGCCGTCGAAAAGATCGCAGGCCAGATAATAGCGCATATCGCCTGCCCACAGGCGAGCATAGGCCCTGTCCGCTGCCATGGTCCGCACCAGCCGGATGGGGGCATGAAACGCCTGAAGCAGGGGTGCGCAAAGTTCAGACGGGTCCCGGAAGCACTCCCAATCGCACCGATGGCAATCCCGGTCCGGCCGCCGGGCCTTCATATCCAGCTCCCAGAACTTACCCAGATTTTCGTTGCCGCGGTATCCGCACGGATAGGTATCGCCGTCTTTTGCGTCGACGAAAAAGAAATCGACCCCGCCGCGACAGCCGGCGGCCCGCACCGCTCCATGACCGCCGTCATAGGCGCGATGCAGCATGGAGACGGCGCTCAAAGGCGAAAAGATGCGCAGGTGATGGCGATGACGCGGAATCGTATCGAGCAGCGCTTTGTACAAGGCGGCCTTCTCGTCGGCGGCATACCGCACGATATCTTCCGAGGTGGTGGCGGCATAAACGGCGCTCAGGCCTGTCTCCTGTTCGCGTGCGCTGATGCTCATGGGGTAGCAGGTGTTGACCGTGGTAAAACCCAACTTCCTGACCGAATGATAGAAGCGATCCAGGGCGCTGACATACGCATGGTAAAACGCGTTGAGATAGTCGGCTCGTCGTGAATAGTCGTCGGGACGCAGATTTGCCGTGTCCTCACCGCCGACCTGGCGGTTCAGGCCCAGGTTGGCCGATGGATAGATGCCGTGGGCATGGAAAATCGGCAGGGCCTTTTGGATCCCGGCCACCACGCCCGGCAGCCCCCTCATCCGCTCGTGAATGTCCGGTTCGGCGGAATCGAGGCTGATCCAGAAATTTCGCAGGGGCGTAGCGGCCAGCCGGTGCACCAGGCGTTCGATGCGTGCCTTGAACCCCGGCCGGTCGGCCCCGCAAAAGAGAAAGCCATTGGTGCCGGTACGGACATAGGGAATGCCCGCTCGTCCGGCGTGGCGGATCCATTCGACCAGGCGATCGAGCAGCATCAGCGGCTCGCCTCCGGTAAACGAAACGGCCTGGACCCCTCGCGCCGCGCATCCGTCCAAAATTCTCGTGATGGTCTCATCCGAGAGGGTGAACCGCTGCAACCGGGCCGTGCGGCGCATGCCGCACTGGGGGCAGGTGGCATTGCAGTGGTTGGTGGTCTGGATGACCAATTGGGTCGGAATGCGATTACGGCCCAATTGCGCCATCCGCCTGGCGATCGGGCGCCAGCCATTCTGTTGCATACTATTGTCCTTGAAATGGCGCATCCTTGAGCGCCGCTGTTTTCGACATTGCGTCAGGGATTGAACCCGTCGATGTGATCGGCGCACAATCCCTATCCTAATGTCCCGTTCATCGTACGCAATCGTTAGGGACGGATGAGCGTCAGGTTTGCTTTATGTGAGGAGGCACGCTGTCCTAACATTTTTCTAACATTGCCTTGGTATAGAGTCAGACATTCTGAGGAAATCACCGAATCGTCGTCTAATCAAGACGTTGGGAAAATTGCCAATGGACAGGCCTACCGGAAGTGACTCCGATCCGTTGGGGGAGATGTTGCTATGTTGTCGTCATCATTGAGTATCGCCGAGTTCTTTGAAAAAGCTATGGGCCACTCGTACCAGGAGATCATCCACATGGCCGACAGGGAAGCCACCGAGGTGGAACGTCTCTATTATAAAACGTGCCGCGACGATGAGTGTGAAGACATCATACAATATATCAAAAACTTGAAAGATTTTATCCTCTACATGCGCCACGGCGTTCGAACCCGTCGCACGCGTCACTTCAACCTGCAGCCCTTCAAGCGGGCTCGCTTGGAACAATAAAAACAGTTTCGCCCTTCCGGTCGCAACGCTTTATCCGACATCAGTGAATCTGGCTGGAACGCCGATGTGATTCGCCGGACCGCAGCGGACCGTTCCGTGGTCGCACTGCGCCCTATCCAGGCCGCCACTCGGGTCCCTTCTCACCAATAACTCATCCATTTCTCATCATTCCCACACCGCAGCCGCATACAAACACAACATAATTTTAAGGTCGGCCTGCGGCCCGAGGCGGACCGATCCGCCCACGGCCGAAGGGTCGGCGAATCCCGCTTTTAATCGATACCGTTGAAGGATAGGAGAGATTCATGGAGCGACACATCCGGGAACAGGATATATTTTCGATCTGCCCCGCCACCGCATTGAACAGGAAAAACAGCAACCGCTTCCATTTGGCCGGCGCCCTGGAACATCTACTCGGATTGCGGCGCTGCAGCGCCATATACCAATCCATCCGACACCATCGCGACCCCGCGGGGTTCATGCGCCACCTGCTGAAGGCGCTCGGAATTCGCTCCACCTGCGCATCGGCCGATACGCAAAAAATACCTCCCGGGGGCCCTTGCGTGGTGGTGTCCAATCACCCTTTCGGCGGGTTGGACGGTATCGTTCTGGCCGAGTTGTTGCTGACCATCCGCGCGGATGTCAAAATCCTGGCAAACTCAATATTAAACCGCATTCCCCAATTGCGCGAGATCACCATACCGGTGGACCCCTTCGAAACCAGGACAGCGTTGCGGTCCAACATCGGCCCGCTTCGCGAGGCGATGGCGTGGGTCGAAAGCGGGGGCCTTCTCCTGGTGTTTCCGGCCGGAGAAGTGTCCCATCCGACCCTGCGGTCCCCGGAAATCGCCGATCCGCCCTGGCATCGTTTCGTGGCCCGTATCATCCGCCGCACCGGCGCCAACGTGATACCGGTCTATTTCAAGGGATGCAACCGTTGGCCGTTCCATCTCGCCGGCCTGTTCCATCCCCGATTACGAACGGCCCTGCTGGCCCGGGAACTGCTGGCCCGGCAGGGAAAACCCATTGAGCTGAAAATCGGCAATCTGATCCATCACCGCTGGCTGCGGAACTACAGCGACGACCAGATGCTCAAGTACCTCAGGTTCCGCACCTACGTTATGGGCCATGCCCGGCCTTTGCGCGCCGGCGCACCCTTCCCGGCCATTTTTCGCGGCTTCAAACAACGGCGCCCCCTGGCCGATCCCCAACCCCGTGAGGTGTGCCGCCGCGAGCTGCTGCAGCTGCCAGGGGATCAGCTTCTGGTACAGAGCGGCAACTTCGCCGTCTGGCATGCCCAGTCGACGCAAATCCCTCACCTTCTACTCGAAATCGGCCGACTCCGTGAAACCGCCTTCCGTCTCGCAGGCGAAGGCACCGGCCGGGCCTGCGACCTGGACCGCTTCGATACGCATTACACGCATTTGTTCATATGGGACACGGAAACAGAACAGATCATAGGCGCGTACCGCCTCGGCCTGGCCGATCAGATTCTGTCCCGTCAAGGCAAAAAGGGCCTCTACACCAGCACCCTTTTCCACAGCCGCAGCGCCTTCTTCGATAAGCTTGGGCCGGCCCTGGAACTGGGCCGTTCCTTTGTCCACCCCGACTACCAAAAATCCTATTCCCCCCTGTTGTTGCTGTGGAAAGGCATCGGCGCCTTCGTGGCGCGCTATCCGTGCTACCGGATGCTGTTCGGCCCGGTGAGCATCAGCAACGACTACAGCGATCTCTCCCGCCGCCTGATGGCCACCACTTTGTTGCGTCACGCCCAGACCAACGACCTGGCCATGATGGTGCGGCCCCGGAACCCGGCGAAGCTCAAACCGGTCCGTATCCGCGGCTGCCGCAGAATGCTGCAGGATCTGCATTTTCAGGACCTGAAAGAGATCGGAGCGGTGGTATCGGACATCGAACTGACGCAAAAAGAGGTGCCGGTATTGCTGCGCCAGTATTTGAACTTAGGCGGGCAACTGCTTGCCTTCAACGTCGACAAACACTTCAGCAAGGTGCTCGACGGCCTTATCGTCGTGGATCTGCTGCAAACGGAGCGCAAAACCCTGGCCCGCTACATGGGCGCCGAAGGCCTGTCCGCTTTCCGGGCGTATCACAGCTCCGACACCGAAGCAGACCCTGCCCCGGCACCCCGGCCGCCGGCGGCGCCGGTTTTGCGGCAGGCCGGATAACCCTGTTAAAAAGAGAAAGCAAATCCGCCTGGCAGCAGTAGGTTTATTAATGATCAATACAACCCCCGGGCCATTGCCCCGGCCTGTCGGTCGTGTTAGTTTTCGATGAGGTTATGATGACGCAATTGTTAGCGCACATGGCTGCGCGCCAACCCCCCGGCCCGGCATTGCGTGTCGAAAGTCGCAACAGCCGTTGCGTGGAGGCGTGCAGAAAGCATTCGGGGCACACTGATGCGGAACGGCGGAGGAAAAACCCATCGGAAGATCATCTGCGGCCTCGTGCTGATCGGGATGGGTTTGCCGATTCTTCTGGCCGTGGCGGCCACCACGGGTCCCGCCACCCCAAGCGGCCACCAGATCCATATCGCATTCGGTTTCCACGTCAATCTCTACCACTCGTTCCGCAACGACACCAATGATGAAAGCGGCTTCGGCAAAGACATCCGCATCATCCGCCACATCATCGACACGCTGGACCGCTTCAACGCGCGAGGCATACCCGTCAAAGGCGTCTGGGATTTCGACAACCTCTTCTCCCTGCAGGAACTGCTCCCCAAGTACGCGCCCGATATTATCGCGGACATTCGAAGGCGGGTGCAATCCAACGGTGATGAAGTCATTCTCATGTCCTACAACAACGGCCTGGTTTCCGCCATGACCGAGCAGGAGCTCGAAGACGCCGTAAGTTGGGCCATCTCCAACCCCTGGCAGAGCGGAGTGAAGGACCTCTTCGGCAGTTATACCCCCATCGTGCGCCCTCAGGAGATGATGACCACACCGGGCAATTTCTCGATCTACCAACGGCACGGCATCCATGCCGCGGCCCTTTATTACAGTGCGACCCCTTTCGACGCCTTCCGGGTCTTTTCGCGCCGGTTGACCCGCGTCGAAGCCCACAATCCGATCCGCTACCACCACCCCCAAACCCTGGAAGAGATGGTCATCGTGCCGACCTACCACTTCGGGGACCTGGTGGAACACGTGAGCCTGAAAAATTGGGTCCACGAACTGCGCCGCCTGCAAGCCGGCGGCGAATTCCAACAGGATGCGCTGATATTCATCAATTACGATGCCGACTCGGAGTTGTGGCAGGGTGTCGACCTGCCCTGGCCTTTGGGCTGGCTGCCCAACACCGACGGCCTGGCCGGTCTGATCGAAGAGGTCGCCGATCTTCCATATGTACGATTCACGACCCTGGGGCCGTACCTGGAAGATCATCCGCCGGTGGGCACCGTCGAATTCAGCCAGGATACCGCGGACGGCAGCTACAACGGATACAACTCCTGGGCGGAGAAGGCCGACATTCCCGATTTATGGACCGAAATCGAACGCAGTCGCCGGGTGCGTACAGCGGCCTTGAAATCCCTGCCGTTCATATCCGATCCCACCGCGCGCGCGGCGATCGAACGACAGGTCGCTGCCGCCGACATCCAGCGCCTCAGAGCCCTGTCCACTACCAATTACGGCATGGCAACGCCCTTTTTGGCACCCCAACGGCAGCGGGTGGTGGTCCGGATAATGGCCGATCTGAGCCGCGCCTCGGACCAGATCGCCCAAGCGTGTGCGACGATGCTTCACCGTCACCTCGAACACCAGACGCCACCGCTTCTCAAGGAAGCGCATCTGACGTGGTACGATACTCTCATGGTGCTTCAAACGACGCCCAGCGCGGCATCGGCCGGCCATCGCTTCCTGCAGGTCACACCGCCGCCCGGCCTCCGGAATCGGGCCCCCATCGTGCTGGTCCGACCCGACGGCACACTGCTGCCGACCATCGATCTGGGAGACCGGGTCGACGCGAGCGGTGCAAGACGGCGCCACCTGTATATCATGAACGATGGCGGTGTGACGGACGGTATGTATCACCTCTTTACACGGGATGCCCCGGCACACACCGGCCGGGCAGTACCGCCTCTTGTGCGCGCCGATGTCGATGAACTGGCCAATGGTCACATCACAGTACGATTCACACCCCATGGTGGGGTCGAAGGCGTCTACCATGAGGGCGTCCGCGTGGCCGACCGCGGCAGCCTGCTTCCGCGCCTCACCTATGACCAGCGACCGCTGACGGCCGTATCCGTCTTGAAGCAGCTGCATCCCGCTGCGGATGGCCGGTCGGCTTCGATATCCCTGAAGGGCGCGATGCCGGCGCCGTCTGCCCGTGGAGGCGCAGCGGGGTGGATGGATTATCGATTCACCCTGCTCGCCGATCATCCCTGGCTGTTGATAGAGGGCCGGATCACCTACCTGGCCACCGAACGCGCCGACCTGTTCAAAGCGGGTGAGCCCGGCCTCGCGCAGCCCGCCGACATGCAATGGCAGGAGGTGGCCCCGGCGGAAATTCGTTTTTCGCCGCGGGCGACCCGGAACGATCCTGTAAAGGTGCTCAAGCGAAACTACCTCGAGGTGGAGACCGAGTACCGACTCGACTACTTCAGACACGACCCCCGCAACCTTGCACTGGACAACATCAACAACCATATCACCGCATCCTATGTGGGCATCGTTTCGGGCAAGCACGGTATGGCCGTGGCCAAGGACAACAGCCGCTTGTCCAATTTCGCCTTTGCGCCCCTGAAAATGCGCCACCATGCCGAGAACGACGAATTTTCCATTCGTGTCAACCCCTTCGGCACCTATCACGGACACCAATACCATCCGCCCACATGGGGCAATGGCCAGGGGCACGAAGTCACGCGCCTCACCGGAGAACAATTCGCCAGCGCCGCCCCCACCTATAATGGCAAAAGCCAGGACTTCGCTCTGCTCCTGGCCTTTTTCAACGGCGAACTCCTGCCCGAGGAGATCAAGCAGGACCTGATCGGATTCGCCCACCCGCCCATTGTCATCTCCGCCATCGACACCGAGCGCCGGCGCCCCTCCCTGCCGGACCTGCACCACGCCCAAGCGACGTCGAAGCACGATGGACCCACCGCTGCGCCTCCATCCGCCATTGGGTTTTCTCCGGTGCAAAGTGACAGCACCGCCCGTCAGGAGGTCCCGCTGGCCCTGGGCATCAAGGTCCTCTGGTCAAACCTGCGCGTGCGCGCCAAAATGAGTTCTTACTTTTAGTCGCCGGGAAGGGTCCCGCAAGGGTTGGTTAGCTCAGCATCTTCAGATAGCCGCGGCAATCGGGATAGGCGGCGCATCGAAATCGCACCTCCCGCGCTTTTCGCATGTAAATGTGCATCCGACCGCCGCAAAGCGGACACGTCGGCCGGTCTGTGATCAGGGGCGGTTTTCGTTCCAGCACGAATTGTCGATTGCACATCAGGCAAAGATAGCGTTTTTTTCCGTTCTTCACATGGCCATATCCATAAATGGCGTCGGAAGCACAGTGGGGGCAGCGCACGTTCTGAATCATCGATCGACCTTTCGTCTCCCGTCACTTTTATTTTTCAACAGAGATGTTAGCGAAACGTAAAAGTTGTGTCAGGAGTTGGTCAGTTGGGCATCCCTTACAAAAAATGGAGGAAACAGGCGAATCGATGAACCATTCGATTGTTCATAAAATGTTCATAACTCGATGATCCACCTGAATTTTCAATAAATCCCGGCAACTCAAATTCTTCTCCAATTACGAAGAGTTGCAGTGTGGTGTGCAAAAAAGCCATTACAATACCCGACGTTATTCGAATGACGCCTGCGCGTCTCTAAAAACGCCTTAACCCCGGTTCACGGGTGTTGACTTCAGTCGGCCTGTGCGCAAGAGGATTGCCACAGGGCAATCCATCCACCCCATCCGCTCAGAAACACAGAAACACCGTTCCAGCGAACTATGCACCAACAGGGATCACGACCGGGCCCTTGGATATATTACCGAGAACAGCCGTTTCAATCGGCAAGCGAGGCCCAGCATGGAGCCAACGCCTTTGTATTACCGACCGAGTAAAAAAGCGCTCAGCATAGGGATCTTCCGCAACCACCGCTGTCCATATTACGATCGCTGCCTCGATAAAGCGGCACTCGAAGATCTGTTTCTCGATTGCGCAGCGTGTTGCCTGAAAGACGAAAAAGTGGAAGAGTTTGCAAAGATGTACGCTTTAAACCACACCGGGTATGAATAATTCGGAGCTTGAGGTTTATTGAAGCGCGTCCACCGTCTTTCGGGTACTTCTGGCCCACACATTCGCCAATTTGCCAATCTCCGTTTCCCCGATGGCGGAAGTCGTGGATCGGCATGTCGTGCAATAGACTCTTGGCGTGCCGCGGCCTGTCCAGCGAAGAAAGGTGCGGTGTTCTTTCTCGCACCGTGGGCATTTGCACAACACCAGAAATTTGCCGATGTTTTCTCTTTCTGGTCTACCATAATCTTTTTCTATTTCTCCATACTCTTGCGCAATTGGGACTTTGCTGAATACTTGCGGCGGCATCGACAGGCTCCTTTGTGGGTCGTGATGTGATTCAATTGTTCTATTTTCCGAGAGTAATGCACGCAAATTTGTCCTCGGTTAGACGCCGATTAGGATCTGGTGAGATGGTCGAAAATCCCCCTTGAAACGATAGCCTACCCCCCTCACGGTCTGGATGTAATCACTGCAACCGCCCAACTTGCGTCGCAATCCGACGATCTGGACATCCACGCTACGATCGGTGACGGTGTAATTGAATCCGCGTATCGCGTCTACGATTTGTGCCCGTGAAAAAGCCCAACCCGGCCGCGAGGCCAGGAAGCAGAGCAGTTCGAACTCTGACAAGGTCAAATCAACCGGGCGGCCTTTCACATAGACAGTGTGTCTACGCCTGTCGATGGTAATCCCGCCACGTTCCATTATCGATTCATCCGCCACCTTGACCTGGGAAGTGCGCCGAAGGACTGTGCGTACCCGGGAGACCAACACCCTCGGACTGAAAGGCTTGGTGATATAATCTTCGGCCCCGATCTCCAAACCGGCCACTACATCATGCTCCTGGGTCCGGGCAGTGAGCATGATAATCGGCAAAGCCGACAATGCCGGATCCTGCCGTATTTTTCCGGCAACGGCAAAGCCGTCCATCCCGGGCAACATCAAATCCAGAACCACTAAATCATAGCCGCCCGCCTGGAGAACCGCCAAGGCATCCTCACCATTCAACACCCCTGTAACGACGAAACCTTCGCGAGCAAGGTTGAAACGAACCACCTCCAGGATATCCTCTTCGTCGTCCACGACTAAAATTCTCCCCTGGGCCATCTAAAACATCCCGGTGTTTTTGAATGTGCCTCGTTATCGACACCAATGGTAGCATTTCTTTATCCTTCCACACTTCAGAAATAGTGTTACCCTTGTATGAGAAAAGGGTTAGAAATCCGTTGGCGACTCTATGTCATCCAGAAAATTCATAGCTGCGTTGTGCCACCCGAAGGTTACCACAGGCCTTGTCTTCCGATGCCGATCGATGCCACTCGCTTCTTGCCGAATGATGACTACACCGTTGACAGGCCTGTAACCTTCCGATATCTATTTGCCTTTGTCCGCCTCCGCCAATGGCCTGTGCATTCGGCCCCCTGTGTCCGAAAAAAATCATTGTTGCGGCAGCGCCGATCGACACGACCAAGTGCCAACCCATGCTGAGCAAGGAAAAATCGATGAACCCGGTAACCGACCCCTATCGCGACATACCCCTTTTCCCATTGATCAATCCAAGAAGCATCGCCTTTTTCGGCGCCTCCAACCGCTTTTCGGCCATGGGCACCAACCAGCTCAATTCGATCCTGGCACTCGATTTCAAGGGCAAAATTTACCCGGTGCACCCCAAGGAAACGACGGTTCTGGGGCTAAAGGCTTACGCCCATGTGGCGGAGCTGCCCGAGGTGCCGGACCTGGCGGTGCTGGTGTTGCCGACCGGCATTGTGACCGAAACGCTGAAAGCCTGCGGTGAAAAAGGCATCCGGCACGCCATCGTGGTCTCCGGCGGATTCAACGAAGTGGGCGGCGAGGGCAAGGCGCTGGAGCAGGAACTGGTCGCCGTGGCCCGTCAATACGGCATCCGATTTCTGGGCCCCAACTGCCTGGGGGTGGTCAACCCCCACCACGCGTTCAATGTGACCTTCGCCGCTTTCGAAGGACGGCCGGGGTTCATCGGCATGGCGTCCCAGAGCGGCAGTCTGCTGACCCAGATGTTCGCTTATCTGGAGCAATTTCATATCGGATTTTCCACCGGCATCAGCGTGGGCAATGAAGCGTCGGTGGACATCGTGGATTGCATGGCGTACCTGGCCGCCTGCCCCCACACCCGGGTCATCGGCCTCTACATCGAAAGCATCCGCAGGGGAGAAGCCTTTATAGAGGCCGCCCGGCGCATCGCGCCTCAAAAACCGATCGTGGCGTATTATGCGGGCGGTTCGGAAGCCGGACGCCGCGCGGCCTTTTCGCATACCGGCGCCATGGCGGGCCCTGATCCCCTGTATGACGGCATATTTCGCCAGAGCGGGGTGGTGCGGGCATCGTCACTCACCGAATTGTTCGATTTCTGCTGGGTGCTGGGTGCGTGCACCATTCCGCGCAGCCATCGCGTCATCGTCCTGACCCACTCGGGCGGACCCGGCGCCGCAGCCGCAGATGCCTGCAGCCGCAACGGCCTGACGCTGCCGAGCCTGTCCCGGCAGACCCTCGAACGGTTGACCCCGCTGATTCCCAGGACCGGCAGCACCGGAAATCCCATCGATCTGACCTTTTCCCAGGATCCCCTGGCCTATTTCAAAAGTATCCCCGAGGTGCTCCTGGCGGGCGACGAAGCCGACGGCCTGCTGGTCTATTGCTTCACCCCTCACCAGAACATGAAACGCATCATGGAAAGCCAAGGCTTGCCTGAAAAGGACATCGATGCCTTCACCCGGGAAACGGCGCGGCAAATAGCTGTACAAATGAAAACGCTAGCCGGGAACCACGCCAAGGCACTGATCGGATTCACCTACCAGGCGCCCGATATGCCGATCATCGAGCACCTGCTGGCCAGTGGCATTCCAATCATTCCGTCGCCGGAAAGGGGCGCGCGCGCCATGGCCGCCCTGGTTCAATATGGCCGCATGGTACAAAGCCTGGCAGGTTGAACTCAAATTCTTCCCTGATCATTAGAGACTTCGCACGCATTCCCAACAATGGTGTTGGACATCACCGGGCCAACCTCAGGTGGTTGTCCGATCTGGCCATATCTAAGCGATACAAAATAAATCTAATTTATTTTTTCGGCTGACCGATAACTGCTGTAGCAGGCTTGTTTTTAAAATCGATAACAATCAAAGGGAATCGCAATGCGCATCCAACTCAAAATGAAGCTCGGTTCAAAAATCACCCTGAGCACCTTGATGATGGTGCTGCTGGTCAGCATCGTTTCGACTATCGTGGTTTCGGTGATCATCCAACGCCAAAACCGCGCCATGGTCCGACAGTCGATGAGCAATTCGACCGAAACCTTGCGCCACACCCTTATAGAAAAACAAAACGCCATGCTGGCGGCCGCCCGGCAAATGATCGTGGTCAACAAGATGGGAGAAAGCATGGGTTTCCTGGAAGAGTACCGGGACTCCTCCTATGACTCTGGAATGACGCAGGAATCTTATAATGAACTGATTGTCGCCCTGCATCGAACCGCTGCCGGCGGAAACCTTTGGAAGGCTGCCCTTTACAATGCCGAAGGCCGACTGATTGCTTTTGCCGCCCGGCAAGCCGGGGAAGGTTACCGGGTCGGCCTGTTGGAAACCGGTAACTTGCGCCACATCCTGGTTGCAGACGGAGAGAGCCTGCGTACCAATGAGTTGAACCTGGTCCCGGAAAAGGACAATCAATGGATCGCCAACACCCATGATGGCGAATTATCTCAGGAAGAGAAGATCAGTTTCCAGGCCATCGAAAATCACCTGTGTATCCGCATCGAACTGCCTGTCACCACGGAAACCTTCAACTCACAAACCAAACAGCTCGAAACGAAGTTCGTAGGCGCAGCCGTTACCCTCCTGCGCCTCGATAACGACTTTGCGGCCTGGATACAAAAGCTCACCGGTTTGAAGGTCGCCTTCTTTGCCGGTGACCGCTTCAGTGCCGGCGATGCGACGGCCTACAAGGCCATCGACACCCGGGGATTGTCCGGCCAAGACGGTCAACACTGGCAATTGGAACGGGCGCAGGCCCGATTCGGCAGCATTGAGCTCGACAAGGAGGGCTATTATGAAAGCGTGCTGCCCATTCACAATCGAGAGGCAGTGTGCGGCGCGCTGGCCTTGTTGCAACCGGATGCCATCACCAAAGCCAACAACCGCCAGATGATTCTTGTGTTGTGCGTCGTCGCCCTGGCCTGCATGATCCTTGTGGCACCGGCCACCTGGTTGATGTCCCGGGCACTGGTCCGGCCGGTGGTCGGCATGCTCGCCAGAGTCAAGGACATCGCCGAAGGCGAAGGCGACTTGACCCAACGGCTGACAATCCATTCTAACGACGAACTGGGTGAGCTTTCCAGATGGTTCAACCTCTTTCTGGAACGGCTGCACACCATCATCCACCAGGTCAAGGAGAATTCTACCCGGCTCAACAGCTCTTCCACTCAACTGTCCAAAATATCGGAAGCATTGGCCGGCGGGGCCGAGCAGGCGGCCGGCGAAGCCCAGAGCGTATCGGGCGCATCCGAACAGATGAATGAAAACATGACATCCATCGCCGCGGCCATGGAAGAGGCCTCGGTCAACGTCAACATGGTGGCCAGCGCCGCCGGTGAGATGACCAGCACGATCAATGAAATCACCCAAAACGCCGCCAAGGCGCGCGTCATCACCGGCGAGGCGGTCACCCAGGCTGACAAGGCATCGACCCAGGTGGGAGAACTGGGCGGTTCGGCCCGCGAAATTGGCCAGGTCGTCGAAACCATCACGGACATCTCCGAACAGGTCAATCTCCTCGCGCTCAACGCCACCATCGAGGCGGCGCGGGCCGGTGACGCAGGAAAGGGCTTTGCCGTGGTGGCCAACGAGATCAAGGAACTTGCCAAACAGACGGCGGAAGCGACCCAGGAGATCAAACATCGCGTCGATGCGATTCAGAATTCAACCGACGGCACGGTGGCCGAAATCGAAAAAATCACCAGCGTCGTCAAAGACATCAACGAAAGTGTCATGGTCATCGCCTCGGCCGTGGAAGAGCAATCGGCGACCACCCGGAATATTTCCGACAATGTCTCCCAGGCCGCCCGGGGCATCACGGACGTCAATGCCCATGTCTCCAGAAGTTCGGAGGTGTCCGGCGAGATCGCCAGGCAGATCGGCCTGGTTACCAGCTCGGCAGGCGACATCTCCCAGAGCAGCGCCCAAGTGAACATCAACTCCAGGGAGCTTTCCGATCTGGCCGAAGCACTCGACAAGCTGGTGGGGATCTTCAAAGTTTGATGCGATGGCCTTCTGAAAAAAATGAAGACAAACAGGGGCGGCCACCTCGGTCCGCCCCTGTCTCGATTTGATCTTGAGCCATGAAATTGACTCTGCCTATACCTCGAGCCACTCTTTGCGGATGGTCTGGTCGTTTTTGATATCATCTGGGGTGCCTTCGAAGACAATCTTACCGTGCCCCATGATGTAGAGACGTTTGGAAATCCTCAAGGCGATGCTCAGTTTCTGCTCCACCAGCAGTACCGATACGCCGCGGCCGGCAATCTCTTCGATCAGGTCGCCGACCTGCTTGACCATCTGCGGCGCCAAGCCTTCGGTGGGTTCGTCGATCATGATGAAGTCGGGATCGCCCATGAGGGTGCGGCAGATGGTGAGCATCTGCTTCTCTCCGCCGGAAATCAAACCGCCATGCACATTCGAGCGTTCTCCCAAGCGCGGAAAAATTTTGAAGACATCGTCGATCGTCCAGCGTCCTGCCTGCTTTTTACTCTTCTGGCCCAACTGAAGGTTCTGAAGCACGGTCAACCCCGGGAAGATCCAACGGTCCTCGGGTACGAACCCGATGCCCTTGCGGGCGACCTGGTGGGGTTTGAGGCCGGCCACCTCTTCGCCTTTGTACTGGATCGAGCCGTGCGGCGGCACCAGCCCCATGATGGTCATGCAGGTTGTGGAACGGCCGACACCATTGCGTCCGAGCAGGCTCACGATTTCGCCCCGGTCCACCTTCAGGTTGACGCCTTGCAAAATATGGCTGCGACCGTAATAGGCATGCAATTCTTTGACTTCGAGCATTTAGGCGACCTCCTTGCCGAGATAGGCTTCCTGAACTTCGGCATTCTGGCGAATCTTATCCGGCAAATCGGTGGCCACCACCTTGCCGTAGACCAGGACCGAGATACGATCGGCCAGGTCAAACACCACGCTCATATCGTGTTCGACAATGAGCAGCGTCTTGCCTTCGGTGACATTTCGAATCAGTTCCACTGCCCGGGCGGTTTCGCTCTTGCTCATGCCGGCGGTGGGCTCGTCGAGCAATATCACATCCGTATCGCCGGCGATCGTGATCCCGATTTCGAGCGCCCGCTGCTCGGCGTAGGCCAGCATGGCGGCGGGAATATGCTGCCGGTCGGCGAGGTTGATCTTTTCCAATATCTCTTCTGCCTTACGGTTCACTTTTTTAAGCCGGTCGCACATGTGCCAGAAGGAGTAACGGTACCCCATGGGCCACAGCAGGGCGGAGCGCACATTTTCAAACACGCTCATTTTCGGGAAAATATTGGTCACCTGAAAACTTCGGCTCAGCCCGCGACGATTGATGCGATGGGGCGGCAGGTCGGTAATGGCATGTCCATTGAGTTCGATATACCCCCGGCTGACCTGGTAAAAGCCGCTGATCAAGTTGAACAGGGTCGACTTGCCCGCACCGTTGGGGCCGATAATGGCATGCCGCTCCCCCTTGGGGACCTCCAGATTGACGCCGTTGATGATTCGGCTGCTACCGAAGTTCTTGTGCACATCGACGAGTTTGAGTGCCGTCATTGAATCGCCGCTCCTTTCATCTGTTGTGCCACCTCATTCCAGCTGCGGCGCACCACCCGCTGGGCCTTTCGAAAGAAGAAAAACCCGATACCGATCAATGCCAGCGAAACGATCCAGGCAGCGGGTGACTGGGCCTTGAACGAGATCCCGAAAAGGCTCATGAGCTCGTCCGGATTGACACTCAAAGAGAGATGATAGTTGATTTCGATCAAGGTCATCAGGCCCAGAAACAGCACCAGCGACGGCACGGCGATGATGGCGTACGCCCGCAGCAACCGGCTCATGAGCCCCGCCTTCCACACCGGCTCGTGCATCATGATCAGTCCGGCCAGGCCACCCGGCGCCCACAGGACCATGCCCACGAAAAGGAGCCCGAAATAGAGCAGCCAGGCGTGGGTGATGCCGGCCAGGGTGAGCTGCATCAGCGTTACCAGGGCCGCCCCCAGGATGGGGCCGAAAAAGTGGCCCACGCCCCCGATATAGGTCATCATCAACACATTGCCCGATGGGATGGCGCCCACGGTCTCGGTGGTGATGATCTCGTAGTTGATGGCAAACAGGCCGCCGGCAATCCCGGCAAAAAAGGCGGCCAGGGTGAATTGCAGGGTCCGCACCACCCGGGCATTGTAGCCAATAAAGGCTGCCCGTTCGGGGTTGTCGCGCACCGCATTGGCCACCCGGCCTAGTGGAGTCTTGGTCTGCAGGTACATCAAGGCGATGCACACCAGCATCCAAGCCACGATCAGGTAGTACACCTCGATTTGCTGACCGAAGCGAAAGCCGGTCAGTGTGGTGTCCACCATGCGGTTGGCCGAGATGCCCTCTTCCCCACCGAAAAAGCTCGGCAGCATGAGGGCGCTGGCCGCGATCAATTCGCCGATACCTAAAGAGATCAGCGCAAAGGTGGTGCCGGCGCGATCGGTGGACAACCAGCCGAAGACGATGCCGGCCACCACGCCGCCCAATCCCCCTATCAAGGGCACCAGTTCCAGGGGTACCGGCCAACCCTCGCCGACCCAATTGAGGGCGTGCATGGCCAGAAAGCCGCCCAGGCCATAGTAGACCGCATGACCGAAGGAAAGCATGCCGCCCTGGCCCAGCAGCATGTTGTAGGAGAGTGCAAAAATGACGGCGATCCCCATCTGGCTGAGCATGGATCGCGAAAAACCGGAGTTGAAGATCAGCGGCAACACAATGCAGACGATCACCGCGGCGAACCAGATCCCGAACTGCTTCAGATAGTGATTCATAGATCGATGATTTCCTTTACCCTGTCTCTGATGATCAGGACTCGCGTTTTCCCATCAATCCTTTTGGCCGGAACATCAACATCAAGACCATGAACAGATAGGGCAGAATCGGTCCGGTGTGGGACAGCTGGATCCGCCAGATGTCACGGAAGAAACCAGACGTGTCGACCTGCCATCCAAACAGGGCCAAGAGGTCGGTCAGGGAATATTCGATACCCACGGCAAAGGTCTGGATGGCGGCCAGCAAAAGGGAGGCGACAAAGGCACCGGTCAACGATCCCATGCCGCCCACCACGATAACCACGAAGACGATGGGTCCCAGGGTGGCCGCCATGGCCGGTTCTGTGATCAGAAAGATGCCGCCGATGACACCGGCCAAGCCGGCCAGGGCCGATCCGCCGCCAAAGACCAGCATGAACACGGCCGGCACATTGTGGCCCAGCGCATTGACCCCCTCAGGGTGGGTCAATGCGGCCTGGATGATCAGACCGATGCGCGTGCGGGTCAACACCAGGTAGAGGCCAATGAACATACCCATTGAAATCAGCAGCATGAACATGCGGTAGGCGGAGACCTCCGCACCGAGTAATTTAAACAGCGGAAAATCCAGTAGCCTGGGTATGGGATACATGACGGCATTGCGCCCCCAAATGAGGTTGACGCTCTCCTCGATGATATAGAACAAGCCTACCGTGAAGAGAAGTTCGGCCACGTGGCCGTACTTGTGAAGGCTTCGCAGGCCGTACCGCTCGACAAGCGCCCCCAACCCGCCTACCAGGAGAGGCGCGATGACCAGCGCCGGCCAGAAGCCGACCCACGTGCTGATCTGATAACCGAAGTAGGCCCCCAGCATGTAGAAGCTGGCATGGGCGAAGTTGAGAACGCCCATCATGCTGAAGATCAGGGTGAGCCCACTGGAGAGCATGAACAGAAGCATGCCCAGGACAAGGCTGTTCAACAGCGAAAAAAGAACATATTCCAACATAGGATCACTTTCGCGGTCAGACGTTAACACCAGACAATAAAAGGCGTTGACATCGCCTTTTCGAGTTTCCTGCCATCTGAGACTGCACTACCCCAAGGCCTGATCGAGGATCGGCCTGCAACGATACCGCCCGGTCTCTCCGGATCAAACGTCTCCGGCGAGACCGGGTCGGGTTGAAGTCCTTTTCGAATTATCCTATTTTGCTGGCCGCTGCATCTGGCAGGTGGTCGGCATGGCAGTGTCCTTGGCTTCGATCCTTGCGATGGTCTTGAAGCCCACGCCGGAATTCTCCGAGTCGTATTTGACGGTGCCTTCACCCTTCTTGGCATAGACCATAAGATAAAGGGGCTGAATCAACTGGTGATCTTCGGCCCGCATGACCACCTTGCCGTAAGGCGTGTCGTACTCCATTCCTTCCAATGCAAAAGCGATATCTTTGGCCTTGGCGCTGCCGGCCTTATCGATGGCCAAGGCCAGCATCTCCATGGTGGTGCGGATACGGCCATAGTAGTAGGGACTCTTGCCGCCGTCCGAGTACTTTTCCTGGTATCCCAGGAAGAATTTTTCATCCTCGGGTTTGTTCTCTTCCACGGCCAGGTTGAAGTGCCATTCGATCACGGAGATGAGTTTGCCGATACCCGCTTCGCCGATGGCGGCCGGGGCACCCAGACCGCTGCCGTAGAAGGTGTAGAACTGGGCATCGAGACCGGCGTCTTTGGCGGCCTTGACCAGCAGCGACATGTCTGCACCCCAGTTTCCCGAGATCACCGCCTGTGCGCCGGAAGCCTGGATCTTGGCCACATAGGGTGAAAAGTCCTTTACCTTCCCCAGGGGGGTGAAGGTGTCGCCGACAATTTCAATATCCGGGCGCTTTTCCGCCAGCATCTGTTTGGCCGCATCACTGACCGCATGGCCGAAAACATAGTCCTGGTTGCAGAGATAGACCTTTTTGATGTCCGGCTTGTTTTTGATGTAATCGGTGATGGCGGCGATCTTCATATCCACATGGGCGTCGAACCGGAAATGCCAGAAACTGCACAGCTCGTTGGTGAACGCGGGCGTCACCGCCGCATAGTTGAGGTAAATCACCTGTTGATCGGGGTTGCGCTCGTTGTGCTTGTTCAATGCCTCGATCAAGGCGCCGGCGACACTGGAGGCGTTGCCCTGGGTGATGATACGGATGCCCTGGTCGATGGCGGCCTTGAGCACAATCAGGGCCTCTTTGGGGCTGGACTTGGTGTCGAAGGGCACGATCTCCAGCTTCTTGCCGCCCAGCACCCCTCCCCTGGCATTGATCAAATCCGCCATATACTGATAGTGTTTGTAACCGGCGTCACCCACGCCCGCAAAAGGGCCTGACAATCCTTCGACAAAGGCGATTTTAATCGTGTCCTGGGCCACTGCCGGAACAACGATCATGGTCAAAAGGGCGATACCCATCAACATGGAAAGAAACAATTTCCTCTTCATAGACCCCTCCTCCTTTTACCCGCCTTGCATGAATGAGATTGGAATTTAAATAAAATGGGCATTACGCCCGGCGATCAGTTCAGGCACCATCGGAGATGGTCGCCGGAATCTGTCCAGCACGTCGTTTTTCTCGGTTCAACCACCTCCTTTCATCGTTCACTTCAATGGATGGATAGGCTCACCAAACTGCGTGGCGCTACTTAACCGTGCTTGAAATTTATAGAGTCTTTGTAATTAATGATTTTAGTTCATTAAATTGCAGAAAACCGAAAAGGTGCCCCTTTTCTAGTCGTTGAATACCGTGCCGCTATCCTAACAGGGTATTCGAAATTGGTAAAGTCCAAAGTCTCTGGTGCTGACAGACAACGTTCGATGAGGCCAAACATTTTCAAGCCTTATGCGTTGACAGGCAGCACGCCTTCTGCCATAATTTCACACTACATATCAGCCCGATAGACCATTGCAGGGGTTGCGTCAGATCCGACTGCACGACGAACCAGAAAACCGAATACAAGGCCATAGAAAGGTATTTCCCATGCCAACAGTCGAATTCAGGTCGCTGGATGAATTGCGCCAAAAAACCGGCCAGGAGATTGCGGTAGGCGACTGGCTGACCGTCACCCAGGAACAAATCAATCTGTTTGCCCAAGCCACCGGCGATTTCCAATGGATTCATCTGGATGAAAAACGCGCCGCCGTCGAATCGCCATATGGCACCACCATCGCCCACGGATTTCTCACCCTGTCGCTGATTCCCCGCATCATGGGCGACACCTTGAAGCTGCCCCCAGCCAAAATGACGGTCAACTACGGCCTCAACAAGGTGCGTTTCGCGGCACCGGTACCCGCCGGCATGCGCGTACGCCCCCATTTGACGTTACTGGGTATCGAAGACGTGACGGGCGGCGTTCAGTTCCGCTGGAAAGTCCTCATCGAAGTTGAAGGCAACGACAAGCCGGCGTGCATCGCCGAAACGCTGTCCAGACATTACACCTGAAACGGAGCTCCTATGAAGGCCCTGTTGTGCGAAGCATTCGGACCCATCGACAACCTCACGGTAAAAGAGACCCCTACCCCCGAACCCGAAGAGGATCAGGTGCTCGTCGAGGTTAAGAGTGCGTCTCTCAACTATCCGGATGCCCTGATGGTTCTCGGGCGCTACCAGGTCAAGCCCCCTTTCCCGTTCAGTCCGGGAATGGATCTTGCCGGAGTTGTCTCCAAGGTCGGTCACAATGTGGATCATGTGGCCGTCGGCGATCGGGTCATCGCATTTCCAGGCTACGGTGCGTTCGCCGAATTCTGCCTGGCGCCCAAGGAGAAGGTGTCGCGGCTGCCGGATGGCATGCCGTTCCATGCCGGGGCCGCCTGCGGCTTGACCTATGCAACGGCCATCCACGCGTTTTTGGACTGCACTCAGGTCAGGCCGGGCGAAAACGTCCTGGTCCTGGGAGCTTCCGGGGGCGTCGGCACCGCCGCCATAGAAGTGGCCAAGGCCTTGGGGGCCAGGGCCATTGCCGCCGCTTCGACCGCTGATAAATTGGACCTCTGCAAAAAAACAGGCGCCGATGCGATCATCAACTACGATTCGGAAGATTTGCGGCAGCAAGCCCTGGCCTTGACCGACGGCCGGGGGGTGGATGTGGTCTTTGACCCGGTGGGGGGAGACTACACCCTGGCAGCCCTGCGCGCCACTGCATGGGGCGGACGGTTACTGGTGGTGGGTTTTGCCGCGGGCAGCATCCCCAAAATCCCCCTGAACTACGCGCTTCTCAGCGAACGCGCGATCATCGGGGTCTTTTGGGGCTCGTGGTCCAGCCAGTATCCCGAGGGCCAGCGCCGCAACATGGCCCTATTGTCCCAATGGTACGCAGAAGGAAAAATCAATCCGCTGATCAACGATATCATCTCTCTGGACGATGTGCCCAAGGCGATGCATCGCCTCATGGAAAGAAAGGTCACGGGCAAATTGGTCATCCAGATCCAGCCTGAATAACGACCATTTCCAAAGAAACCGGTTCGCCCCATGCATCGGTCGCCACCGGCCATTGGCCGTCAGGTAACAGCGATCAGACAGCAGTGGCACTTCCCAAGCGCACAGGAGCTATTGATGAAAGATAGGATCCGGACGATCATCGAAGAGAAGATGTCCATACCCGTGGTCGAGGGTGAAGACAAACGCTGTACCCCCAAGGAGGCCGTCGAGAAGCATATCGAGAAGCATATGACCCTGAATTTCTCGGCCGGCGTCGGTGCCCTCGTCTACGAGCTGGTCCGTTCGTTCTGGGATAAGGCGCCGGAGTTCACCGTCATATCCCCTTCGTTGAACCTGCATTTGGTGGCGATCGTCAGACAGCGTATCGCTAAAAAAATACTGACCAGTTTTGCCGGCATCAACTACCCCAGCCCGAGGCCGTGTCCGGTGGTTCAGAATGCCTATGCATCCGGCGTGATCGATATCGAAAGCTGGACCATGCGCACGATTCCACAGCGGCTCCTGGCCGGTGCCATGGGCATGGATTTCGTGCCCACCCGTTCCCTTATCGGAAGCACCATGGCCGAAGAGAACCGGGAATCTTTCCAGGTCGTGGAAAACCCCTTTGGAAGGGATGGCCGAATCGGTCTGTTGCGCGCCCTGCAGCCGGATATCACCCTCGTCCATGGCGCCGTGGCCGATCGCAGCGGAAATACCATCCTGACCTACCCGCTGGCCGGTGACGCCTACGGCGCCTGGGCGGCTAAAAAGGGCGTCATCGTCAGTGTCGACAAGATCGTTTCCACCGCGTACATCCGCCGGCATGCCCACATGGTGAGGATCCCCGCCTATTCGGTGCTCGCCGTCTGCGAGGCCCCCTTCGGCGCGCATCCGGTCGGCGTCATGCAGCACGGCCTGCCGGACTTCGATGCCTATTTTCCGGATTACGACTTCATGATCGACGTCAATAACGCCACCAAGAACGAGGGCGATTTCGACCGCTGGGTTCAGGAATGGATCCTGGATGTGCGCGATCACGACGACTACCTGTCCCGCCTGGGCAGCGAACGCATCTTATACCTCAAGGGTAAGGCGGCACCCGATGCCTGGTTGCCGGAAACCATGACCGAAGCGGCCGGCGTGGATTTCTCCCGCCCACCAAACGCCTTGGAACGCATGGTGGTGGCCGCCGGTCACATCATCGCCGAGCGGTGCGAGACCAAGGGATTCAAAAACATCCTGGCCGGCATCGGCCTGTCCAATCTGTCCGCCTGGCTGGCGGCTTACGCTCTGAAGGGCGGCCCCCATGAAGTGGACCTGATGGCCGAAATCGGCATGTATGGCTACCTGCCCCGAACCTCGGATCCGGCGGTATTCAGCCTTCACAACATGCATGCGTGCAAAATGCTTTCCAATATCGAAACGGTTCTGGGCTTCAATGTCGGCGGATCGACCAACCGCTGCCTTGGCGTTCTCGGTGCCGGCATGATCGATCCTCACGGCAATGCCAATTCGACGAAAATCTCCGACAAGGTTTACCTGGTTGGGTCGGGAGGCTCCAATGATATCGCCACAACCAATCAGGAGACGCTGGTGGTCATGAACGCCGGCAGGCACCGTCTGGTGGAAAAGCTGCCCTACATCACCTATCCCGGCGGCAACGTGCGTACCGTCGTCACCGATGTGGGCATGTTCGAAAAACTCGATGGCAGCGATCGGTTGACCCTCACGGCGTATCTGCCTGAAAAAGCCTCGGACACGGAAGCCCAATGCGTTGAAAAGGCCAGGGCAGAAGTCGGCTGGCAGTTGGCCGTGGCCCCATCGCTGAGACGCCTGCCTCTGTCCGATGTGCAAGACCTCACCATGCTGCGGCTCTTCGATCCGCGCGGGTATTATATCGGCAGATAGGCCGGGAGACTGGATTTTTATACGATCAGTTGAAGAGATACAGCATGGGGCTTCGGAGCAAAGAAGCATATGAGTTTTAAGTTTGAAGTGTTAAGTTTTAAGTGAACAAATGCTGTCGATTGATTGACTCGAATATGGGGAGGTCTTTCGAACATGAATGCACTGCGCGAGCATATCCAATCCTCGGAACGAAGCGGACAAATCGCTTTTTCCATCATAGAAAGAAGTAGCGTGTGCGTCATCAGTCGGATGCCTGTTCAGAAGGGCATCCTGAACCCGTTCGGCGTGGTTCAAGCCGGCGCAATGGTATGGCTGGCCGATGTGACGGCCTCGGTTCTAGTGTTGGAGGCGCACTCGGCGGAAGCGTCCGGCAGAGGGTTCCCTCTTGCCATCGATCTGCACACCTCCCTATTTGCAAACCAGAAGGACGGCGAAATCAAAGCCGAAGCCCGCTTCGTGCGCCAAGGGCGCAAAGTTTCGGTGGTGCGAACACGCCTGACGGGCAACAGCGATAGATTATTGGCCGAAGTGACCAGCACCCATGTCCCGGCGGAATAGAGGGATGTTCATCTAAAATCGACAGAATTCCACTACTTTAAACTTAAAACTTTACACTTTAAACTTCTTAAACTTCTTTTCTTTCCTATCCCCTTTACTTTTTGCCACCACCCGCAGCTTTATCCTTCCCCCTCCCCGGTATCCCGGCCAGCGCCTTGGCCAGTTTGATCTTCTCGGCCAATCGGCCCTCCCTGAAGATCATGATGCGTTGGGCCTGGGGCGATCCGGCGCCGTGCATGGACTCGACCATGGCGGTGCCCCCGGTCATGGCTTCGATCAGGCGACCGATCTTGATGCGCTCCTTTACCGGAATTTCGGAGACCCCGCTGAAATACTTCTCCACCAGGTGTCCCACCGCTTCGCTTTCCAGGTCATACTCGCTGGGCATGGTGGCGATGAAGCCCCCGGCGATGTCAGTGGCCAGGCGGGCGACTTCGAAGTGAAAGCGGGTGACGTTCTGCTTGCAGACGTTGGCGAGCATGGTGTCGACGAGATAGGCGCCCGAAGGAGTGGGTTGTCCTTCCGCCGAACAGGCAATGGACGAACTGTAGAGCGTCTCGCTCAGGTGGATCATCTCGGTGACCTTGTCCCTGATATGGGACCCCTTGGCCGTACCCTGGATCTGGGCCAGGTAGCTGACCGCACCGGTCAGCACGTCCATCAGTCCGGTTTTGCAGGCGCCGTAGTTGGCCCGGTGGTGGGCGGCGAAACGGTAGACCAACGACCCGGCATAGTCCGTCTCACCGTTCATGAAGATACGCTCGTTGGGGACAAAGACATCTTCGAAGGCGATGACCGCCTCACCGCCGACCACGCCAAAACGCGGCTTGCCCACATCGATGCGCTCCAGGTGATCCCGCCGGTCATCGCCGGCCTGACGTCCGAAAATCAGCGTAACCCCCGGCGCGTCGATGGGGATGGCGCACACGGTGGCATAATCACGGGAACGCTCATCCAACGCCGTGGTGGGCATGATCAGAATCTCGTGGGAGTTGACCGCCCCGGTCATGTGCAGTTTGGCGCCCCGGATCACCACACCATCCTCCCGGCGCTCGACCACCCGGACATACTGGTCGGGATCGCTCTGATCGGCAGGTCCCTTGGAGCGGTCGCCTTTGGGATCGGTCATGGCCCCCACCACCATCAGATTGTCATCCTGGATTCGGATCAGCCACTGCTTGAAGCGCTCCATATAGTCGGTGCCATATTTCTTATCGACCTCATAAGCCACCGAATAGACAGCATTGATACCGTCAAACCCCACACACCGCTGAAAGCAGGTACCGGTCTTCTGCCCGAGTACCCGGAGCAATTTGATCTTTTTGATCAGGTCTTCGATGTTCTGGTGAATGTGGGTAAACCGGCTGATGGTCCGTCCGGTCAAATGGGAAGTGGCGGTGGCCAGATCCTTGTATTTCGTCTTGCTGGCCAACGCATAGGTCATGGCCGCCGCCCGGACATGGGGCGCCGTGGCCGGATGGCGGGTCACATCTTCTATCATCTGACCTTTATAGTAGATTCTGGGGCGTAATTGCCGCAAGCTTTCGATATACTCGGCACCGTTTCGCAGCTTCATAATGTTCTCCTCGGTGGGGAAGTTGGCGGCGACCTCTCAGCCGACCTCTCAGCCAACCTCTCAGCCAACCTCTCAAGTGATCGCCAACCATTGTTTGCATGAACGTTTGAAATGTTGCTTCAAATTTCCAAGGCAGCAGCTTAACTCATATGGTCGTTCAGACGGCGCAAGGCGTCAAGTATGGATTGCATGTCGGCCGGCGGAGGCGCTTCAAAAGTCAGCGATTCTCCACTGATCGGATGGGTCAATCCAAGGCGACAGGCATGGAGCATCTGGCGCTGCGGCCGCTTGAGAATCTCGCACAGAACCGGTGCATTCTGAAGTCGACGCAGCACGCTGCGGCGTTGACCATAGACGGGGTCACCGACGATGGGGTGCCCCATGGCCATGCAATGAACCCGAATCTGATGGGTTCGCCCGGTCTTCAAGGCTATCTGTAGCAGGGTCGCTCTGCCAAAACGTTCCTGCACCTGCCAGAGGGTGAGCGCCGCCCTGCCTCCGCGGTCCACTACCGCCATTTTTTTGCGTTCGCCCGTATCGCGGCCCAAGGGCAAATCAATCACACCGCTCTCGTTGGAAGGATCACCGGCCACCAGGGCCATGTAGATCTTGTCGATCCGGCGTGCCTTGAATTGGGCCGATAGACCTTGGTGGGCGGCGCTGCTCTTGGCCACCACCAAAATCCCGGTTGTATCTTTGTCCAGACGATGCACAATGCCGGGTCGCCTCTCGGCACCGATGCCTTCCAGATCCGGGCAATGATAGAGTAACGCATTGACCAACGTACCGGAGGCATGGCCCGCCGACGGGTGGACGACCACACCGGCCGCCTTGTTGAGTACCAGCAGGTGCCGATCTTCGTAAAGGATGTCCAGCGGCATCTGTTCGGCCTCGACATCAACGGGTTCCGGTGCGGGCACCCACCCTGTCACCGTATCGTTGGGTTTCACCTTGTAGGCCGATTTACGTACGACGCCATCCACGAGAACGCAGCCCCTTCGAACGAGGTCGGCCGCCCTGGAGCGCGAGCAGTCGCTCAGGTGAAGGGACAGATAGGCGTCCAGGCGCATCCCGTTTCCAGCGGTATCGACTTTCAGCGTGAAGTTGCCCGGCTGAGGCATGGCAGGTTGTGAATCAGGCCTTGTCGTCGTTGGAAAACAAGGCTTCTATTTCAGATGCCACGGTCTTTTCGTCGGATTTTTTGGCGGTGGAAAGTTCTTTGATCAGCAGGTTATGGGCGGTGTCGTAAAGCTTGCGTTCGCCAAAAGAGAGATCCTTGTTCAACTTCAACAGGGAGAGATCCCGAAACACCTCGGCCACTTCGTAAAGGGACCCGGTCTTGATCTTATCCATGTATTCGCGGTAGCGACGATTCCAAGTCTGATTATCTATGGCCAGGTCCCGCTTGGAGGTCATCACCCCCATGATCTTGGGAACCTCTTTTTCACCGATCACATCACGCAACCCCACGGATTCGACATTCCATGTGGGAATCATGATGACCATGTTGTTTTCGAGAATTTTCATGATATAGAAATCATGCTTCTCGCCATTGACCACGCGTGTCTCGATCGCTTCGATACGACCGACACCATGGGCGGGATACACGGCCAGATCGCCGATACCAAATCGCTTGGTTTTCGCTTTCGTGCCGTCGTTATTTTCTTCTGCCGAGTTGGTCATTCACACACCGGGAACGCACGAACGGCGTTCGTTAAAGTTAGAGTTAGGTAGCAAACATAGCATTTTGCCCTTTTCCTTGCAACAAAAAAGGATCGGCACAAAAGTGCCGATCCTTATCATGCTTCAGCCGACTTAACGGCTGGTTTAACGATTACATCAAGAACGGAACCATCAACAGCGCCACCACGTTGAGGATCTTGATCATGGGGTTGACTGCCGGGCCGGCCGTGTCTTTGTACGGGTCGCCGACGGTGTCGCCGGTAACGGCTGCTTTATGGGCATCGCTGCCCTTGCCGCCCAGGTGGCCGTCTTCGATGTATTTCTTGGCATTGTCCCAGGCCGCGCCGCCGGTGGTCATGGAGATGGCCACGAACAGACCGGTCACGATGGAACCGATCAACAGACCGCCCAGGGCCTCTTTGCCCAGCAGGAAGCCGATGATGATGGGTGAGACCACCGGGAGCAGAGCCGGCACTATCATTTCGCCCAGGGCGAACTTGGTGACGATGTCCACGCACTTGGCGTAGTCGGGTTTGGCCTTGCCTTCCATGATGCCCGGGATTTCACGGAACTGACGACGCACTTCCTCGACCACCGCGCCGCCGGCCTTACCGACCGCCTTCATGGCAATGGAGGCGAACAGGTAGGGCAGCAGACCGCCGATGAACAGGCCGATGATGACGTTGGGATCGACCAGGTCGAAACGGATGGCTTTATCGCCGCCATGCAGGCTGAACTCGAAAATGAAGCAGGCGAACAGAACCAGGGCAGCCAGACCGGCGGAGCCGATGGCGTAACCCTTGGTAACGGCCTTGGTGGTGTTGCCGACGGCGTCCAGCGGGTCGGTGACGGCGCGAACGGTGTCATCCAACTCGGCCATCTCGGCGATACCACCGGCGTTGTCGGTGATCGGGCCGAAAGCGTCGATGGCGATGACCATACCGGTCATGGAGAGCATGGCCATGGCGGCAATGGCGATGCCGTAGAGGCCGGCCATATTATAGGCAATAAAGATACCGATACAAATGGCGATGACCGGCAAGGCGGTGGACTGCATGGAAACGGCCAGACCGGCGATGATGTTGGTGCCGTGGCCGGTGGTGGAAGCCTCGGCGACACTCTTTACCGGTTGACGGATGCCGGTGTAGTACTCGGTGATAATGACGATGACGACGGTCAGGACGATACCGACCAGGGATGCATAGAAAATGTTGACGGCCGGAATCGATTTGGTGGCGCCGGTGGCCAGCAGCTTCACTTCCAGGGTCGGCACCATTTTGACGATGGCGAAGTAGAAGCCGATGATGGCCAGGATCGCGGAGCCGAACATGCCCTTGTACAAAGCGCCCATGATGTAACCGCTGCTGCCCAGACGGACAAAGAAGGCGGCGATGATCGAGGCGATAATCGAGATGGCGCCCAACACCAGCGGCAATTCAGTGGCAATGGAGATTTTGGGGAACATCAGGCTGCCGAACAGCATGGCGGCTACGGCGGTGACGGCATAGGTCTCGAACAGGTCGGCGGCCATACCGGCGCAGTCACCCACGTTATCGCCCACGTTGTCGGCGATAACGGCCGGGTTGCGCGGATCGTCTTCAGGAATACCGGCTTCGACCTTGCCCACCAGGTCGGCACCCACGTCGGCGCCCTTGGTGAAGATGCCGCCGCCCAGACGGGCGAAGATGGAAATCAAGCTGCCGCCGAAGCCCAGGGCGACCAGGGCCACGACGTCATGGGTCACGGTATAGAAACCGGCGACCGCGGTCAGGGCCAGACCGGCCACGATCATACCGGTCACCGAACCACCCCTGAAGGCCATGGAAAGACCGGCGGCCAGTCCCTTTTTAGCCGCTTCGGCGGTGCGCACGTTGGCAATAACCGACACGCGCATGCCAATGTAACCGGCGGCGTAGGAAGCCACGGCACCGACCAAGAAGCCGAGGGCGGTGGTGATGCCCACGTTCATGCCTTTGGTGGAGCCGTAACCGATCAGGATGATCGCAAAAATGATGACTCCGGCAATGGCCACGCTTTTGAGCTGACGATTGAGATAGGCGATGGCGCCTTCTTTAATGGCACCGGCAATCTCGTTCATGCGCTCGTTTCCAGCAGGCGCGCTCTTGACGATACCGGCGATGATAATCGAGTAGATTACACCGACGATACCAATCATCGTACAATACAACGGAAGATTGTTCATTACAGCGTCCATTCTCTCCTCCCTACCTAAAATGGTTAACTTGACTTCTGGTTATATCGGTTCATCGCTATCTTCGTACCTTCGGTCAGGATCGTCACGATCGCTTCGCACGCCCTCTGGATAAAGTCTTTCAGTACGGTGCGCTCGTCGGCGCTGAACGCGCCCAGTACATGGCCGACGACATTGGCGGACCGGTCGGATCTGCCTACGCCCAGCCGCACCCTTGTAAAATCGTCAACCCCAAAGGCCTCGATGATCGATCGGATCCCTTTGTGTCCGCCATCGCCCCCTTTCTCTTTTATTTTTAATCTTGTGAAGGCCAGGTCGATGTCATCATGGACTATGACCATCGCCTCGCGTTGAATCCCAAAATAGTCGGCTATGCGCTGCAGCGGCGGGCCACTGCGGTTCATGAAAGCCTGGGGTTTGACCAGCAGGGCATCCACCCCCTTGATACGCCCCCGGCCAAACAAATTGTCCAACTTTTTACGCTGGACGTCGATCTTGAAAGCCTCGGCCAGCTGATCAATTACCAAGAAACCGGCATTGTGGCGGGTCACTGCATATTCGGAACCGGGATTCCCGAGCCCGGCGATCAAATAAGGCCCGTTCTGCGGCTTCATCCTCAAAGCGCCTCAATCGCCCGGGGCAATCGATCTATTCTTCCCCGGCGGCTACGGCAGCCTCCCCTTCAGCTCCCTCGCCTTCGCCCTCACCCGCCTCCGCGGTTTCGCGTTTGGTGGAAACCACGGTCAACACCGTGAAATTCACCTCGTGCGGAATTTCGACATTCTCTGTGGTCGCGATGTCGGCCACATGCACGGCGTCACCGATATCCAAATTCGATATATCGATCGTAATCGAGGCGGGAATCGCATCGGGACGACAGGCCACTTCGAGCTCGCGGCGGATGATTTGAAGCATGCCGCCATTTTCCACGCCAATGGATTTTCCAGTGGTCACCACGGGAACAAAGACCCGGACTTTCCGATCCATCGACACCTCGTAGAAGTCGACATGCAGCACCTCTCTGGAAACCGGATGCGACTGGAGCTCCTTGATCATGACCGTGGTCTCTTTTTTCCCATCGTCCAGGCTCAGATTATAGATGGATCGCCCGAGTCCGCCACGTTTGATGATCGTGTCCACATCATTCGTATCGATAGAAATCATGGTGGGTTCCGTATTCGGACCGTACAATACAGCCGGCACTCTGCCTTCCCGGCGCAGTGCCCGGGCAGGGCTGTTTCCCTTGGTTGTACGGATTTTGGCGTTCAGTGCTATTTTATCCAAAGAAAAATTCCTCCTTACACAACAAAGAATGGGTTATACAAACAACGACGTCACCGAATCTCCCCGATAACTCCGCAAGATGGCCTCTCCAACCAGTTCTGAAATGGTGAGCACCTTGATTTTCTCACAAGCAGCGGCCCCAGGTGACAGGGGAATCGTATCGGTGACGACGAGACTTTTCAAATCACTGGCCTTGATGCGATCGAGGGCCGGACCGGACAGCACCGCATGGGCGCAGCAGGCGTGCACCTCGGTGGCGCCGTTTTCCAGCAAAACGCCGACGGCCTGCGTCAAGGTACCGGCCGTGTCGACCATGTCGTCCAGTATGATGGCAATTTTGTCCTTCACATTGCCGATGACCGCCATGGCCTTGGCGACGTTGGGGGCCGTGCGGCGTTTGTCGACGATGGCCAGGCCGGCATCCAATCGCTTGGCAAAGGCCCTGGCGCGCTCGACACCGCCGGCATCCGGCGATACGACGACGATGTTGTCATGCAGATGTCTACGGATGTAATTCAAGATCACCGGTGCGGCGAACAGGTTGTCGACCGGAATATTGAAGAATCCCTGAATCTGACCGGCGTGCAGATCCAATGTGATCAGACGGTCGGCGCCGGCGGTGGTCAACAGGTCGGCGACCAACTTGGCGCTGATGGGAACGCGCGGCGCCACTTTCTTGTCCTGGCGCGCATATCCATAATACGGCATGACCGCCGTGATGCTTCTGGCCGATGAACGTTTCATGGCGTCGATCATCAGAAGGAGTTCAACCAGATGGTGGTTCACCGGAGAGCTGGTGGATTGGATGATGAATACATCCTTGGTGCGAACGTTGTCTTCGATTTCGATCTGGATCTCGCCGTCGCTGAAGGTGGTCACCTTCGCGCCGCCCATCGGCATCTTCAGGTATTCACAGATTCGTTTTGCAAGGGCCTGGTTGGAATTGCCTGAAAAAATCCAGAAATCATTGAGTGTTCTGCTTGCCACGATGTATTTGCCCCCCCCCTGTTAACCCCTCGGCCATACCATCAAAAAATTGGCTGGGGCGGGAGGATTCGAACCTCCGAATGCAGGAACCAAAATCCTGTGTCTTACCGCTTGACGACGCCCCAGCAGAATTGGAATTGACTTATGGTACCCTTTCCGACCGCCGCGCCAATGTATCAGTCATACCAGCAATCGGGTGGCGAATACCTGCCATGCATCCGGACGATCGAGGCGCTTCGCCGCGCGCCCGGCCGCTTCCTGGTCCTCAAACAGCCCGAACACCGTCGATCCGCTACCGCTCATCAATGAACCGATAGCGCCTTGATCTAGAAGCATTTTCTTGATTTTTTCAATGACTGGAAAACGGCGGATCACACCGGCTTCCAAATCGTTGTGCAAGTGATCCGTTGCACTGAAGTTTCCGTTTTTAAAAGGCTTGTACCTAAGTTTTTTTTTCGATTTTGTCAATCCAAAATTGAGGCTTCCAAAGACCTGCGCAGTAGAGATACCAAAGTCAGGGCAGACCAGAACGACTCCGAATGCAGGCAATCCATGGTAGGGCGTCAGTCGCTCACCGATACCCTCGGCCAGGGCAGGACGCTGATCGATGAAAAAGGGCACATCTGCTCCGAGGCGCAAGGCGAGAGCCAGAAGCCGCTGGCGGTCAAAAGGCGCACCGTAGTGATCATTCAGTCCCTTGAGCACGGCGGCGGCGTCGCTGCTGCCGCCGCCGAGGCCGCCGCCGGCCGGAATATGCTTGGTCAATCGGATAGATACAGGTTGGGGGCGAATACCGATGTCACGGTCAAGCGTCTGGTTGAAGAGCAAGGCCGCTTTGAGTGCAAGGTTGCTTGCATCAGCGGGGACACCTGGATGATCGCATTGAATAATGTTTTCAGAGGTGCCGATACCCAGCGCCAGGTGGTCATAAAGCGCCACACCGCACATGAGCGAGAACAGTTCGTGATATCCGTCCGGCCGCCTCCCGATGACATGCAGGCAGAGATTGATTTTGGCCGGCGCCCGCAGCACGATTTCATGCACCGCTCCGTTGATCGGTTGCTCTGCCGTGTGCGCCAACATGATAAGTCCCCCGATCGGGTGCCAAGGCCCACCAGGTCCGCTGTCGCGTCGCTCTAAGCGTCAAGCTTTCTCTTTGACATAGAGCATACGCAGCTCATAGAGGAGATTCTTGAGAATGTTATCCTCATCGCGGGTTAAATTGCCTCTAGTTTTGTCCTCCAGCATGGCCAACAGATCGATGGTCTGTTTCGCCAATGGAAGATTCTTCGTCTTCTGACCCGAGGCAGGGTCCTCGATGAGCCCGAGCTGCACCAGGGCAGAGGAGTTCAGCGATAAAACAAAGGTGGAAAAATCAATCTTGGGTAACGTGTAACTCTTTGTCTGGCTCTCCGACTGGCTTTTTTTCTCTTCTTTACGGTCGTCGGACATAGTTCCCTCACCTCCTTAAACACCCGCTGTCTTTTTTGTCTTCGGTTTGGTTCAACACCCCACGGCCGCAGACCATTGCTGTGAAGGGCCGCGTATGATGCATCGCATTCAGTTGGAACACCTGCCCATCCGACGCCGAGCTTGCTAAAACTCCAAGGGGGTCACATTCTTTACTGTCTTGAGACCGCGCAGTTCCGCCACGACGTCGCTGGGAATGGGCGTATCCGTGCAGAGGAAAATAATGTTGCGGTCCCCACCTTCTTCTTGCCCCACCTGCATTCGGGCGATGTTGATATTGTGTTTGCCCAGGCAGGTGCCGATTTCGCCGATGGAACCGGGAATATCCTGATTGTAGATCAACGCCATGTGGCCCAGCGGAATCATTTCCAGACGGAAGGTGTTGATACGCACCACCCGGGTATCTTCTTTTCCGAAAATCGTTCCCGAGACAACGTTTTCGCCCTCGGTGGTCACCAGTTTGGCGGTGATCAGATAGGTATACTCCTTGTGAGCCGCAATGGTGGTTTCGGTCACCTTGATGCCGCGTTGATTGGCCAGGACATGGGCATTGACGAAATTCACCACCTCCTTGACCATGGGGGCCAGCAACCCCTTCAGGAGCGCCGTCGTCACCGGCGACAGATCGACCCCCTTGAAGTCGCCGTAATATTCGATGATCATCTCTCTGGGGGCACCCTTGATCAATTGGGCCTGCAACGCACCCAACTGCTCGGCCAGCTTCAGATAGGGACCGACCTTCTCCAACACCTCACCCGTAACCGAAGGAACATTCACGGCGTTGACGATGGTGCCGGTCGTCAGATAGTCGATGATCTGCTGGGCGACCATGACGGCCACATTGGTCTGGGCCTCCATGGTGGAAGCACCCAGATGGGGCGTGCAAATCACCTTGTCGAGTTCGAGCAGGGGAAGTTGGCCCGGAGGTTCGGTTTCAAACACGTCCAGGGCCGCACCGCCGACTTTGCCGGCGACGATGGCTTCATACAAGTCGGCCTCGTTGACGATGCCTCCTCGGGCGCAATTGATAATCATCACGCCGTTCTTCATCTGCTCGAAAGCATCCTTGTTCAGCAATCCGGCGGTGGTTTTCATTTTTGGCACATGGACCGTAATATAGTCGGCCTGTTTGTAGAGCTCTTCCAGGGTCAAAGGCTCGAACCCATCGTTCTGGATCTTTTCCGGTGTGACATAAGGATCGTAAACCACCACGCGCATCTTAAGGCCCCGCGCCCGGTCGGCCACGATGGCCCCGATTTTGCCATACCCGATCAGCCCCAGCGTCTTTTTATAGAGCTCCCGGCCGGCCAGGCTCTTTTTCTCCCATCGGCCCCCCTTGAGTGAAGCGGTGGCCGCCGGGATATGACGCGTCAGGGACATCATCATGGCGATGGCATGTTCCGCAGTGGTGATCACATTGCCGGTGGGGGTGTTCATCACCACCACGCCCCGACTGGTCGCAGCCGGAATGTCCACATTGTCCAGACCGATACCGGCGCGCCCGACCACCTTGAGATTGACTGCCGCATCGAGCAGGTCCTCGGTGACCTTGGTGGCGCTGCGAATCACCAGCGCATCATATTCACCGATGATGGCCTTGAGTTCTTCCGGCGCAAGGCCGGTTTTGACATCCACATCGATGCCTTGGGCCTCCTGAAACATTTTGATCCCGACTTCACCCAGGTTGTCGCTCACGAGTACTTTCATTTTAATTCCCCTCATCCATAAGATATTGGCATCTTGCAGGTTGCGGTTGGTGCAGGGTCAGCCTTGTGCCATCCCTTCTCGAGTTGAAGTCCAGCAGCGTGAGGTGGCCAATTCGTCAGATGTTTCGAGGATTGGGCGCCTCGCCCCGATAAAACCGGGCTCGCGGGGAGGCTTTCGAGCCGCCAAAAATAAACGGCGCCATATTAGGCAAAATCCAAATCACATTCAAGACCTATTTAGGGATAGAAATGGATTCGAGGGGTTGTGTGAAAGCGGCTTCATCGCCGCCGTCGGGCTCGCGGGGCAGCTTGATAAATAGAGAAGAGTCTGTTAACCAGCGGTTCGAACAGATTGAACGTCAAACGAGGGAACACCATGTTGATTACTGAAATTCTTGCCCGCAATGCGCGCATGTATGGCGCGGAAACCGCGCTCATCGAACGTGATCCCGCCCGGAACAAACGCACCAGCATCACCTGGCAGAGATTCGATGACCAGGCCAACCAATTGACCCGGGCCTTGATGGCTGCCGGCATCAAGCCGGGGGACCGTGTCATCCATCTGATGACCAACTGCATCGAATGGTTGCCCATCTATTTCGGCATCTTACGCTGCGGCGCCATCGCCGTTCCGCTCAACTTCCGCTTCATCGCAGCCACTATCGAACGCTGCGTGCTGCTGGCCGAAGCCAAGCTGATGATCTTCGGGCCCGAATTCATCGAACGGATCGGCGACATCCAACCCCGTTTAGATCGATGCGTCCGCGCCTATGTCTTTGTCGGACCGAAGACGCTGTGCCCGGAGTATGCCGTCGACTACCTTTCTTTTTTACAGGCCCATGACAGCCGGCCGGTGGACGTCCCATTGCAGATTACCGACGCCGCCGCCCTCTATTTCACCTCCGGAACCACCGGCACCCCCAAGGGCGCCCTGCTGACCCATCGCAATCTCGAGTCGGCCTGCATTATCGAAAACCATCACCATCGCCAGACGCATGACGACAACTTTCTATGTTTGCCCCCCCTCTATCACACGGGCGCCAAGATGCACTGGTTCGGCAACTTCATCGTCGGCGCGCCCGCCGTTATTTTAAAAGGCGTGGAGCCGCGCTGGATACTGGAAGCCATTTCAGAAGAGCGCGTCACGGTGGTCTGGCTCCTGGTTCCCTGGGCCATGGATATCCTTTTCGCCATAGAAAGCGGCGACCTCAAGCTGCGTGATTATCAGATCGACCAATGGCGCCTGATGCATATCGGCGCCCAACCGGTGCCGCCCAGTCTGATCAAGGAGTGGCAGAGAATTTTCCCCAACCATCAATACGACACCAATTACGGTCTGACCGAGTCCACCGGGCCGGGCTGCGTTCATCTCGGTGTTGAAAACATGCACAAGGTGGGCGCCATCGGTCTTCCCGGATTCGACTGGGAATACCGCATCGTGGACGACCATCTCAATCCCGTCGAACCCGGCACACCGGGCGAATTAATCGTCAAAGGTCCGGGCGTGATGGTCGAATATTATCGTAATCCGGAAGCGACCGCAGATGCCATCAAATCAGGGTGGCTGCTGACCGGCGACATTGCCCGCCTGGATGAAGATGGATTTATCTGGCTGGTGGATCGAAAGAAGGATGTGATCATCACCGGTGGCGAAAATGTATTCCCCGTGGAGATCGAAGACTTTCTCCAAAGCCACCCCAAAATCGCGGATGTGGCGGTCATCGGATTGCCCAGCTTGCGCCTGGGGGAGATTGCCACCGCGATCATCAAGGTCAAACCGGGTCACACCCTGACCAAGGAAGAGGTGCGCCTCTTTTGTGAACAATTGCCCCGTTACAAACGCCCGCGAAAAATCATCTTCGATGACGTACCTCGCAATCCCACCGGAAAAATCGAAAAGCCCAAACTGCGCGAAAAATTCGCCGGCGCCAAGGAGAGCTTCCAGATTTAACCCCATTGAAAAACCCGCCGCAACTCCTGCTGCGGCGGGTTTTCAAGACGCGCTATCGAATTAAAAAAGGCTACTTCTTATCGTCTTTGACTTCCTCGAAATCGGCATCCACGACGTCATCGTCATGCGTGGCACCGCCGCCGGTCTGCTGACCCGCACCGGCCCCTGCTCCGCCTGCCGCCTGTTCGCTCTGAGCGGTCTGCTGCTGATAGATAGCTTCGGCCAGCTTATGGGATGACTGCGTCAGCTGCTCGCTGAGACGCTTGATCTCTTCGACATCCTGGCCTTCCATGGCCTTGCGAAGATCGGCAATGGCCGACTCCACCTTGCCGCGCGTAGCCGCATCGACCTTTTCGCCCAAATCTTTGAGCGATTTCTCGGAAGAGTAAATCAGGCTGTCGGCATGATTGCGCGCCTCCACCAGTTCCTTTTTCTTCCTGTCCTCTTCGGCATGCAGTTCCGCATCCTTGACGGCCTGGTTGATCTCCTCTTTGCTCATGCCGCTGGAGGCCGTGATGCTGATCGATTGCTCCTTGCTGGTGGCCAAATCTTTCGCCGACACCTTGACGATGCCGTTGGCGTCGATGTCGAAGGTCACCTCGATCTGCGGGATCCCTCGCGGTGCCGGGGGAATCCCCACCAGCTCGAATCGCCCCAGAGTCTTGTTGTTGGCGGCCATCTCGCGCTCACCCTGAAGCACATGGATCGAAACGGCCGGCTGATTGTCCGCGGCCGTCGAAAAGACCTGGCTCTTGCGGGTGGGAATGGTGGTATTCTTCTCGATCAAACGCGTCATCACGCCGCCCAGGGTTTCGATACCCAATGACAGGGGGGTCACGTCGAGCAGCAGAACGTCTTTCACATCCCCCTTGAGCACACCGCCCTGGATCGCGGCTCCGAGGGCCACGACCTCATCCGGGTTGACACTGCGGTTGGGCTCTTTGCCGAATATTCTCTTCACGCGCTCCTGGACGGCCGGCATGCGGGTCATACCGCCGACCAGGATCACTTCGTTGATCTCCGAATTGCTCAGCCCCGCATCCTTCATGGCTGTCCGGCAGGGGCCTTCCAGGTTATCGAGCAGGTCGGCCACCAGGGACTCGAGCTTGGCCCGGCTGATCTTCATATTGAGATGCTTTGGGCCGCTCGCATCGGCGGTGATAAACGGCAGGTTCACGTCGGTCTCCATGGAGGTCGACAGTTCCATCTTGGCCTTTTCAGCCGCCTCCTTGAGGCGTTGCAAGGCCATTTTATCGTTTCGCAGATCGATGCCCTGTTCCTTTTTGAATTCCGTTGCCAGATAATCGATGAGCCGCAGATCGAAATCTTCGCCCCCCAGGTGGGTATCGCCGTTGGTCGCCTTGACCTCGAAGACGCCCTCTCCGATCTCCAGGACCGAGACGTCGAAGGTACCGCCGCCCAAATCGAAGACCACGATCTTTTCTTCGCGGCGTTTGTCCAAACCATAGGCCAGCGACGCCGCCGTGGGCTCGTTGATGATCCGCATCACGTTCAATCCCGCGATCTTCCCTGCGTCTTTGGTGGCTTGGCGCTGACTATCGTTAAAATAGGCCGGTACGGTGATGACCGCATCGGAAACCGGTTCACCAAGGTAATCCTCAGCGTATTTCTTGATGTACGACAGAATGAAAGAAGAAATTTCGGCCGGGCTGTACTTTTTTCCACGAAGTTCAATGCGAACATCGCCGTTTTCAGCCTTTTTGATCTTGTAGGGAAGATTGCTGATATCCTTCTGAACTTCGGCCGAATCGAATTTACGCCCGATCAGGCGTTTGACGCCGAAAACCGTATTCTCCGGATTGGTGATGGCCTGGCGCTTGGCGATCTGGCCCACCAGACGCTCACCGCTTTCGGATATGGCCACAATAGATGGGGTCGTGCGCCCACCGTCCGGATTGGTGATGACCTTGCTGTCGCTGCCCTCCATAATCGCCACACAAGAGTTGGTCGTTCCCAAATCAATTCCAATTATCTTGCCCATTTGATCTCCTCCTTGAATAATTCATATATGGACATTCTATAGTTTTTGAATCATTAGCTATTTTCCTGCTTGACAGGGCCTCCGGTTTTGGACACAGCGACCAGTGCGGGCCTCAATAGTCGGTCATGAATCAGGTACCCTTTCTGCAACTCTTTGACGACGGTGTTGGGAGGTTGGTCTTGCACCTCTTCCTGCATCATGGCTTGATGGAAGCTGGGGTCAAACGGTTCACCCAGAGAAACCACGGGTTTTACCTGGTGTCTCTCCAAAATCTTCAATGTTTCGCTGAGCGTTAGATGAACCCCCTGAATCAGGGGATCGTTCGTATCATAATGGTTGGATGCCGATTCGATGGCTCGTTCCAGATTGTCTACGACCGTCAGCATCTCTTTCAGGATTTTTTCATTGGCATACTTCACAAGGTCCTGCATTTCACGGGCCGTTCGTTTTTTGTAGTTCTCAAAATCGGCAGATACGCGCAGGAGTCGTTCATAGTTGTCTTTTGCTTGTCGCTCGGCTTCTTCCAGTTTTTTGTTCAAGTCCCCATCTGCAGCTGAAGCTTCCGGTTCCGGCTCGACCGCTACCTTGCCGTCCGGACCTCTCGTCGGTGTCTCAACGCCAATTTCGCTGGCCTCTGCCTGTTCCAGGTCGGTCTCCTCCTGGATGTCGATTCTCTTGCTCATGCCTCCCCAAACTCCTTGAAATTGTTTTTCCGATTCGCCCTAAAACCATTCTATTCACTTGAAAATGCTCGCAATTCGAACGGCCCTGAAAAGTGATAAAAAAATAAGACGGCTTATGGGGATGTCAAGGCGCCGCAGACCCTGGGCACCGGGGATGAAAAAACAAGGATTTGGCCGATGGGCCGTTTGTGGATGGGCACTCGGTGAGTCGGTTGTGCACCCCCCTTCGAATATGCCCTTGCACATCGCCTTGCAACATGGCCGGGATCGATCCGCGACACAGACTGCATCACTTATCGCTGCTTCCTTCCGGACCTGACGAGGTTCGCGACCGTCTGTTGCGCGGCGGCCGGCCTGCAAAGCAACATGTTTCGAGCATCACCCTAGGGAGGGAATTCAGCCCCGCATAAGCGGATTTCGGGTCGAGGGCACCGCTAGCTCCCCGCCTAGCACAACCAGGGAACCGATTATAATTTGGCGGCGACTCATTTTCAAGGTAAAGTTGACAATTATTCATGGCTGCCATAGAACCGAGGCCGTGGCACACAGCGCCACGCGCAAGAGACCCCAGACCGACATCCTTGAACGCCGTCCGTTGATGCTTCCCGATCAGAAGATGACAAGGTAGCGCATGCCTTCACCACCCCATATCAAAAAGCCTTTCCCTCCTGTCCAGGATGCGGATACATCACGGCTTATAGTAAAGGTGCAACAGTGTATCGATGACTATGGCATGCTCCGCCCCGAGGATCGTGTGCTGGTGGGCGTTTCCGGCGGCCCCGATTCAGTGGCCCTCGTCCATGTGCTATCCTGGTTACGATGCCGTTATGCCATCGATTTGGGCATCGCACATCTGGACCACGGGTTGCGTCCCGACGCCGCGGCCCAAGAGACCGCATGGGTCAAGGGTCTGGCCGAAGATCTCGATGTGCCCTTTTTCTCATCGCGGCTCGGCACCTTTCCTGGGCATGGCTCTCTGGAAGCCTGGCTGCGAACCCAACGCTATGACTTTCTCGAGCAGACGGCGGCACAACATGGCTTTTCAAAAATCGCCGTCGGGCACCAGGCCAATGACAACGCAGAAGCGGTTCTCCTGCATCTGCTCCGGGGCAGCGGCATGCGCGGCATCGCCGGCATTCCACCGATTCGGGGCAATCGGATCATCAGGCCCCTGATTCGTGTCACGCGCACAGAGATACTGACGTGTCTCGATCGACTCGGCATCGACTGGCTGCATGACCCGACCAACATGGATGTGAGGTTTGACCGCAATCGGGTCCGCCACCAACTGATCCCGCTGTTGGAAAAAGACTACACCGCCAACCTGGTTCAAATTCTCAACCGCACGGCATCGATCTGTTTCGAAGAGGATCGCTGGATCGACGATCAACTGGCCCCGCTGCTAGCGCGATCTGTCGCCGCCCGGAATTCAACCTCCTTGCGGTTGCGTGTCGATTCCCTCGTCCACGCGCCTCGCCCCGTCCAGCGCCGCATCATCCGCAACGCGCTGCGGATGTGGTTGGGAGATCTCCAGCGCTTCAACGCCAACCACATCGAAAACATAGCCGCCCTGCTTCCGGACGACCAGCGGCATCGCCGCCTGCACCTGCCGCGCCGCATCGAGGCCGAACGAACGGTGACTGATTTGTACTTCCGGCGTTTCCCTGGTCACTGCCGCGGCCGCCCCCAGGCGGCGATACCCGCCGAACCGGTTGAATTTACACACGTGATCGAGACGGCGGAAGATCTACCGGTGGTCATCGAGATCCCCGAAGCCGGATTGCGCCTCGCGTTCCGGATCGAGCACGCCATCGCGCATGCCATCGATTACGAAATGGTCCGCTCGCGCGGCCCCCAACGGGTGTTCTTCGATCTGAACCGACTCACCTTTCCCCTGCTCATTCGAACTCCGAAACCGGGTGACCGAATTTCGCCTTTTGGATTGCAAGGCACCCAAAAGCTCAAAAAGCTCTTCATCGATCACAAGATACCCAAACCCGAAAGGTCACGGGTTCCCCTGGTGATCGGCGGCGATACGGTTCTGTGGGTCGTCGGTGTGCGCCGAAGCGGTCTGGCGGTTGTCGACGAGCAGACATCGAAGGCACTGCGCATAGAGGCCCAAACCATTGATAGAGTCAACGATATGAAGCAGTTGTAAAGGCGATCGCCCTGAGGGAAAACAAAATGATAATAGTTGCGAAAAGGCCCAAAGGGCATTATGGTAGGCAATTCCGGCAGTCGGCGGCACCAAACTATGGAGGAGGTATTCTTTTTGAACCCTTTTTATAAAAACTTGGCGTTATGGTGCGTGATCACCCTGATGATGATCATGCTCTACAAAATGTTCAACGCCCAAAACCTCACCGAAACCCCTTTGGGATACTCCGAATTTTTGGCCATGGTCGACGAAAATCGGGTGAACGAAGTCACCATCCAGGGCCAGGAAATCAGCGCAACCGATATCAGTGGACAGAAATACCGCGTATATACACCGGAAGATCCTGATCTCATTAGAAATTTAAGATCCAAAAACATCAGCATCAAGGCCAAGCCCCCCACCGAATCGCCCTGGTACAATATATTGATCTCGTGGTTCCCCATGCTCGTGCTGATCGGTGTGTGGATCTTTTTCATGCGGCAGATGCAATCGGGCGGCGGAAAAGCGCTATCGTTCGGCAAAAGCAGGGCCAGGCTCATGTCCGACTCCCAGGAGAAGGTCACCTTCGAAGATGTGGCGGGTATCGACGAGGCCAAGGAAGAGCTGAGCGAGGTTGTCGATTTCCTGCGCGACCCGAAAAAATTCACCCGCCTGGGCGGGCGCATCCCCAAGGGGGTCCTGCTCATGGGCCCGCCGGGCACGGGCAAGACGCTGCTGGCCAGGGCCATCGCCGGTGAGGCCGGGGTGCCGTTTTTCAGCATCAGCGGGTCGGATTTCGTGGAGATGTTTGTCGGTGTCGGCGCTTCGCGCGTACGCGACCTATTTGTCCAGGGCAAGAAGCACGCGCCCTGCATTATTTTTATCGATGAAATCGATGCGGTCGGCCGCCATCGCGGCGCCGGTCTGGGCGGCGGTCACGACGAACGCGAACAGACCCTCAATCAACTACTGGTGGAAATGGACGGGTTCGAGTCCAACGAAGGCGTCATTCTCATCTCGGCCACCAACCGGCCCGACGTTCTCGACCCGGCATTGCTGCGGCCGGGACGCTTCGACCGACAGGTGGTGGTCAATCTTCCCGACATCCGGGGGCGCGAGAAAATCCTCTCGGTTCACATGAAAAAGACGCCCGTGGATCAAAATGTCAATGCCACCAATCTGGCCAAAGGCACACCCGGATTTTCCGGTGCCGACCTCGAGAACCTGGTCAACGAGGCCGCGTTGCTGGCCGCCAAGCGCGGCAAGGAAAAGCTGGAGATGGTGGACTTCGAAGACGCCAAGGACAAGGTGTATATGGGTCTGGAGCGCAAGTCCAAGGTGATCCGCGAAGAGGACCGCAAAACCACGGCCTATCATGAAGGCGGCCATGCGCTGGTCGCACGCTTTTTGCCCAACACCGATGCCGTGAACAAGATCACCATCATCCCCCGTGGTCGCGCCGCCGGCGTCACCTGGTTTCTGCCGGAAGAGCGTGATTTCAAGTACAAAGATCAACTCGAGAGCGAACTGGCGGTGGCCTTCGGCGGCCGAGTGGCCGAAGAGATCGTCTTCAATCGCATCAGCACCGGTGCTTCCAACGATATCAAGCAAGCGACGGAGCTGGCCCAACAAATGGTGCGCCAGTGGGGAATGAGCGAGGAACTGGGACCGTTGTCCTATGCCCAGGGTGAGGAGCAGGTCTTTTTGGGTCGCGAAATAGCACAGCACCGTGACTATTCAGAGGCCACGGCCCAAAAAATCGACAAGGAAATCACGCGACTGATAAAAAATGCCCACCAGCAGGCCCATTCGGTCCTGAGTGAACATATCACTATCCTGCATGCCCTGGCTGACCGGTTGCTCGAAAAAGAGACGGTGCTTGGCAAGGAGCTCGACGAGCTGATTCTTTCGATCAAACCGGACGCCAACCTGCCGTCGGCCAAGGAGGATCAGGGCGAAGCCGATCCGGAGCTCCACATCGAGGACCCCGCAGGGGAGTGATCGCGCCGCGAAACCCATGAGGCCGGGATCATCATCGAGACTTTAAGAACGCCATGAAACACTATACCCTGCACTGGAACCGCTTTCATCTCGAACTCGGGCATCGCACGGCGATCATGGGCATTGTCAATATCACGCCCGACTCGTTTTCGGACGGTGGACAATTCTACTCCACCGAAGCGGCCGTGAGCCAAGCCGAACGACTGGTCCAGGCGGGCGCCGATATTGTCGACATCGGGGGTGAATCTACCCGGCCCTACTCCGAAGGCGTGTCCGCACAGGCGGAAATCGATCGGGTCATGCCGGTGATTGAACGTCTGACGACACGCATCGGTGTGCCCATCTCCATCGACACCAACAAGGCCGCTGTTGCCGAAGCGGCCTTGGCCGCGGGGGCCGCCATCGTCAACGACATCAGCGCCCTGCAGATGGACGATCAGATGGCTGCGGTAGCGGTAAAATACGATGTGCCGGTGATCCTGATGCATATGAAAGGACGCCCGCGCACCATGCAAATCGACCCGGTTTACGACGATCTGCTCGGCGAAGTGAAAGCGTACTTGAAAACGGCCATCGGAAGGGCGAGGCAAGCCGGTATCGCATCCGATAAAATCATCATCGATCCAGGCATCGGGTTCGGAAAAACCGTCGCGCATAATTTACAGATTATCCGGCGGTTGTCTGTTTTCGAAGAGCTGGACGTGCCGATTTTGATCGGCACGTCCCGCAAGGCTTTTATTCGTAAAATTTTGTCCGGGGCGACCGCGACCGAGCTGTCGGCGGACCGGCCCGAGGTCGAAACCGGCACCCAGGCGACCATCGCCATGGCCGTGAACAATGGCGCCCACATCGTCCGGGTTCACAATGTCGCCAACACCAAGGCAATGGTGACGATGCTGGACGCCATCCGAAACGCTTGAAAACAATCATCCAATATTAGAAAGGGCATTGTGGCATGCTGCTGGTCATCGATGTCGGCAACACCAATATCGTCATGGGCGTTTTCGATGGCGACACGCTCATCGAAAACTGGCGGGTCCGTACCGAACGCAATACGACAGAGGATGAATTCAACCTCCTGGCGGCCGGGCTCTTTGGGCGCAGCCGGATCGACATCGCCAGGATCGAAAAGACCGTTGTTTCCTGTGTCGTCCCACCCATGGTGACGATCCTGGACGCCTTTGCCCGCAAATATCTGAAACAGGTCGCCCATTGGATCGATGCCAAATCCTATCCCGGAATGCCGATCCTCTACAGCAACCCCAACGAGGTGGGCGCCGATCGCATCGTGAACGCCGTGGCGGCCTACGAACGCTATCGTACCAGCCTGATCGTCATCGATTTCGGCACGGCCACCACCTTCGATGTCATCACCGAAAAGGGTGAATACCTGGGAGGCGCCATCAGCCCCGGCATCGGCATCTCGTCCGAAGCGCTGTTTGCAAAGGCATCCAAGCTCCCACGCGTGGAGATCTTCAAAAAACCGGCCAGCGTGATCGGCAATGATACCATTTCGAGCATTCAATCGGGCATCATCTATGGATATGCGGGGATGGTCGATGGCATGATCGCGCGTATTTCCGCCGAACTGGGAACCCGCCCCAAGGTAATCGCCACCGGAGGACTGGCCCCTTTGATGCAGCATGTAGCCACCTGCATCGAAGCCGTAGAATCCGACCTGACCCTGGTCGGGCTGAAGATTATCGCCGATCGGCTCTAAATGTCGATACCGCCTGGGCGGTCAACGGAGCCGCCCGACTACTGCTCGGCAAGATACCCCCAATACCCTCGGACGCTGTTGAGCAGAAAAAAACGCTCGCGGCTGCGGACATCCGGCGACAGTTGATTGAAGCGTGACAGCGACGGATCGCTGGCCAGCAGGTCCTCCAGGCAGGCTTCCATCAGATCCGAACCGCCCTGTGGATGGCGTTCATACCAGGGCGTGATCTTCTCCAACCACAGCTTGAGCTGGGCGCGTTGGCGGTCGAGCATCTCGACGGCTTGCGAACGCATTCCCACATGCCCATAACAGATCCGGCGGGGAGCACGGGCGATGAGTCGATCGATGCTGTCGAGGCTGGTCTGGATGCGAAATCGCGGCGGTGTGGCCGGACGCAGGTAGGCTTCCCCATTTTCCAGCGAAAGGCAGACACCGCCCGCCTCACCGGCGAAGAGCAGATCGCCCATGAGAAAACTGAAGTGGTGGGGGGCATGGCCGGGGGTCGCAATGGGCACAATGCCCTGGGCCTCGAACCGATCCATGGGAAGCACCTGCCCCCCTGGCACCGGTTCGATGGGGCCGTAAGCGCGGGCCACATCGCCCAGCGTCTTGACGGATCCTTCCCACAACCGTTGCGGATCTACCAGATGCTCCACGGCCTTGGGATGGCACACCACCGGCGTCCCGGAAAATGCACGCGCCAATCCGCCGATACCGCCGGCATGATCGATGTGGATATGGGTCAACAATATAAAATCGAGGTGACGCACGCCGAGTTCGGCCAATGCGGAGAGCAACCGGCCGTTGGTCGATGACGGCCCCACATCCACGACGACGACCGGACCGGCAGTCCATACCCAGGCAGTGATGAAATCCGCAAAGCCGGTGATGGCCACCGGCAGGGTGACCATAAAAAGGTTATCAGCGGCTTGAACAACATGGCTAGACTTGGGCATGGGTCGGCAATCGATGTTTGACGGTAGAGGTACCAAGCGTTGACAACCCTATGTAGGCCCAACGCGCCTACCGGGTCAATGATTCCTTAAAGACTTTGTAAAACAGGCCGTAATCGGCCATTCCTCTTTGCAGGATCTTGTCGATATCATCGATGTTGCGAAGGTTCACGATCATATTTACGCTCTTTTGAAAAGCGGTCATGTGATCCATCGTCCGGAAGCGGGTGGTCAGGAGCGTCACGAACATGTTGCGGCGCGTCTCCATGGCCAGTCTTTCGATATAGATGAGGACTGGATTGGCATCCGGGTCCCGGGTGTCGAAATACTCGTTGAGCAACACCAGATCATACGTGTGGTAGCGCATCTTCTTGAGCGCTTCACGACTGTTGGGCGTTTCGGTGATGTGGTATTCCATCAGGTCGAGAGTGGGTCGCATCTTTTCACGGATCAGGGTGTCGGACTCGCAGACCAGTGCCGTTTTACCTTCTTCTTCGATAAAGTCGAACGGCTTTTCAGACGCGTCGTACCCTTCGCCATCGTCTTCGTCAAAATCGAACAAATCGTCGAAGGCGCCATCCTCTGCCTCGGCCTTTTGGGCCGGTCGATTGACGCTGATCTTGGACTGGCAACGCGGGCATTTCAGCGTGACGGTTTTGCCTTCCGGCAGTTTATCGTCGGCGACCTTCAGCTTACCGTTGCAATTCTGGCAAAT